>JAFKKP010000227.1 GCA_017305515.1 Hyphomicrobiales bacterium
CCAGCCGAAGCCGCGCGCGATGCGGATGCGGTTGTCAGCGTCGTGGTCAACGCCGCGCAAACCGAGGCGATCCTGTTCGGCCCGAACGGCGTGGCCGAGACGCTGGCGAAGGGCGCAGTCTTCATCTCATCGGCAACGAGCTTTGCGACGGCGGCTTCGTTGACATCGCAGCCCGCAACATCGAAACCGGCACGGCTGAGCGACAGCGCCATGCCGAGACCCATCGACCCTAGCCCGATCACGCCGATGCGGCCCGTGCCCGTCATCGTTTCCTCTTTTCTTTCTTGGCCCATTGTCCGGGCGATTGACCGCTTGGTAACATGACTTTCCGCCGCCGCAAAAACCCGTTTGAGCCGCATCGAAAGCGTGTGAAAAAGGGCCGATTGGGAATCGCGATGACAGAAGCGAAACTGCGCGAACAAATCTGCACATTCGGCCGCTCGCTGTTCGAGCGCGGGCTGACGCCGGGATCGTCCGGCAATATCAGCGTCAGACTCGACGACGACGGCTGGCTGGTAACGCCGACCAATGCCTCGCTCGGGTTTCTCGATCCCGCCCGGATTTCCCGGCTCGATCAGTCTGGCCGCCTGAAATCGGGCGATGCGCCGACCAAAGAAATTCCGCTTCATGCGGCGCTCTATGAAACCCGCAAGGCCGCGCGCGCCATCGTTCATCTGCATTGCGCGCATTGTGTTGCGCTGTCGATGTTGCCGGAAATCGATCCCAAGAATGCGCTGCCGCCGCTGACGCCATACTACGTCATGCGCTGCGGATCGACGGCACTCGTGCCCTACTACGCTCCGGGAGATGCAGCAGTCGGCGCCGCCATTCGCGGCCTCGCTGGCAAATATTCATGCGTGCTGTTATCCAACCACGGTCCGGTCGTCGCAGGCGACACGCTCGAGGCAGCTGTCTTCGCAACCGAAGAACTCGAAGAAACCGCAAAGCTCTATTTGATGCTGCGTAGAATGAACCCGCGTGCGCTCACAAAAGAACAGGTCGCCGATCTCGTCGCCCGATTTTCGCTGGATATTCCAGTAATCGAATAGCGTCAGGCTCCGGCGGCTTCGCGCGCGAACAGGTCTTCGATTTTAATCGCAGATGCTTTCACAAGTCGCGCCACCGCGGGAATATCGTCGATGTGCGCGAACGGCAATTTGGTGTCCGCCTTCGTGTCGGATACGAGTCCGACGATGGCTGAATCGTCCGGATACATAAAAGGCCGGCCGTTAGCTGCGCGATGCACTTCGATCTTGGGATGCGAATCCGCCTTGAACCCCTCGACGATGAGAAGATCGACACGCGCCATCTTCTCGAGCAATTCGGTGAGGCGCGGTTCGGGATTGTCTCGCAACTCGTGCATCAGTGCCCAGCGGCGGCCCGACGCGATCAGCACCTCGGTCGCTCCAGCTTGCCGGTGCCGCCACGAATCCTTGCCCGGAACATCGACGTCGAATTTGTGATGGGCGTGCTTGACCGTCGAAACCCGTAGTCCTTCGGCGGTAAAATGCGGGATGATCTGCGTAAGCAGCGTCGTCTTGCCCGCGCCGCTCCATCCAGCCAGTCCAATCACCTTCATGCCACGATCCGCGCCTTGAAATTCATAGGCCCGGCTTAGGCCAAGCTGCGAGGCCCTAGCAAGAGCGTTGTCGAACCGCGGTGCGGATTCCGCTTTCCGCCCTTGCCAATATGGTTCACAGGCGACACGTTGACCGTCAAAACTCCGCCCTGAAGGCGGCGATACTGACACCGAACAAAGCCGGGGATCGCGCATGTCGATGCAAAGCCTGACATCTTCCGCCGCCGACATTCCATTCAAGAATGTAAATCGCGCGGCGCTCGCGCACATTCCCGGCGACGAAGGCTGGCCGGTGATCGGACGCACCCTGAGCGTGCTCGCCGACCCCAAGGGCGAAGTCGAGCGAATGTCGCAAAGATTTGGCCACGTCTATCGCTCGCGCGTGTTGGGCGAAACCAGCGTATCGCTGCTTGGTCCCGACGCCAATGAAATGATCCTGATGGATCAGACGAAGTTGTTTTCATCTACCCACGGCTGGGGAACGATTCTCGGCTTGCTGTTTCCGCGTGGATTGATGCTGCTCGATTTCGACGAACATCGCCTGCATCGCCGCGCCATGTCGGTCGCCTTCAAGTCAGGTCCGATGCAGTCGTATCTGGCGCAATTGGATTCGGGTATCGCATCACGCGTGGCGGAGTGGCGCGCGTCACCCGGCCCGATGTTGTTTTACCCCGCCATGAAGCAACTCACGCTCGATCTTGCAGCTACCTCGTTCCTCGGTACCAGCATCGGGCCCGATGTCGAGAAGGTAACGCGTGCATTTGTCGACATGGTTGCAGCATCGATCGCGCCCATCCGTCAGCCCTGGCCTGGCACGCAGATGGCGCGCGGCGTCAACGGGCGCAAAGTGATCGTTCAGTATTTTTCGGAGCAAATACCCATTCGTCGCGCCAATGGCGGCGACGATCTGTTCTCGCAGCTTTGCCGCGCAACGCATGAGGACGGAGCATTGCTGTCGGCGCAGGACATCGTCGATCACATGAGCTTCCTCGTGATGGCGGCCCACGACACGCTGACATCGTCATTGACCCAGTTCGTATCGATGCTGGCTGCAAATCCCGAATGGCAACAGAAATTGCGCGACGAAGTCGCATCGCTCGGGCTAAAGGACGGCGAAGCACTGCCCTTCGAGAAGCTGGAAGCGATGCCGCTCACCGAAATGGCGTTCAAGGAAGCAATGCGCATGAAGCCGCCGGTGCCGTCGATCCCGCGCCGCGCCATGCGCGACTTCACCTTCAAGGGCTATGACATTCCGGCGGGAACGCTGGTCGGCATGAATCCGCTGTTCACCCATCACATGAAAGAACACTGGACCGATCCCGACGAATTCAACCCGCTGCGTTTCACCGATGAAGCGACCCGCGCGCGTCATCGCTTCGCGTGGGTGCCGTTCTCCGGCGGCGCGCATATGTGCCTTGGATTGCATTTCGCTTACATGCAGGCGAAATGCTTCACGCTGCATTTCCTGCGCAACATCGAGGTCGGGATTGAGCGGGGCTACAATCCGGAATGGCACATGTGGCCGATCCCGAAACCGAAGGATGGATTGCGCGTCACGCTGAAGCCGCTGGCTTAGGCCGGTTTCAGTTTCTCGATCAGAAACACGACGCTTTTTTCATCGCGCGCGGCGATCTCGACACGATCGCCGGTCTCCCGGATCAGATTGGGAATATCGATCACCGACAGCGGATCGGTGCAATGCACTTCGAGCCGGTCGCCCGCAGAAAGCCCGTTCAACGCCTTGCGCGTCTTCAATACCGGCAAAGGGCATTTGAGGCCCTTCAGATCGAGCTTGGTCGTGGTCATGTCGTTCCAATGGCGGAGGCGTGAACTGGCGTCAACTAGAGCAAGCTCGAATAGGCCAGAAAGCCGACGGTGTCGCCCGGCTTGACTGCCGTCGTGTCCTCGCTCAGTTCGACCAAACCATCGGTATCCACAAGCGACGACAATAGTCCTGCGCCCTCGCGCGGAAATTTCACCGCCTCACGCACGCCATCGGCGCCCTCGCGCAAGCTCACCCGGACATATTCACGCCGGCCGGATTTCTTGGCGTAGGCAAAGGCAGACCGCACCGGAGTCGGCACCGGCGGATTCGGTGTTGCGCCGCCAAGCGCGAGAACCGCCGGGCGAACGACGTAGGTGAACGTCACGAAACTCGCCACCGGATTTCCCGGCAGTCCGATGAACGGCGTTCCGCCGATAATACCCATCGCAACGGGGCGGCCGGGCTTGATCGCCATGCGCCACAGCACCAGCGAGCCAACGCTTTCAACGGCCGCCTTGACGTGATCTTCCTCGCCCGTCGACACACCGCCCGATGTCAGAATGAGATCGGCGGATTTGGCAGCATCCTTGAGTGCCGAAGCAAGCGACGTCTTGTCGTCGTGCAGAATGCCGAGATCGCGCACCTCGCAGCCCATCCGCCGAAGCATCGCCGCGAGCATGAAGCGGTTTGAATCGTATAATTGCGCCGCGCCGCGTGGCGTTCCGGGCGACACGACTTCATTGCCGGTGGAAAAAACCGCAACGCGCAAGCGGCGCTTCACTTCGACTCGCGTGAGACCGAATGCCGCGACGAGCGCGACATCCTGCGGCCGTAACACCTGTCCGGCGCGCAAAGCCTTCTCAGACTTGGCGACATCTTCGCCGGCGGGACGGACATTCGCACCGGGCTTGAGGCCTTGCGGCAGAACAACCCTTCCCGCATCGTCGATCCGCACGTCCTCCTGCATGAACACGGTGTCCGATCCGGCAGGCATCGGCGCGCCGGTGAAAATGCGAACAGCCTTTCCCGGCGCGATGGAATTGGTTGCCACCGCGCCAGCCTGCACGCGACCCGCGACCGGAAATGCGCGATCGGTTCGGAAGAGATCTTCGCTCCGCACCGCATAGCCATCGACCGCCGAATTTGTAAACGGCGGCAGCGCAAGCGGTGCGCTTACATCCGCCGACAGAACGCGGCCATCAGCACCGGCAAGATCGACCGTTTCGGTCTCGGCGACCGCCGTCACCCTATTCTCTATGATCGCGACCGCTTCATCGACCGACATCAACGGC
Source organism: Hyphomicrobiales bacterium (assembly GCA_017305515.1). Lineage (GTDB taxonomy): Bacteria > Pseudomonadota > Alphaproteobacteria > Rhizobiales > Xanthobacteraceae > Afipia. The sequence continues at coordinate 4,637 of JAFKKP010000227.1, forward strand.
CCGCCGAACGCGAAACAGTCGTCTGATAGTTGCGCCACTGGGTTGCCTGATGTCGCGTGGGCGGTATTGCCCGATTCATCCACTATATAGGAACAGTGCGCGAACCGGACCAGTTCGGTATCATGGTCCAGGCGACCAGCGGCCAAATGGCGCTATAGAGAAAGTGAATGACGAAGACCGTTCAAATCAAAGCCGGGGGCGGACTCGCGCAGAACAAATCTGCGCCGAAGGTGATGCCTGACCCGACGAATCCGCGGCTCACCGAGAGCGTGACGGGCATCGATCAGACCGGCGCGCAGGTGGAGATCAAAGTCCCGGTCGAACGCGCGCTGACGCTCTATCTGAATGCGCAGGAGATCGTCACCATGATGACGATCAACGATTACCCCGAATATCTGGCGCTCGGCTATCTGCTCAATCAGAGCATGCTCAAGCCGGACGATGTTGTCACCGAAGTCGTTTACGACGACGACCTCCGTGTTGTCGTTGTCTACACCGAGCGCGGCACCAATTTCGAAGAAAAACTCAAGAAGAAGACACTGACCTCAGGATGCGCTCAAGGCACCGCCTTCGGCGACCTGATGGAAGCCGTCGAAGGCGCGGTTTTGCCGAAAGCAGAGCTGCGCACATCCTGGCTCTACCGGATGACTCACGCGATCAACACCGCGCCGTCGCTCTATCTCGAGGCGGGCGCGATCCACGGCTGCGTGTTGTGCAAGGAAGGCGAGCCGATCTGCTACATGGAAGACGTCGGACGCCATAACGCAGTGGACAAGATCGCCGGTTGGGCGTGGCGGCACAATGTCGATGTCGCAGACAAGATCATGTACACGACGGGACGGCTCACCTCCGAGATGGTCATCAAGACCGTGCGGATGGGAATCCCCATTCTCGTCTCCCGATCCGGATTTACCGCCTGGGGCGTCGAGCTTGCAAGACAAGTCGGGCTAACGCTGATCGGCCGCACCAAAGGCAAGCGGTTCATCGCGCTGTCCGGTCAGGAGCGAATCGTGTTCGACCAGAATCTCGATTTCGTCGCCGAAGAATCCGCGCGCCATCGCCGCAAGGGCGGAGACGATGACTGACAAGCTACCCGCTACGCTCGGCGTGCTGCTTGCCGGCGGTCTCGCGCGCCGCATGGGCGGCGGCGACAAGCCGATGAAAACCGTCGGCGGCCGCACCATTCTTGACCGTGTGATCGAGCGGATCGCTCCGCAATGCGATGGCCTCATTCTCAACGCGAACGGCGATCCCGCGCGGTTTGCACCTTTCGGATTGCCAGTCGTCGCCGACACAGTGGAAGGATTTGCCGGACCGCTCGCGGGAATTCTCGCAGCACTCGACTGGGCGGCGGAACATCGTCCCAGCATCGAATGGGTTCTGAGCACCGCAACCGACTGCCCGTTTCTTCCGCGCGACCTTGTCGCGCGATTGCAGCAGGCGCGTATGGCGCAGGATGCGCAGCTCGCCACGGCTGCTTCCGGCGGACAGACGCATCCGGTTGTCGGGCTATGGAGTGTCGCGCTTCGTAACGATTTGCGTCACGCGCTTGTGGTCGAAGACATCCGCAAGATCGACCGCTGGACCGCGCGCTACCGCCTCGCGACGGTTGAGTGGCCGACCGAACCGCTCGATCCGTTCTTCAACGCAAACACGGTTGAAGACATCGCAGCGGCGGAACAAATAGCCGCGCTCGACGATAGCGGTTAATTTACGCGGGACGGAATTCCGCCTGTGCGAGCGCCTTGCGCACATCCGATGAAGCAAGCGCATGCAGAAATGCCTGAACGACGGGGCGTTGCCTGCGCGCCGACACGAGCGCGAAATCGTAGTGCTCTTCAGCGTAAGGTATGAATCTCAGACCCGCCGCGTGCGCAACCGGCGCAATCGTCATTCCCCAGTCGGCACGGTGCTGCGCGACAGCTGCGGCCACCGCGTTGTGAGAGCGCGGCTGGTTCCAGTAACCGTCCGGCCTCGCCTCGCCCAGCAGCCGGTCGATCAGGATGCGCGTGCCCGCGCCCTGATTGCGATTGACCATCAGACAGGACGGATCTTCCAAAGCCGCGCGGACGGCGCCCTGCGCGCTCAATCCCTCAAAGCGTTTGTCGCCTGCGCGAAACACGATGCCCTGCATCCGCCGATAACCCACCACGAGTTCGAGACCCGGCATCAGGAACGGCGTGTTGTAGGTATCGGTCTTGTCATCGAACAGATGGATCGGCGCGAGATCGCATTCGCCGCGCCGCGCCGCAGCCAGTCCTCCGAGGCTTCCGACGGAGATCGTGCGCACAGACAATCCCTCCCGCGCGAGCGGCGCGGTGACGATGTCGAGGCCCGTGCAATGGCTGCCGACGATCACAAGGTCCGGAACTTTCACATGCGGCGTGAACAGCGTCACATCGACCTGCGTTCCCGCCGGCATCTGATCCGCGAGCGCATCGATTTTCAAAAAACCGTCGGCTTGCGCGAATGATGTGATCGCGCCTGAGCCCTTGCCCGATGGGTATGCGATCAGTCCGCTGTCGCCTTCGACCAGCGAGACCATCACGAATTCCGTGCGTCCGATCTCCGAAGCGATCCGCACCGGCACCGTCGCCAATACATGCGCGTCGTTTCGCGGCGGCAATCCGGCAAGACGGCGCAGCACCGGTACGATCATATCGTGGAATGTAAACATCGCCGATGTCGGGAAACCCGGCAGAATCACGACCGGCTTGCTGTCGCAGACGGCAAGACACAACGGCTTGCCGGGTTTCAGTGCGACGCCATGCGCCACAATGCCCGGCTTGCCGAGACGCGCGACGATGCGATGGGACACGTCGCCCTCACCCTTCGATGTGCCGCCCGACAGGATCAGCATGTCGTATCTGGAAAGCGCGTCGCGCATTACCGCTTCGAGCTTCGCTTCGTCATCGGGAAACGCGCCGAGAAAAAACGGCTCGCCGCCGTTTTCCGCAACAGCGGCGGCGACAATTGCACCGTTGGTGTCGTAGATCGCAGCGGGACGCAGCATCTCGCCCGGACGCACGAGTTCATCGCCGGTGGAGATGATCGCAACGCGCGGATTTTTCACGACGGTAATGCGCGCAATGCCGCAGGCGGCGAGCATCCCGATCTCACGCGAGCCGATCTGAGTGCCTGCACGCAAAACCGTTTCGCCGCGCGCGATGTCCGACCCCGCATATGAAATGAAATTGCCGGGCGTAGCCGACCGCCGGATTTCAATGGCCCCGTCGCCCGCAGGGTGCGTGTGTTCGACCATCACCACCGCATCCGCGCCGCGCGGAATGGGGCCGCCGGTCGCAATTGCGGTTGCCGTTCCTTCAATTAAGGACAATTTCGGCGCGGTGCCGCAGGCGATTACTTCCCCGTTCAGTTTCAGTCTGACTGCGGAGCCCTCACTGGCGCGGGCGAGATCGGACGAACGCACCGCGAAGCCATCCACATTCGAGCGATCGAACGGCGGCACATCGCCTTGCGACACAACATCGCCCGCCAACGCAAGACCGAGCGCGTCTGCAAGCAGGCGTTCCTCGGCCGGTGGCTTGCGCGGAAAAAGCGCGGACTCAAATCGCGCAAGCGCCTCCTCACGCGACAAGACGGTGAGGAACTGTTCCTGTTCGGCGCCTGCGCGGCTGTCGGGGGCGGTCGGCTTGTTCATGGCAATCGATTTTCGTGCAGCGGAAGTCCGGCGGTTGCGGTTCCCGCAGCATAGCCTTCACTGTCGCCCGGTACGATCAGCCAGGCATCGGCCTTGGCAACCGCACCGAGCGAAAGATGTCCGGCCGGTCCGGGTATCCACCGGTCGCCTGACCGTTCGAGCAGAACGACCTCGGAAAAACCAATCGCAGATGAGATTTTACGCGCAAGCGGCAGCATCGTTCCCTGCTGAGGCGCATGCCCCGAAAGTTGTTCGATCAGCGGGCGGACAATCGCCAGACACACGGCCACCGCCTGCTCCGGCGCGCCTGGAATTGCGATGATCGGCATAGTCCCTTTCATGCTCACCGCCGCAGTTCGCCCCGGCTGCAAAGCTATACCGTGCACGAACGCCCCGCCTCGCGATGTCAACGCCTCGATCGTTGCATCCGTTCGTCCGGACCCGGTACCGCCGACCGTTAGCAGGAGATCGCACGGCTCAACATCAATCGCAGTCGAAATGGATTTCGCATCGCGCGCCAATGCGCGCGTCAGCGTGACGCGACATCCCGACGCGCGCGCGAATCCGGCGACAAACTGCGCTGAGTTTGATGCGCCATCGCGCGACGGCACGTCGACGACGCGGACGTGAGGCCGGCGAACTTTCAGCCGCTTCAAACCCGCCGCGTTCGCAGCGAGGAGATTGAAGTGATTCAAGCGCATTCCTTCAGCAACAACCGCGTCGCTTGCGGCAACATCCTCGCCGGCGCGGCGAACGCCCTGCCCCGGAGCGGCCTCACCCGTGACCTGAAACATCGATCCCGTCGTCTCGACGAGACCCGAGTCCACAACGCAGTCGCAATTTTCCGGCATGCGCTCACCGGCCTCCACCCACGGCGGAGGTGTCATCAGCTGGAGCGGCGAATAGGATGTCGCGCCGACAAGATCTCGCGCGCGCAATGCCCATCCGTCCGTCGCAGCGACATCGAATTCTGGAATCGCCACTTTCGACACACGCGTTTCCGCACAGACGCAACCGGCTGCCTCGTCGATCGGCACGTCGGCCGGAGTCACCGCGCTCACGCCATCCAGCAGAAGCCGGAGCGCGGCATCGAGCGGCGTCAGCGGACCGGTCAAACGCTGTGGCTGGATCATCGCGGGAGCATGCATCATGTTGGCGGGACGGTCAGTGTACACAGGATAAGGTCTCTGCGACCATTTCCTAATCGCCGCTGAATGAAAGCCCGCTTTTGGCGGGCCTCTCAAGCATATTGAAGGATACGCCGATTGCCCAACCGAATGGCTGCCGACCTGCGATTCAAGCCCAACCGGCCGAGGCCGAACCGGTCTTTACTCGTCCCGTAAACCTCGCGCCAACCGGGGCTCGGTGCCGTCGACAGTGTTCATTTATGCGGCGTTTATACCGGCCGCGCCTGTTCCATATCGAACCTTTATCCAGAACGGCCTAGTTCAGTCTCCGACTACTCGTGGAGACGATCATGCTCGATATTCTTTATCTCGCGCTCGGCCTCGCATTCTTCGCCCTGATGATCCTCTACGCCTCCGCAAGCGAGCGGATTTAGGAGGACATCATGGGACCGCTGCTTGGCCTCGCCGTCGCACTCGCGCTCGGCCTCTATCTGCTCATCACCCTGCTCTATCCTGAGAAATTTTAACGCGCGCCGTTCGCGGAGACATTTGCCATGACCATCGTCGGCTGGATTCAGATCGCAGTCATTTTTCTGCTCGTGCTGATTTGCGTGAAGCCGCTGGGCGCGTTCATGGCAGACGTCTTCAACGGAGATCGCACTTTTCTTTCACCGGTATTGGGTCCGGTCGAGCGGGGCTTCTACGCGCTCGCGGGCGTCGACAGGTCGAAAGAGCAGAACTGGCGCAGCTATACCGTCGCGATGCTCGTCTTCAATGCGGCCGGCTTCGTGTTTCTCTATGCATTGCTGAGATTGCAGGCGGTATTGCCGCTTAACCCACAAGGCTTCGGCGCCGTTGCGCCCGATCTCGCGTTCAACACAGCGACGAGTTTCATCACCAACACGAACTGGCAAGCCTACGGCGGCGAGACGACGATGAGCCATCTTGTGCAGATGGCCGGCCTCACCGTGCAAAATTTTCTGTCTGCGGCGACCGGCATTGCGCTTGCGCTGGCTTTTGTTCGCGCGTTTGCGCGTTCGGGTGCGAAAACGGTCGGCAATTTCTGGGTCGATATGACGCGGGCCACACTTTACATTCTGTTGCCGGTTTCCTTAGTCGTTGCGCTTGCCTACATCGCAACCGGTCTCCCGCAAACCTTGCTCGCATCCGTAGACGCAACGACGCTTGAAGGCGTGAAACAGACAATCTCGCTCGGGCCCGTCGCGAGCCAGGAAGCGATCAAGCAATTCGGCACCAATGGCGGCGGCTTCTTCAATGTCAATGCCGCGCACCCTTTCGAGAACGCCACGGCAATCAGCAACGTCATTTCCATCTGGGCGATGCTCGTCCTGTCGGCCGCGCTTCCATACACGTTCGGAAAGATGATCGGTGACACGCGCCAGGGCTGGACGCTCCTCGCCGCAATGCTTTCCATCCTGATTGCTGCCGTAGCTGTCGCCTATTGGGCCGAGGCCGCAGGCAATCCGCTTTTGTCATCGCTGGGCGTCGATTCGTCGGCCGGCAACATGGAAGGCAAGGAAGTCCGCTTCGGCACGGCGATGTCCGCACTTTACGCGGCCGTTACCACCGGCCTGTCATGCGGCGCCGTCAACGCGATGCACGATTCCTTCACGCCGCTCGGCGGCCTCGTGCCGCTCGTGATGATCCAGCTCGGTGAAGTCCTGCCCGGCGGAACGGGCTCGGGCCTCTACGGGATGCTGGTTTTCGCCGTGGTCGCGGTTTTCATCGCAG
>JAFKKP010000228.1 GCA_017305515.1 Hyphomicrobiales bacterium
GGCACGATGCGGTCGCAGCCGCGCACCACCGAATAGGAATAGTGGTAGTAGCCGCCGCCATTGGCGCACGATCCCATCGAGATCACGTAACGCGGCTCCGGCATCTGGTCGTACACTTTACGAAGCGCAGGCGCCATCTTGTTGGTCAGCGTGCCGGCGACGATCATCACGTCCGACTGGCGCGGCGAAGCACGCGGCGCAAAACCGAAACGCTCGACGTCATAACGCGGCATCGACACCTGCATCATCTCGACAGCGCAGCATGCCAGACCGAACGTCATCCACATCAGCGAGCCGGTGCGCGCCCATGTGATGAGATCGTCGGTCGCGGCAACGAAGAAGCCCTTGTCGGACAGTTCGCTGTTCAGCTCCATGAAGTATTTATCGTCAGCGCCGATCGGCTGGCCGGTGCGCGGATCGATGATGCCGGTCGAAGCCTTCGCAACTTCCGGCTTATGAATGACGCTTGGGCTCAATCCCATTCGAGAGCCCCCTTCTTCCATTCATAGGCGAACCCAACCGTGAGCACGCCGAGGAACACCATCATCGACCAGAAACCGGCGACGCCGAGCTTGCCGAACGCCACCGCCCAGGGAAACAGGAAGGCGACTTCGAGATCGAAGATGATGAAAAGAATGGCAACGAGATAGAAGCGCACGTCGAACTTCATGCGCGCGTCGTCGAAAGCATTGAAGCCGCATTCATAGGCCGAGAGCTTTTCCGGATCGGGCTGCTGATAGGCGACGATGAAGGGGGCGACCAGAAGCGCCAGGCCGATCACGGTCGCGACGCCGATAAAGACGACAAGAGGCAGATAAGACTGCAAAATTCCGCCCATCGGCGACCCTCACCCTGTTCCAGTGGAACGCGCGGATTCGCGCGAATTTGGAATGGTTCTCAAGGGAATAGCGCAGCGCAACAGCCAGAGCAAGACAAGCTGTTTTGACGATTTCCGGTCTCAGGAACCGTCCACAAGCAATGCTTGCGGGCACACTCTATGCGCTATTCCGTCACGCCAGCAGCCGGGCGATTTCCTTGCCGCATTCCACGGTATTCGCCTTGCCGCCGAGATCGCGCGTCCGGGTGCGCTCGTCGGCGAGAACCTTCTCGATTGCGGAGACAACGGCCTTGCCGGCTTCCGGTTCGCCGAGATGATCCAGCATCATGGCTGCCGACCAGATTTGTCCCACCGGATTGGCGATGCCTTTTCCGTAGATGTCGGGCGCGGAGCCGTGCACCGGCTCGAACAATGACGGGAATTTCCGCTCGGGGTTCAGGCTGCCGGAGGGCGCAATACCTATTGTGCCGGTACAGGCCGGACCCAGATCGGAGAGAATATCGCCGAACAGGTTGGAGCCGACCACGACGTCGAACCAGTGCGGGTTCAGCACGAAATGAGCGGCGAGAATGTCGATGTGGAATTTGTCCCACTTCACGCCCTTATAGTTCCTGGCCATCTCCTCAACGCGCTCGTCCCAATAAGGCATGGTGATCGAGATGCCGTTGGACTTGGTCGCGGACGTGAGATGCTTTTTCGGCCGGCTCTGCGCCAGCTCGAACGCGAATTTCAGAATCCGATCGACGCCGACGCGCGACATCACGGTTTCCTGAATGACGCATTCGCGATCCGTGTTGGGAAACATCCGCCCGCCGATGGATGAATATTCGCCTTCGGTGTTCTCGCGCACCACGAAGAAATCGATGTCGCCGGGTTTGCGGTTGGCCAGCGGCGATTGCACACCGGGCATCAGCCGCACCGGGCGCAGATTCACATACTGATCGAACTCGCGGCGGAACAGGATCAACGATCCCCACAATGAGATGTGGTCCGGCAGAACCGACGGCATGCCGACCGCGCCGAAGAAGATCGCGTCATGGCTGCCGATCTGCGTCTTCCAGTCGTCCGGCATCATCTTGCCGTGCTTCTGGTAGTAGTCGCACGACGCGAAATCGAAATCGTCCAGTTCAAGCTCGAAGTTGAATTTCTTGGCGGCGGCTTCCAGCACGCGCACGCCCTCCGGCACCACTTCCTTGCCGATCCCGTCGCCCGGAATGACGGCAAGACGATATTTGCGGTTGGTGCCCTTGGACATGACTGCTCCCTGACGTTTCTTTTTGGACGCTTGGTGCGGCATTCAAGACCGCTGCTGCAAAAAATGCTAGGCGTGTCAGGCGACAAATCGCGGATAAGCGCAATGCAGGATCACGTCATGCCGATGGCCGAAGACAAGATGGCTTTCCGCCATCTGTTCTCGGATCGACGCATCGGAGCGGCACTCGGCCTCGGCTTCTCGACCGGCATCCCCTTTCTTTTGGTTTACATTACGCAATCGGCATGGCTGTCGGAGGCGAAAGTCTCCATCGAAATTCTCGGCCTGATGAGCGAACTGACGCTCGCCTACAAACTCAAATTTCTCTGGGCGCCGTTTCTCGACCGCTATGACGCGCCGGTTTTCTCGGCACTACTCGGCCGCAGGCGCGGCTGGATCGTGGTGTCGCAGATCGGCGTCATGGTCACGCTTGCGGGCATCGCGTTCGGTGACCCCGCGCAATGGCTGTGGTGGACGATATTGTTTTCGCTGGCGCTCGGATTTGCGGGTGCCACGCAGGACGTAGTAGTCGACGGCTGGCGCATCACCGTCGTCCCCAAAGAGAAGCAGGCGCTGATGACCTCATGGGCCGAAGTCGGCTGGCGCATGGGCACGTTCGTCGCGGGTGCCGGTGCACTCTATCTCGCCGACGCATTCGGGTGGCGCGCCGCTTATCTCTGCATGGCGGCCTTCATGATCCCCGGCATGATCGCGGCATTTCTTGCGCCGGAGCCGCCGTCGGATCTCGTCGCACACCACAGACCTGCGAATATCGTCGAGACTATCACCGAACCGATCAAGGACATGGTGAGCCGCCTCGGCCCGATGGCAATCCCGATCCTCATCATGATCGCTGGCTTCCGCATGCCCGGCTACATTTCCAACGCAATGGCGATTCCGCTGTTCAAGAGCCTGCATTATTCCAACAGCGACATCGCGACCGTGACGAAAGTTTTCGGCTTCTGGGTCGCCATCGCAGGCACCTTCATGGCGGGCTATCTGATTTTGCGGCTCGGCATGATGGCAACGCTGGTGATCGGCACGGTGTTCGCGTCCGCCTCGCATCTGGCGCTGGCGTATCTCGCCGTGCACGGCGATCACGGCGGCGGCGAGTTCTGGCTGTTCGCGCTCACCGTGAGCATCGACAACCTCGCCTACTCTTTCGCCTCCATCGTGCTCATCACTTACATGTCGACACTCGCATCCACAGAACACGCCGCAAGCCAATACGCGCTGCTGACCTCGCTGTGCGCATTTCCGGGCAGCATCCTTGCCGGATTTTCCGGCTTCCTGATCGAACGGATGACGTTCGAGTGGTTCTTCGCGATGACGTCGCTGATCGGAATTCCGGTCGCGATCCTTGCCGTCTATCTGTGGCACGTCGAGCGCGCGCGAGTGGCCGCTCCGAGCAGCGTCGCCTAAAACCGATTGTCTCTGAGATTGGGATTAAGACTGAGAATTCGTGGCGCGAGAGACGGGGCTCGAACCCGCGACCTCCGGCGTGACAGGCCGGCGCTCTAACCAACTGAGCTACTCCCGCGTAGATCGTTCGACCCGCACGATGTCCGGGACTTAAAGGGCAGCCCGTTTTTAGTCAAGGTTGTTGCGAATCCCCCCGCAAAACGGCCATTTTTCCACTGTCGATTCAAATAATCGGCTGTTTACAGGCGAAACCGCATAGTCAAACCGCGGCCGAATCAATTAAGCCCTGATACATCGTACATTCTCGCAAGCCGGCAACACCGAGGAGGGTTAAATATGGCAAAGAAGTCGACTACCCCGACGACCGTCACGCTCAAGCATCTTGCAGCCGCAATGGCGGAAGACCATGAAATGTCGAAGAAGCAGGCCGAAGCCCTGCTGACCGATCTCGTCGATCGCATCACCAAGCACCTGAAGAAGGGCGAGCGCATTCGCATCGTCGGCCTCGGCATTCTCCAGGTCCGCAAGCGCGCCGCCCGCATGGGCCGCAACCCTGCGACCGGCGAAGCCATCCAGATCAAGGCCAGCAAGAAGGTCGCCTTCCGCGCTGCCAAGGAACTCAAGGAAGCCGTCTGAGGCCCTTTCCGTTCTGACATCGAAACGCCACTCCAGTTGCGGGGTGGCGTTTTGCTTTTTGGCTGCCATCATTGTGCAATTTCATGATTGTCATTGCCGTGCTTGACCCGGCAATCCACCTTCAAGAAGCCAATCGTTGGATGGATACGCGGGTCGAGCCCGCGTATGACTATCGGAAACGGAGCGGACATCTTGCCTTTCGCTTTCGACCATACCGTCCTCGAACGTTTTCTGCGTTACGTGCGGATCGACACCCAGTCCGATCCCGCCTCTCCCACCTGCCCCTCCACCGACAAGCAGAAAGACCTCGGCCGCCTGCTCGCGCAGGAATTGCGCGATCTCGGTCTCGCCGACGCGCACATGGACGAGCATGGCTACGTCTATGCGACCGTTCCGGCGACGACGGACAAGAAGGTGCCAACGATCTGCTTCTGCTCGCACATGGACACCTCGCCGGACTGCACCGGCAAGGATGTGAAGCCGCAGATCGTGAAGAATTATTCCGGCGGCGACATCGTGCTGCCTGCCGACAAAACGCAGATCATCCGCGCCAACGAGCACCCGGCCCTCGCCGGTCAGATCGGCAACGACATCGTCACTACCGACGGCACCACGCTGCTAGGCGCCGACAACAAGGCCGGCATCGCCGAGATCATGGATGCGATTCGCATTCTCGTCCGCAATCCGCAGATCAAACACGGCACCATCAAGGTGCTGTTCACACCGGACGAGGAAATCGGACGCGGCGCGGATAAAGTCGATCTGAAAAAGCTCGGCTCGGATTTCGGCTACACCATCGACGGCGAAAGCGCGGGCCATCTCGAGGACGAAACATTCTCCGCGGACGGCGCGACTGTGAACATTCAGGGCGTCAGCGCGCATCCGGGCTTCGCAAAAGACAAAATGGAGCATGCGCTGAAAATCGCCGCGCGCATCGTCGATGCGCTGCCGGCGGATATGTCGCCGGAGAACACCGAAGGCCGCGACGGCTTTCTGCATCCGGTCGGGCTTGAAGGCGGACTGGATTCCGCCACGCTGTCGCTGATCGTGCGCGACTTCAGCGAGCAGGGTTTGAAGGACAAGGAAACATTGCTGGAAAAAATCGTCAAAGACGTACTGACGGATTTTCCGCGCTCTTCCGCGACAATCGAGATCAAAAAGCAATACCGCAACATGAAAGAGGTGCTCGACAAACATCCGCAGGTCGTCGCGCATGCGATGGAGGCAATCGCGCGCGCCGGGTTGAAACCGATCCGGTCCAGCATTCGCGGCGGCACCGACGGCTCGCGGCTGTCGTTCATGGGGCTGCCCTGCCCCAATATTTTTGCAGGCGAACACGCCTTCCACTCGCGCCTCGAATGGGTCAGCGTGCAGGACATGGAAGCGGCGGTGCGCACCATTGTGCATCTGGCCGCAATCTGGGAAGAAAAGGCATGAGAGCGATTTGTTCAATCTCGTTGCTGGTATTCGCGATGGCCGCGCCGCCGGCGCAGGCGGCGGACACGACCTACGACATCACCGTGACGGCCGACAAAACCAAAGCCAACGGCAGCCCGTGGGATGGCGTGCCGGGCCTCGGCAACACCAAGGCCAATCTCAACGCAGCGCCGGACATCGCAATCTGCGTCGTCCGCAAGGACATCAAGCCGGATTGCTCGTGGCGCCCCGAAGGGCGGCGTCTGCTGTCGAATTGTCAGAACAAATGGACCTGCAAATTCTCCGGCATCGATCTTCAGCCGCTGCCGATCGGCATGGTGTTTCTCGATCTAGATGTCCGCAACCACGACGTCATCGACACCGTCGTTCTCACCGACAAGACCGATGAAGCCGCCAACGAGGACATCGCCGAGGCGCTGCGAAGCGCGATGTCGGTGCTGACGCCGCATCGCTCGGAGGACGCCAAGGAGCGCGCCGTGCGCAACGCCAAGGTGCTGCCGATCAAGGATTGTGCGAGCGGCAAGCCATGCCGCCTGACGCAATCGGAATTCACGTTGGCGAAGAAGCCTTAAGAACAGGCTCAGCCCGCGAACGCGTTGCCGTCCTGAACCGAGCAGGACGCAGCACCCGCAGACACGGATTGAAATTCCTGCATCTTGCCGGTCGCATTGCTGCGAACGGTTTGAATCCCTGAGCCGCTTTTACCGGTCACGACCTCGGCGCTGCACGACGATCCGCCATCGAAGGTGACGCGGATGCGCCGCCCCAGACCGCCATTGTTGGCGGTGTAGACGAGCGTGCTGCCCGCAAACGAAACCGAACCCGCGCCCTCGCTGTCGGTGCCACCCGAGCCGACACGATCCTTCGAGCCGCTCGCGCGGCCGGATGACGACGTCAGGCGCCGAAACAACTGACCCTTGCTGCTGACATACACGGTGAACGACAGCGGCACGGATTTCGATTTAAATTCGCCCTCGCCCTGCGTGCGCTGGCTGCGCTCTTCGTTCCACGTCACCTTGAGCGTCTTGCCGTAAAAACTTTGCGGCGCGGCAAGCGAAAGGCCGGTTGAAGCAAGAAGTGCAAAAACGGTCGTGCCAATAAAGTTTTTCATAATTATGAGTCCCTAGCGCGCGCATATTCAGCGCCTGGCGCGATGGAGCAATCTCGTGACGCGGCTGTCAAATCCAAATGTCGTGATGTTCGGTAGGCGGCGAGAGATTCGGGAGTTAAGGTACACTTGTCACAACGGGGCATTTAATATGCACAACAGAACTTCATTCGCCTTCCTTTGCCTCGCGGTCTTGGTGCCGACGGCTTGTTCGGCTGCACCGCAGCAGCTCTACAACAAGACTGTTCGCGTGTATTGGGCGCAGTCGATGACGATGAAGCTGCTTGCTTCCGGCCAGCAGATTTCTGCAACGCCTCGTTTCGAGCGCACGATTTACGTCAGCGGGTCCGGGCGAACATTCGTTCGAGGTCACGCGGTAGGAACCGGGATGGTCGCCCCGGCCAGAACCGTGGAAAAAGGACCGGAGGAATCCACGACAAAAATTTTCCAGGGCGATCAGATCGTGATGGTCGGACAACGATCTGGCGATGGCGTTGCAACGCGTGTTGTCGTTTCGTTCAATCCGTCGTTCTCGAGCTGTACGGCCACCGTCACTGTCGGCAAGATCGGACCTAATCCCAAGATCACAGGCATCGATGGCTCGCCGCGCGAATTGATCGACGTTTCGGCAAGTTCGCCGTCATGTTCCGTGAGTGAAGGAAACGGATTGGGCGGCCAATAGTTGCCGGCCTCCGTTGCGCTTCCCGGCAGTACCAGCACCACGGCAACTAAATTGGTAGGCGATGACAGATTCGAACTGCCGACCCTCTCGGTGTAAACGAGATGCTCTAACCAGCTGAGCTAATCGCCCGTCCCTGTTGTTTAGACTGCGCGCGCGGTTCGATCAATCCGCAGCGGCTGTTCCCAAAACAAAAACGGCGCCCGAAGGCGCCGTTTCATTTTCAGTTTCACAGACGATCAGTGCGCCGTCAGACCGCCCGCCTCGTCGGCGACGTCCGGTTTGGGAAGCACTTTCGTATCTTCCTCCCAGACGATGGGCTTCGGCTGACGAACGAGCGCCTTGGCGAGCACTTCGTCCATCCGCGCGACCGGGATGATTTCGAGTCCGCCCTTGATGGCGTCCGAAATCTCCGTGAGGTCTTTCGCGTTGTCCTCAGGAATGAAGACCGTCTTGATGCCGCCACGCGCGGCAGCCAACAGCTTCTCCTTCAGACCGCCGATGGGCAATACCCTGCCCCGCAGCGTGATCTCGCCCGTCATCGCCACGTCGTGACGGATCGGAATGCCCGTCAGCACCGAGACGATGGAGGTCGTCATCGCAACGCCGGCGGACGGGCCGTCCTTCGGCGTTGCGCCCTCCGGCACGTGGACGTGAATGTCACGGCGCTCGAACAGAGGCGGCTCGATGCCGTAGGTGATCGCGCGCGAGCGGACGTAAGACGCCGCCGCCGAAATCGATTCCTTCATCACGTCGCGCAGATTGCCCGTCACCGTCATGCGGCCCTTGCCGGGCATCATCACGGATTCAATCGTCAGCAACTCGCCGCCGACATCGGTCCATGCCAGGCCCGTGACGACGCCGACCTGATCGTCGGTCTCGATCTCGCCGTAGCGATATTTCGGCACGCCGAGATATTCCTCGACGACCGCCGGCGTGATCTTCACCGACGTCTTCTTCGAGATCATCAGATCCTTCACCGCCTTGCGGGCGAGTGTCGAAATCTCACGCTCGAGGTTACGCACGCCCGCTTCGCGGGTGTAGCGGCGGATCAGGAACGACAATGCGTCGTCGTCGATCGACCATTCCTTGGACTCAAGGCCGTGCTTGGCGAGCGCGTTCGGGATGAGATGCTTGCGGGCGATCTCCACCTTCTCGTTCTCGGTGTAGCCGGCGATGCGGATGATCTCCATGCGGTCCATCAGCGGCCCGGGAATATTGAGCGTATTCGCGGTCGTGATGAACATCACGTTGGAGAGATCGTAGTCCACTTCGAGATAGTGATCGTTGAACGTCGCGTTCTGCTCGGGGTCCAACACCTCAAGCAGAGCCGACGACGGATCGCCGCGAAAGTCGGCGCCCATCTTGTCGATCTCGTCCAGCAGGAACAGCGGGTTCGAGGTCTTCGCCTTGCGCATCGACTGGATGATCTTGCCGGGCATCGAGCCGATATAGGTGCGGCGATGTCCGCGGATTTCCGCTTCGTCGCGCACGCCGCCGAGCGAGACGTGCACGAACTCACGTCCGGTCGCCTTCGCGATCGACTTGCCGAGCGAGGTCTTGCCGACGCCGGGAGGTCCGACGAGGCACAGGATCGGTCCGGTCAGCTTGTTGGCGCGCGACTGCACGGCGAGATACTCGACGATGCGGTCCTTCACCTTCTCAAGCCCGTAGTGATCCGAGTCGAGCACTTCCTGTGCGGCGACGAGGTCCTTCTTGACCTTGGACTTCTTGCCCCACGGGATCGACAGCAGCCAGTCGAGATAGTTGCGCACGACGGTCGCTTCGGCGGACATCGGAGACATCTGCCGCAGCTTCTTCAGTTCATGCGTCGCCTTCTCGCGAGCCTCCTTCGAGAGCTTGGTCTTGGCGATTTTCTCTTCCAGATCGGCCAGCTCGTCGCGGCCTTCGTCGTCGCCGAGTTCCTTCTGGATCGCCTTCATCTGCTCGTTGAGATAATACTCGCGCTGGGTCTTCTCCATCTGGCGCTTGACGCGCGAGCGGATCTTCTTCTCGACCTGCAACACCGAGATCTCGCTCTCCATCATGCCCATCACCTTCTCGAGGCGCTTGGACACGGACAGCGTTTCCAGGATCGCCTGGCGATCCGAGATTTTGACGGCGAGATGCGAAGCAACCGTGTCGGCGAGCTTGGCGAAATCCGTGATCTGCTGGACGACGCCAACGACTTCCGCCGAAATCTTCTTGTTCAGCTTCACATAGCTCTCGAAGTCGGACACGACCGAGCGCGACAGCGCCTCGACCTCGACGCTGTCGGCGTCTTCGTCGGCGAGCGCGGTTGCGGTGGCTTCGTAGTATTCGGCGCGGTCGGAATATTTGCCGGCCTTGGCGCGCTCAAGGCCTTCCACCAGCACCTTCACGGTGCCGTCGGGGAGTTTCAGGAGCTGCAACACATTGGCGAGCGTGCCGATTTCGTAAATCGAATCCGGCGACGGATCGTCGTCGGACGCATTCTTCTGCGTCGCGAGGAAAATCAGCGCGTCGTTCTTCATCACCTCTTCGAGCGCCTTGATCGATTTCTCGCGGCCGACGAACAGCGGCACGATCATGTGCGGGAAAACGACGATGTCGCGAAGCGGCAATACCGGATAGGAGTGGCTTTCGCCGGGAACGATTGTTGGACGAGGCTTTGAGGCAGTCATGCCCATCTTCCTTTCATTGCGCCCCCTTGCCTTGGCCCGCCATTCAGACGCAACCGTCGCAAGGTGCTTAGTGTGCCGGAGAAATAAGGGCTCTCTGGAGCCGTTGATTGCCTAAGCAATCCCTCACCTGACCGGGTAGTCCGCCGCGAATCCGAGACGACTCTTTTTGCGCGGCACACCATTAGGTGGCTATGGCGCATGGGGGTGTCAAGTGAGCGGAAAATGCCTGCGGTTTGGGGACAAGTCAGGCGTCGGGAACCGCAAAAACGAACGCCGCCGGCTCCGGCCGACGGCGCTATTAATGACGGAACCCTCATGGTGAGGAGCGCAACGCGCGTCTCGAACCATGAGACGGCTGGCACAAGTCATCATCCTTCGAGACGCGATCCGGTCGGATCGCTCCTCAGGATGAGGAACAGGCCTCACGCGCTGGCGCTGGTCTCTTCCTTGGCGCGGTCCGCGTAAATGTAGAGCGGACGTGCGGTGGCTTCGACGACTTCGCGCGAGATGACGACTTCCTCGACGCCTTCCAGACCCGGAAGATCGAACATTGTCTCCAGCAGAATGCTCTCGAGGATGGACCGCAATCCGCGTGCGCCGGTTTTGCGCTCGATAGCCTTTCGTGCGACCGCGCCCAGAGCTTCGTCCGCGAAGGTCAGTTCGATGTTCTCCATCTCGAACAGGCGCTGATACTGCTTCACCAGCGCGTTCTTCGGCTCGACAAGAATCTTCTTGAGCGACGCCTCGTCCAAATCTTCCAGCGTGGCGACGACCGGCAGACGGCCGACGAACTCCGGAATGAGACCGTACTTCAGCAAATCCTCAGGCTCGACCTCGCGGAAGATTTCGCCGGTGCGGCGATCTTCGGGCGCGAGCACCTGAGCCGCGAAACCAATAGAAGTTGAGCGTCCGCGCGCGGAGATGATCTTCTCCAACCCTGAGAACGCGCCGCCGCAGATGAAGAGAATGTTGGTCGTGTCCACCTGCAGGAATTCCTGCTGCGGATGCTTGCGGCCGCCCTGCGGAGGCACGGAAGCGACGGTGCCTTCCA
>JAFKKP010000260.1 GCA_017305515.1 Hyphomicrobiales bacterium
GGTGGCGACAAGAAGAAGTAAGCACGGTTGGAGTGAATCCGCGCCATGCGCCTGTTCGTCGGACTGGGAAATCCCGGCGCGAAGTATCAGGGCAACCGGCACAATATCGGGTTCATGGCTGTGGACGACATCGCGCGGCGTCACGGATTCGGTCCGTGGCGCCGTCGCTTTCAGGGCGAGACCTCCGAAGGCACGATCGGCGGCGAGCGCGTCATCCTTCTCAAGCCGACCACTTACATGAACGACTCAGGTTTGCCGGTCGGGGAGGCCGCGAAGTTTTTCAAGATCGAGGTCGGCGACATCACGGTGTTTCACGACGAGATCGAACTGCCGCCAGCGAAGTTGCGGGTGAAAATCGGCGGCGGCATCGCCGGGCATAACGGCCTGCGTTCGATCTCCGCGCATGTCGGCAACGAGTATCGCCGCGTGCGGCTCGGCGTCGGGCATCCGGGCGTGAAGGATCTGGTGCATTCACATGTGCTGAACGATTTCGCCAAAAGCGAAATGCCGTGGGTAACGGCGCTGTGCGACATCGTCGCTGAGAACGCGGCGCTGATCGTCGAGGGCAAGGATTCGGCGTTTCAGAACAAGGTGCATCTTGCGATGGATGCGAAGGGTTTCACTTCTAAGGACGATGACGCGTAGGCGCATCGGCGGAATTCAGGACGGGTTATGGGTTTCAAATGCGGCATCGTCGGACTGCCGAACGTCGGCAAGTCTACTCTGTTCAACGCGCTGACCGAAACGGCGGCGGCGCAGGCGGCGAATTATCCGTTCTGCACCATCGAGCCGAATGTCGGCGAAGTCGCGGTGCCCGATCCGCGCTTGGATAAACTGGCGGCGATTGCGAAATCCGCGCAGATCATTCCCACACGTTTGACATTCGTGGACATCGCGGGACTCGTGAAGGGCGCGTCGAAAGGCGAGGGCCTCGGCAACCAGTTTCTCGCCACCATCCGCGAAGTCGATGCGGTGGCGCATGTGGTGCGCTGTTTTGAAGACTCCGACATCACGCACGTCGAAGGCAAGAGCGCGCCGCTTGCCGACATCGAAGTCATCGAAACCGAATTGATGCTCGCCGATCTCGAAAGCCTCGAAAAGCGCGTCGACAATCTGTCGAAGAAGGCGAAGGGCGGCGACAAGGATTCCAAGGAGCAGCTCGATCTCGTCGAGCGTTCGCTGAAACTGTTGCGCGACGGCAAGCCCGCGCGTTTCCTCGAACGCAAGCCGGAAGAAGAGCGCGCGTTTCGCATGCTCGGATTGTTGACGTCGAAGCCGGTTCTCTATGTCTGCAACGTCGAGGAAGGCGCGGTGGCGGTTGCGATCTCCGCCAAGATCGAATCCGAGATCGCGACGCTCTCGAAAGAAGAGCGTGCGGAATTTCTCGATACGCTCGGTCTCGAAGAAGCGGGACTCGACCGCCTCATTCGTGCCGGATACGAACTGTTGCATCTCATCACCTACTTCACCGTCGGCCCGAAGGAAGCGCGCGCCTGGACTATCACTAAGGGCACCAAGGGACCTGCGGCGGCGGGCGTCATTCACACCGACTTTGAAAAAGGTTTCATCCGCGCCGAGACCATCGGCTACGACGACTACGTGAAGCTCGGCGGCGAGGCCGGCGCGCGCGACGGCGGCAAGCTGCGCCTCGAAGGCAAAGAGTATGTCGTTGCCGACGGCGACGTGATGCATTTCCGTTTCAACACCTAGCGGCTGCGGTTGTGGCCTCTGCGGAAACCGCTTAGGTTCGTCGCAAAGACGGCGCCCGACGCCGAACGAACATCAGGGGAGACCATCATGCTGCGCGACGACATCAACAACGCCGTCAAGGATGCGATGAAGGCGAAGGACGAGCGCAAGTTGTCCACGCTGCGCATGGTCAATTCGACGCTGAAGAATTCCGACATCGAGGCGCGCGGGCAGGGCAAGCCGCCGCTGTCGGACGAGGATATTCTCGGCGTGCTGCAAAAGATGATCAAGCAGCGTCAGGAATCGGTCGAGCTTTACCTCAAGGGCGGGCGCAATGAACTGGCCGAACAGGAAAAGCAGGAGATCGCGATCATCAGCGCGTATCTTCCCAAGCAGATGTCCGACGACGAGGTGAAGGCCGCGATTGTCGCCGCGACCAAGGACACCGGTGCTGCCGGCATGAAGGACATGGGCAAGGTGATCGGCGTCTTGCGCGGCAAATACGCCGGCCAGATGGATTTCGGCAAGGCGAGCGGTCTGGTGAAAGCGGCGCTGTCGGGCTAGGCGTGTAGTATCATGTTTCTTGTCATGGCCGGGCTTGTCCCGGCCATCTCGATCATCGAGGCGCAGTGCTCAATTCATCGGGATCACCGGGAGCCCGGTGATGACAAGTAGGTGACGTATCACTGCGTGCGACGTTCAATGCCGAGATCGCCATGCTCACCGAAACAAATTCCTACGACGAGCTTTACAAGAATTTCCGCTGGGATATTCCAGCGCGGTTCAACATGGCGGTGGCGTGCTGCGACCGTCATGCCGACGGCGACAAGCGCGCGCTGATCTATGTCGATGAGGACGGCAGCACGCGCAACATCTGGTTCGCGCAGATGCGCGATTGGTCGAAACGCTTCGCCAATGTCCTGAAGGCCGACGGACTGGTTCGCGAAGATCGCGTCGCGGTGTTTCTCACCCAATCGGTCGAATTGCCGATCGCGCATCTCGCCGCGTTTCGTTCAGGGCTGATTTCGATTCCGCTGTTCGCGCTGTTCGGCGAGGACGCGCTGGAATTCCGTCTCTCCAACAGCAACGCCAGGGCCATCGTCACCGACGAGGGCGGCTACGCAAAGATCGCGAAAATCCGCGACCGGCTGCCGGACCTCAAGCACGTTTACGTCGCTGGCAACGCGACGCCGCAGGGCGCAAAGTCATTCTGGAATTCCGTCGAAAGCGCGTCTACCGATTTTGCAAGTATTGACACGAGCGCAGACGATCCGGCGATCATCATCTACACCTCCGGCACGACAGGTAACCCAAAGGGCGCGCTGCACGGACATCGCGTCCTGATCGGCCACATGCCTGAAGTGGAAATGGTGCATGACTTTCTGCCGAAGCCCGGCGATGTGATGTGGACGCCGGCGGACTGGGCGTGGATCGGCGGCCTGTTCAATGCGCTATTGTGTGCGTGGTTTCACGGCGTGCCGGTGGTCGGCCATCGCGCGAAGAAATTCGAGCCGCAGGCCGCGATGCAGCTGATGGCGGATCACAAAATCCGAAATGTTTTTCTGCCGCCGACCGCGCTGAAGCTGATGCGGCAGGCGAATGTGAAACACGACGGCGTGAAGCTGCGCAGCATGCTGACCGGTGGCGAGTCGCTCGGTGCCGAAATGCTCGGCTGGGTACGCAACACTTTCGGCATCGAGGCGCATGAGGTGTACGGGCAGACCGAATGCAATCTTGTTGTGGGGTCGAACGAGAAACTGTTTCCGATCCGTCCCGGCTCGATGGGCAAGGCGGTGCCGGGCTTCGACGTGCGCATCGTGAACGAGCAGGGCGAGGAAATGCCGCACGGCGAGCGCGGCATCGTCGGCGTGCGTGCGCCGAACCCGTGCATGATGCTCGAATACTGGCGCAATCCCGACGCGACGAAAAAGAAATATGCCGGCGGCTTTCTGATGACCGGCGACCTCGGCATTCAGGATAGCGACGGATATTTCTGGTACGTCAGCCGCGAGGACGACGTGATTACGACCGCCGGCTATCGCGTCGGCCCGTCCGAGATCGAGCACACGTTGATGAAACATCCGGCGGTTGCGATCACGGCCGTTGTGGGCATTCCCGATCCGATCCGCACCGAGTCCATTAAAGCGTGGATCGTGCTGCGTCCCGGATACGAAGCGGGCGATAAGCTCGCGAAAGAGATTCAGGATTTCGTGAAAGTGCAGCTCGCCGCGCATGAATATCCGCGATTCATCGAGTTCGCGACCGAATTGCCGATGACGGCGACGGGCAAGGTGCTGCGCAGGGAATTGCGGGCGAGGGGGTAGTCCCTCCCCATCGAGGGGAGGGAGTCAACCCGGCACCTTTACGCCCATCGCCTTCAGCGCCGCGATCATCTTCATCGGCGGTTCCATTTTCACCGACAGCGGCCTGCCGGTCTCCTGCACGCTCTGGAGGCTGGAGAGAATTGCAGGCCAGCCCGCACGTCCGCCCGACAAAATATCTTCCGGCAGATCGCGTTCATGCGACTCTGTCATCGTGAGGCGAACGGAATCGCCCGCTTGCGCGATGTCATACGTCACATAGGTCTCGCCGAGTTTTTCGACGAGACCGGGCCAGGTCACGTTCCACGTCACGCGCAATTTGTGCGGCGGATCGCATTCCAGCACCTTGCCGCCGATATGCACCGAACCGTCCGGCGCACGCACGGTGAATGCGCCGCCGGCTTTCAGTTCGCATTCCACCGCGAAGCCGAAGAAATACTGCTTCGAGTAGTGAGCGGTTGTCAGCGCCTCGAACACCTTTGCAGGCGTCGAGGCGATGTAGATGGTGTAGACGGTATTCGGTCTGCTCATGCGGATTTCATCTCTTTCGTTTCCAGCGCGACCTTGCCGGTTTCAAGCAGCGATTTGAGGTTGGACAAAATCTTCGGCCAGCCGCCGGAAACCGCGCCGATGAACTTCGTGCCGTCGCGGCCGATGGCGTGCATCACGGTGAATTTCACCGCGCCATCCACCTGTTCGATCTCCATCGTGCATTGCGAGTAGCCTTCGGCCTTGATCTCCTCGCTCCACTCATTGCGCCATTTGATGACGATGCGCTTCGGTTTCTCGCATTCGAGAATCTCGCCCGAGTCCATGATGCGTCCGTCGGGATAGGTGATTTTCCACGCCGAGCCGGGTTTCCAGTCGCTCTCCTGATACGCGCCGAACCAATAGAGCTTGTTGGTCTCGCGCGATGTCAGCGCCTCCCATAATTTTTCCGGCGTGGTCTTGATATAGGTGACGTAAACGAATTCAGGCTTGCTCATGGATCGTCTCCGTGCGCGCGATCGTCGATGGGTCGAGCTTCAGCGGCTCGCCGGTTTCCAGAATGCTCTTGAGGCTCGCCATCACCATCGGCCAGCCGAACGACACGCTCGGCAGTGTCTTGCTGCCCGCGCCGAAGCCCTCATGGATGACGGTGAACTTCACGACATCGCCGTGCTGTTCGATCAGATACGTCACCTGCGACGGCAATTCCTTCTTCATGTCGGGGTCGAACACCGAATGCCAGCTGTAGGACATTTTCCGCGGCGGATCGGACTCCAGAATCATGCATTCGTTCTTGAGTTCGCCGCCGCGCTCCATCGTCATGCGCGCGCCGGCTTTCCAATCGGAGGTCAGCGTGCAATCCATCCAGTAGCGCCGCGCGAAGTCGCGGTCGGTCAGCGCATGCCAGAGCCTGTCCGGCGTGGTCCTGATGTAGGTCGTGTAGATAAATTCGGGTTTACTCATCACGCTTCTCCAGTTGACGTTTCAGTTCGGCGAGCGCGACGAGTTTTGCGCGCTCGAATTTTGCAATCCACCGTTCTCCGATCTGATGGATCGGGACCGGGTTGAGATAGTGCAGCTTCTCGCGGCCGTGCCTGATGGCCGTCACGAGGTTGGCGTCTTCGAGAATGCGAAGATGCTTGGTCACGGCCTGACGCGTCATGTCGAGGCCGTCGCAGAGTTCCAGCAACGTCTGACCGTTGCGGGCGTGAAGCCTGTCCAGCAGTGAACGCCGTGAACCGTCGGCCAGTGCCTTGAAGACTTCATCCATACTGAGAATAATAGGCAACCAAATGGTTGCCTGTCAAGCGCCACCGCTCAAGCCCGCAAATTCGATGTTTTTTCAAAGCGTTGGATTACGGCGCAAGCAGCTTGCTCGCGTGCAGCGTGTCTTCGATACCGCGAAAGATGCGCGCGAGACGTTCAGCCCATTGCTGCTGGCCGAAGTCATCTCCGATCAGATCCTGCCGGATTTCGATTCCGGTGTTGACGAGTCCGCGCTGCTCGGCGTGAACCGGAATGGTGTAGTCGGTCGCGTCACTCACGGCGTAAGGCTCGTTGTCGCCGACCACGAGATCGCCCTCGGCGCGCAACGCATCGCGCAGCAATGACGGCAATTGCGCGTGATGCTGATACAGCGTGCCGACATGCCACGGCCGCGCGATGCCGGCATAGACCGGCGTGAACGAATGCAGCGACACTAAAATTGTCGGCTGGCCGCGTACATGCCGCGCGTCGAGCGCCTGTTCGATGCGCGCATGATACGGGTTGAAGATCGCGCGCCGCCGCGCGTTGATCTGTTCGGCTGTCAATCCGCTGTTGCCCGGAATTTCCGTGGCTTCCGAGATCAGCGGAATCGAACCGGGCGACGAGAACGGGCGATTGCAGTCGATCACGAGTCGCGAGTAACGCTGCGCGATCAGATGCACGCCCATGTCTTTCGCCAATCGTTCGGCAATACCCGCGATGCCGATGTCCCAAGCGATGTGCCGCACGAGATCGTTCGCCGTCACGCCGAGATCGCCGAGTGCACGCGGGATCGAGCGCCCGTAATGATCGCAGGTGAAGAAGAACGGCGAGGTGCTCTCGGCGTTTTCTTCCACAACGGGCGGAGCCTCGACCGCTGCCAGGAGTAGTGAAGTGTCGCCTTTGTCGTGCAAGGTCGTTTCTCGCCGTTACCCCGGGGCGAAATCGGGAATCGCGCCGGAAGCGCCCGAATGTAGGAGCGAAGGGCGTCAGGCCGCAAAATCGCCTGTGAATAGCGGCGACAAGCCGGTTTCGGCAGACGGGCCGTGCGGGAACGCGGCGGCGAGCCTATATTGGTGATCGGTTGGCAATTTTGCCGCGAATCACCCACCCATCGGCCCATGCGTTTCACGCCACAATTCCTCGACGAACTGCGCGCCCGGCTTCCGGTTTCGGAAGTCGTGGGCCGCCGCGTGAAATTGAAGAAGGCCGGCAAGGAATGGAAGGGCCTGTCGCCGTTCAAGCAGGAGAAGACGCCTTCCTTCACGGTCAACGACCAGAAGGGATTTTATCACTGCTTCGCGTCGGGCAATCACGGCGACATCATCAGGTTTCTGATGGAGACCGAAGGCCTCGGTTTCGTCGAGGCGGTCGAGAGCCTCGCATCGCAAGCGGGCCTCGCGCTGCCGGTCGCCTCGCCTGATGCGGCGCGTCAGGATCAGCGACGCAAGACGCTGCATGACGTGATGGACCTCGCGGCTAAGTTTTTTGCCGACACGCTGGCGTCTCGCAACGGCGCGAAAGCGCGCGGCTATCTCGCGGATCGTAGCATTACGCCGGCGACGCAGCTTCAGTTTCGCATGGGCTACGCGCCCGGCGAAAAATATGCGCTGAAAGAACATCTCGGCGCACAGGGCATCTCGGTCGAGGACATGATCGAGACGGGTTTGCTGATTTCCGGCGAGGACGTGCCGGTGCCGTTCGATCGTTTCCGCGATCGCGTGATGTTTCCCATCACCGATGCGCGCAACCGCGTCATCGCATTCGGCGGTCGCGCTTTGGAGAAAGACGTACCGGCGAAATATCTCAACTCGCCGGAAACGCCGCTGTTTCACAAGGGCGACAATCTCTACAATTTCGCGACCGCGCGACAGGCCGCGCATGACGGCGCGGCGATCATCGTCGCCGAAGGTTATGTCGATGTCATCGCCTTGGTGACGGCGGGATTTCCGGGCGCCGTCGCGCCGCTCGGCACGGCGTTGACGGAAAACCAGCTCGCGCTGCTCTGGAAAATGGCCGACGAGCCAATCCTGTGTTTCGACGGCGACAGTGCAGGCCAGCGCGCGGCGTTTCGCGCGGCGGACCTCGCGCTTCCTCATTTGAAGCCCGGCAAGAGTTTGCGCTTTGCACTGCTGCCGGAGGGACAAGACCCGGACGATCTCGCACGCAGCGGCGGACGCGCGGCTATCGATGAAGTGCTCAACGCCGCAAAGCCGCTTGCCGAGATGCTTTGGTCGCGCGAAGTGGCCGGCGGAAGTTTTGCCACGCCGGAACGCCGCGCGGCGCTGGAAGCGCGCATCAAGGAATTGGCGAACGGCATCGGCGACGAAACCGTGCGGCGTTATTACTGGCAGGATTTCACCCAGCGTCTGCAGCGCGCATTCACGCCTGACATGCCTCAGCGCGGCGGCTATCGCGGCGGGCAGGGAGCGCCCGGATTCGGTGGCGAATCGGCCCGGCGTTTTCAGCCGCGCGCGCCGTTCGGTGGGAACAATGCCAGGCGCGGCGACTTCCGGGGCAACCTATCCACAGCCGCGCGGACCATCGCGCGGGGTCCGTATCAGGTCGCAAGTCCGCATCTGGCGAATTCGCCGATCATGCGCGGACAGCGAAGCGCGATCTCGCGGCGCGAGGCGCTGATCCTGCAATGCCTCATCAATCACCCCTGGCTGCTGCATGATCATCTGGAGGAAGTCGCGGCGCTGGAACTCGCCCATCCCGAAGCACACAAGCTGCGCGCGGCGATCATCGGCGCGTTTTCAAACTATTCGCACACCGACGATGAAGCGGCTGAAACTGCGCGGCTCAAATCCAGCCTCGAAAAAAGCGGATTTTCCGAGCAATTACAGCGTATTGAAGCCTCGCTCACCACCAAGGATGTCTGGGGCGCGCAGCCGGGTGCCGCGCGCGAGGATGTTCTTTCGACGTGGCAGCAACTGGTTGCCTTGCATCGGCAATGGCACTCCTTACTTAGAGAACTCAAGGACGCCGAACAGGCGCTGGCGCAAGACAGCAGCGATCAAAATCTGAATTGGCTGCGCGATGTGAAAGCCCGGCTCGCCACAGCGGATGGCCTTGAAGCGTCGATCGAGGGTTTTGGCGAGCTTTCGGGCCGGTTCCGGCAGAACGGCTGACCGGACGCCGTCCAAAGCGTCCGCCAATTCTTCTGGAATCTGGCCTTAAAAAGACTCGCCAAAACGGGTTTTTACCCGCAGAAACAGGGTTAATCGGAGCTTAACGGCCTGCCTTTATGAGATAGGCCAGACATCAAGATGACGCGGGTGGTGCTGTCAAAAGCGCCGCCCTTTCCGCATCCTACGGGACACCAGCGGACGGCACTCATTCGGCGCGGCCTCAGGCTTCGCCGCGCGCGGTTTCAGGAGCAGTAGATGGCCATCAAGGCGAAAACGGCAGCGACCAAGGACAAGGAAAAAGAGAAGGCCGCCGAGACGCCTGAGAAGGATTCAGCCGACGCGCCCTCGCCGTTGCTCGATCTGTCCGATGCCGCCGTCAAGAAGATGATCAAGCAGGCCAAGAAGCGCGGCTTCGTGACCTTCGATCAACTCAATGAAGTGCTGCCCTCCGACCAGACCTCGCCCGAACAGATCGAAGACATCATGGCGATGCTCTCCGACATGGGCATCAACGTCTCTGAATCCGACGACAGCGACAGCGACGAGGACAAGCAGGAAGAGGCCGACGACGAGACCGATAACGAACTCGTCGAAGTCACATCCAAGGCCGTCACCGAAGTCAAGAAATCGGAACCGGGTGAGCGCACCGACGATCCTGTGCGCATGTATCTGCGCGAGATGGGCACCGTCGAACTGCTGTCGCGCGAAGGCGAAATCGCGATCGCAAAGCGCATCGAGGCCGGCCGCGAGGCGATGATCGCAGGTCTCTGCGAAAGCCCGCTGACCTTTCAGGCCATCATCATCTGGCGCGACGAATTGAACGAAGGAAAGATTTTCCTTCGCGACATCATCGATCTCGAAGCGACCTATGCGGGCCCCGACGCCAAGAACAACATGAACCCGGCGATGATTACCGGGCCTGTCGGCCCCGACGGCCAGCAGACCAACGCGATCATCAATGCCGACGGCACAGTCCAGGTGATTTCCGTGCAGCAGGCCGCGGTGCCGCCGTCCGCATCTCCTCCGGCAGCACCTCCGTCCGCAACGCCGTTCCGTCCCGCGCCCGCCGCAGGCGAAGAAGGCGAGACCGCCGAGGGTGCCCCCGAAGGCGAGATGGACGATGACGACGAGTTCGAGAACCAGATGTCGCTTGCGGCCATCGAGGCCGAACTCAAGCCGAAGGTCGTCGAGACCTTCGACAAGATCGCCGACTCCTACAAGAAGCTGCGCCGCCTGCAGGAGCAGGACATCGCCAACCAGCTTCAGAACGAAACGCTCTCGCCCGCGCAGGAGCGCAAATACAAGAAGCTCAAGGACGAAATCATCGTCGAGGTGAAGTCGCTGCGTCTCAATCAGGCGCGCATCGATTCGCTGGTCGAGCAGCTCTACGACATCAACAAGAAGCTGGTGTCGTTCGAGGGCCGGCTGTTCCGTCTGGGCGATTCTCACGGCGTCGGCCGCGAAGACTTCCTCAAGAATTATCAGGGCTCGGAACTCGATCCGCGCTGGCTCAACCGCGTGTCGAAACTCGCCGCCAAGGGCTGGAAGAATTTCGTCGCGGTCGAGAAGGACAAGATCAAGGACCTGCGCCAGAACATTCAGGACCTCGCCGCGCTCACCGGATTGGAGATCGGCGAATTCCGCAAGATCGTCCACGGCGTGCAGAAGGGCGAGCGCGAAGCGCGTCAGGCCAAGAAGGAAATGGTGGAGGCGAATTTGCGCCTCGTGATTTCCATCGCCAAGAAATACACCAACCGCGGCCTGCAATTCCTCGATCTCATTCAGGAAGGCAACATCGGCCTGATGAAGGCGGTCGATAAATTCGAATATCGCCGCGGCTACAAATTCTCGACCTATGCGACGTGGTGGATCCGTCAGGCGATCACGCGCTCGATCGCGGACCAGGCGCGAACCATTCGTATTCCGGTGCACATGATCGAGACGATCAACAAGATCGTGCGCACCT
>JAFKKP010000261.1 GCA_017305515.1 Hyphomicrobiales bacterium
CTTCGCGTAATCATCACAAGAACTAGCTGTATTCAAAATCGAAATCGGCTGATTTCCAGTAGG
Source organism: Hyphomicrobiales bacterium (assembly GCA_017305515.1). Lineage (GTDB taxonomy): Bacteria > Pseudomonadota > Alphaproteobacteria > Rhizobiales > Xanthobacteraceae > Afipia. The sequence continues at coordinate 64 of JAFKKP010000261.1, forward strand.
CGTTGGCGCCTGTGATGGAGATTGAGAGTTGGCTGCCGCGACATTGCGGCCGCCAGGAGCTGTCGGAAAAGAATTCGCTAGCTTGACGCGTGCAGCGCGCGCCAAATCGGAATAGAAACTTTTTGGGTAGTTCGCCAAGAACGCGTCCCAAGCTTGCGCCGTATTAATTTGGGCGGCCAATTCGTAGTCCTGACGCAACTGCGAATTTGGATCGAGCGCTGTAACCTGCGCCGGAACATTGGCCGCTCCTGGTCTAGGAGCGCCCGGCACCAAAATTACGTCGTCTCCACCAAGTGATCCGTAGACGAATGGCTCCTGACCATTGTTCGTGACCTTCAGAACATCATCTCTAACGTACCCAAGCGATTTCCGCAGATCCTGACCAGGTACCGGAAGCTGCTTCAGAAGCGAAGTCGTAAATGGACTATGTGCTCCGGCTCCATCGGAAGCCGTTGAGCCTGCTTTAGCTGCGTATGCAATCAGAGTGTTTGGATTTTGCGGCTCCACCTTTGCGAGCCCTCGCTCGATTCCGCGCGAGCTAAGACTTCGTTTCATCGTTTGCTGAAACGGGTTGTCGCGGCAAGCGTCAAGGATCACGAGACGCAGTTTCTTTGCCGGATCCAGCGTTCTAACGATACGGTCGAGTGACACGGCCTCATCTTCGACATCCGTATCGCGATCTAACTTTGTGTCGACCGGAAGAAGATAATTTGTTCCGTCGATCTCAATGCCGTGGCCCGCATAATATACAACCGCAATATCGGCATCGCTCACCTTATCGCTGAAGTCACGAACCATGCGGCGCATGTCGGCGTTAGTAACGTCTTGCTTGCCGATCACGACATCGAAGCCCGCTTTCTTGAACATGTCTGTGATCGCCACGGCATCCTTCGCCGGATTGGGCAGCGGATTTACATTTTGATAGGCCGAGTTGCCAATGACCAGAGCCACGCGTTTATCGGCGCTTGCCGGTCCAGCACTTAGCGAAAGTACAAGGCTTACAAGTGTGAAGATTTGCAATCGGCTCAGCAAAATAAACTCCCACTAAGCGACTGAGAAATGCTCGCATGTTCGCATAGGGGGCTCAAGCGAAGCTTTTTTCCCGCATTCCCGGGAAGGCCGTGCTGCAACGCACACCCAAAAAGCAATCGCCGCTTGTCGACCTTGCGCAATCAGCACATCGACCTGCCCAAGCTTCGCGACAATCTCTTCCGCCGTACGCATCTTCCTTGCCATTGAGCCTATCCACCGTCAGAAATTCACACTTCAGGGATGACCACTTCAATAGGGGCGGATCAATTATTGGTCACAAAAGCTCTGGCTAGCTCAGGACAAGTGGAAGGAACGCCGGCCTGGCCTTGGCAGGTCGTTGCGGCGAACGAGCTTCAGCAACTCGCGTAGCCCATTCGCACCCAATCTAATCCCTGTTCGGGTCTAAAGCATTCCCTGTTCGAGAGAGCTAGACGGGTACGCAAAATCTCTTGAATGCTAGGGATGGCGGCCGGTTGGCTACGAAGAATTGTATATTTCGCTGAAAAACTCCCTGTTAGCAGGGAAATGGCATCGGAGACCCTTCCTAGCGCCACTGGCCGCCCAGCCACTCAGTCGGGTGGTACAAAATAACTCCGCTTTCGGGTCAAAAAGGCCCGCGGAATGCGGGATTTTCTCATTTAGAAAAGTCTCTGGAGATTTGTGGTGCGACTTTGTGTCGCCGAAATCCGCGAAAATCTCTGAAGCCGAATTTTCAAGGCGCGGCTCCGGGACGCAGCGTTTTACGGATTAGCCGGTAGCGTGACCAATGTCGGCTATCTCGGCATTCCGCTTGTGGTCGCGCTTCTTGGCGAGCGGGCCGCAGGTCCTGCGGTGATGTCCACCATTGTCGATCAGACGGTCACGGCTGCGGTAGCCCTCGCCTTGGCTCAATTCGATGTGTCGGGCGGACGCGGTTGGATCAAGGGCACGGGTGAAGCTGTGTTGCGTGCGCTCACAAATCCGTTTCTCATTAGCATCGCGGCAGGCGCGGCGTTTTCGGCTTTCGGCTGGAAATTGCCGACACCGGCGGTCGAAATAGTTCGCTTGCTCGGCAATTCCGCCGGTCCCTGCGCGCTGTTCGCCATAGGCGTCTCACTCGTGCGCATCGATGCGTCGCATAGCTCGGCAGTCATCACGTTGCCGGTCGCGGGCAAGCTGATGCTTCATCCGTTTTTGGCTTGGGTGATCCTTAGCGCGTTCAATATCGATCCATTCGCAAAGACCGTCGCCGTACTCACGGCGGCGCTACCTTCGGCAGGTTGGGCATTCATCTTTGCCCAACGCTATGAGGCCGACGCGCCTCGCGTATCGGCTGTCATTCTTTTTACGACCGCGTTGTCGTTCGCCACGGTCTCGGCACTCGTTTGGCGGCTTCAGATCAAGGTGTAAAGGAAAACGCCCTTAACCTGTTTCCCTGCATTAGCGGGCGTTCATCTGCTCGCTCCCAAACTAATTTTTTTGATATGTGCCGACCGAGATCACGCCAATCTAATTTCTGTTGCCGTTAGTCAAAATTTCCGAAAGACTGGTCTTGGATCTGGGGAGATCTTGTAATGCGTTTCGCGTGGATGGCCGTGCTAAGCGCGGCATTGAGTGGCTGTGCAACTGTGCCGACACAGCAGGCTGACCACGTTTCCATCGCTGCCGTTGAGAAGCGGATAAAGTGCGAGATAGGCGCAGCTTACAGAAAAATCTCGCAGGCTCACAATGCGCCATCGCTCAAGCTTTGGGCCGCCGCAGTAACTCTGACGCTGGCTGTCGATGAAACAGGCGGCGTTACGCCCAGTAGCTCATTGACCGGTCCTTACGGAAGCCTCAGCCCGCTCGAACTAAATGCGAACCTATCTCTCAATTCGAAGCGGACAGCTCTTCTGAATATCTACCTATCATTTGATGAAGCGGGAAACTACTACTGCGATGATTTTGCGATTCTGCCAATCGAGGGCCGACTTGGGCTTTCAGATTGGATCATCCGCGTCTTTGAAGCTCAACGTACCGTCGAACTAGATGCCGAAAGTGGTGCTGAGAAGCTCAAAACCTATGACTTCATATCCACGGACAAATCGATCGGTTACTCGCTCGATTTTCTTTTGACCGCGTCGGTTGGAGCAACGCCCAACTTTATCATCCCAAATACTGGTACTGCCAAAGGCGTCATTTCATTCGAGTCAAAATCAACCCACTCGCTTGATATAGCGATGATTGAGATGTCGAAAGGAGACTATGGCAAACACTTCGTCCCTGTTCACGTGCCTAAAAGAACAGTCCCGGTCGTCCGGAAGAACAAGTTTGGTGTGCTGATTTTTGAGGGCGAGAAAACCATAGACGCGCATACCGAGAATAGGTCGGTCGTCGATGTTGGGCCCGGCGCAAAGCTTCGCTTGAACGACATCTTAAATCAGTTGAACAATCGCGTTCTTATTCAGTCGTTGCGCAGATAGGAAGTGACTAAATAAAATTTTGCAAAGTCATCACGCGTTAAGGGGGTTCAATGGGCAAAATCACTCATATGTTCGTATTGATGCTTGAAAATCGCTCGTTCGATCACATGCTTTCATTTTCTGGACTACCGGGCGTAAGTGAACCTCCGCCGCATTTTCATTTCAGTCCTGGTGCCACCGATCAACTAGCCGACGACCCTAATCATGAGTTTGAGAACGTAAAGAATCAAATTCATGGCGGCTTAATGGATGGTTTCTCGGCAGATAGCGGCCCCGAAACCATGAAGGGGTTTGACGAGACGGAAGTTCCGGTGCTTGTGCAGCTTGCGCGAGACAATCTCTATTTTGATAATTGGTTTTCTTCGATGCCCGGTCCAACGTGGCCAAATCGACTTTTCGCGCATTGCGGTTCGTCCGGGGGCCTCGATAACAGCCTCGGGTCAATCGATGCGAAGAACGCTGTAACAAACCCCGGCTATTGTCTCAATTTTGAGAACGGACATATCTTTGATCGTCTAACTTCCAAAGGGGTCGATTGGAGAATTTATCATCACCATTACGGCGCATTTAACTTCGATTATCCGCAGGCACTTTGTCTGAAGGGGATGGTGGACAAGCGGAACGATCGAAAATTCTTTCGACCATTTTCTGAGTTTGCTTCTGACGTGGCCAAGGGCGACCTTGCTGGGTATACTTTTATTGAACCGAAATATGGTCTCCCTAGCTATAGAGCAGGCAACTCACAACATCCCATCGGCACGATTAGTTTGGGCGAAATTCTAATTCGAGATGTTTATCGTGCGATCTTTGGCCAATCAGTAGGTGACAATAGTGCACTTCTCATAACGTGGGATGAGCATGGCGGCTTTTTCGATCACGTGAATCCTCCGGCAGCTACCTCTCCCGGTGATAAGCCGCTCAATCAAGCAAGGGCAAAGAATCCGCAGAATTATTCTTTCGATCATTTCGGAATTCGTGTTCCAGCAGTGCTCATTTCACCGTGGTTGAAGGCCGGGCTTGGCTCGCAAGTTTTCGGAAACGTGCAATTTGACCATTCTTCAATCGTCCGAGCGTTGCGGTCAATGTTCGCTCTGGGTGGTCAATTGACCAATCGGGATGGTGCATCCCCGGATTGGAATTCGGCAATTCTGCCGAAACCGAGAAAGTTGAATCTCAAACTTCCTACCGTGGCACAGCCAAGGCTTCGCTCTACCGAAAAGTCATTTAAACAAATTGCTGCTAGCGGGGCTCCTTCGGGAAATCTTTTGGGAACTTGTCAGATCGCAATTGATATCGATTGGCATACTGCCGAGCGGCTGGATTCGCCGCCGCTCATTGTTTCAGAGTTCTATGATCGACTGGCTGCGGCGCATCGAATTCTCGGCGACTCCCAAAACAAGGTCCAAGGCGCAGAGCTTGCCAACGCTCATTTGACAATTATCGAATACATCGACGCTGTGAGCAGACGCGACATGAAGGTCCGTGCATCATTTCAAAAGTCTTCTAAGGGATTAGCGCGCAAGAAAGCCGCGACCAGAAAGCGCAAGAGAAAGAAAAAAACGCGGTAGAGAGGATTTTTTGCGTCGCGCAATTCTAAAAAATTGCGCTTGAATATTTTTCCCATTGCTCCTCTTTTTGGAAATCCAGCATGGAAACTCCGTATTCCAGTCCAATAGAAAAACGTAAAGTTAAGTTATCCAAGCGTGACAGGATTTTTCGCCATAAAGAGGGTAGTGCGGCTTTTTATCCATTGAGATTAAAAGCAGGAAAAGTGATTTCGACGCGCAGTCCTGTTTGATCGTTGCCTTCAACGTTGCAAAACGAAACCTTGCCGCATAGGGATGTTACCGCGCGGTTCACAATTGAGAGGCCTAGACCTGTGCCTTCGCCGCGCGGCCGAGAACCTCGATAAAAGGGTTCGCACGCTCGAGCAATATCGCCTTGTTTCATTCCCGGCCCGCAATCCGTAATCACCAAATGCGCCATGCCATCGCGTGAATAGAGGCTGATGTCGATCTGTCCGCGCGGCGGAGTATATTTCATTGCGTTGTCGATGAGATTACGAATCATGGCGGAAAGCAAAGTTTCGTCGCCTTTCACCATGACTGGTTGGATGATGGCAAAGCCGAGATCAATCGTGCTGCTAGCGGCGGCAGGCAAGAAATCAGCCACGACACGTTTTACGATGTCATCTAATGCAACCGAATTTGCCTCGCTGATATTATCAGAACGCGCCAAGGTAAGAAGTTGCTCAAAAAGCCGTCCGGTGCGTTTGATGCCGTCACGGAGCGTAATGACCCGACGCTTTGCTTCCTCCGACATCTCGGTGTTGGACAGGTTTTCAGCCTGAAGTCCGAGAGCGGTGATGGGGCTACGCATTTCATGGGCGGCGTCAGCGATGAAACGCTTCTGTTGTTCGACATGATCCGATTGCCGGTCCAGCAGGCGATTGATTGAGTCGATGAACGGCAAAAGTTCAGTAGGCATGTTGCGCCGAGACACCCGCTCAACACCGGAGCCCCTCTGTGCGTCGAGTTGCTTCGCTGTTCCCGCGACGGGCCGGAAACTAAAATGAATGACAAAGCCAATGAGGGCAAGAAGGCACGGCACCAGCCCCGCGAGCGGCCATATCGTTCGCAGCGCGCTGTCGTTTGCAACTTCGTCGCGATAGGCAGTCGATTGGGAGATGATGAACCGGGAGTGGTCTGCGCGCGTCCTAATGTTAACGCGCCACGATCTATCGCTAGGATTGATTGTGTAGAGTCCGTCTGGAAGATTTCGCGCGGCAAGCACTTTTGTGGATGGGGTCGCCGCATCGAACTCATCAATTCGAATCCGAGCTTCTTCGTCGACTGTTTGTTCGGCAGATGGCTCCGTCGAAACACGGTTGGATTGCGCGATGCCACCGACCTGAAGCAGAACATCGTCCTGAAGCTCGATGGCCTCCGTGTAGGCCCATTTGAATGTGACATAGCTTGTGACAAGCGCAGCCAGAATCACAAAGCTTGTTACGCCCGCAAACAATCTGGTCCGAAGCGAATTCATCATGATGGGCGATCAACCATCCAGCCAACACCACGGACATTCCGAATAACGGATGCACCAAGTTTTTTCCGCACGGCATGGATAAGGAATTCCACCGCGTTGCTTTCGACTTCCTCGTTCCAGCCGTACAAATTGCGCTCAAGGTCAGCCCGCGAAAGAATGGTGCCTGGTCTTGCGAGCAGAGCTTGCAGCAGAGCGAATTCGCGTGCGGTAAGGCGCACGGTTTCGCTGCTATGCGTGGCCTCAAACGAAGACGGGTCAAGCGTCACAACGCCGTTGGTAAGGAGCGGTCCTGCATTCGCGCCTTTGCGCCGAAGGTTCGCGCGCATGCGTGCGAGCAGTTCGCGCATTTCGAACGGTTTGACGAGGTAGTCGTCCGCGCCGTTATCAAGACCAGCAACGCGGTCTTCGAGGCCGTCGCGTGCCGTGATAATAATGACGGGTAGTTCGTCGCCGTGCGCTCGAATTTCCTTGAGCACCTTTAAGCCCTCGACGTTGGGGAGTCCGAGATCGAGCAGGGCAAGGTCATATTCTTCAGACAAGAATGCCGTGATCGCGTCGCGGCCATCCTGCACCCAATCGACTGCATAAGCGGCGTCCTTCAAGGCCTGCAAAATAGCCTCGCCAATCATCCGGTCATCTTCAATCAATAAAATACGCATGGGGCCGTGCCGACCTTGCTCATTCATCAAGCAGCTAACTTAGCGCTGACTTAGCGCACAATAAGGGCAAGCCCGGATTGAGGTCGAATCCGGGCTTTTCGGCCCTAAGCAGGTCCTAAGTCTGTGGGCCCAGCGTCTCTTATGCCAGCCAGTCGTCGCGTGGCGTCATACGAGAGAGTTTGGATGCACGATTCAACAACGCTGAAACTAAATAAGGTGCCGGAAGTCACTGCGATCTTCTGGCTCATCAAGGTGCTCTCGACAACGGTAGGCGAGACTGGCGCGGACTACCTCGCCGTCCATGTCGGCCTCGGCACAGCGTTGACCGGCGGCATCATGGCCGCGCTGCTTGTGCTTGCGCTCATTCTCCAAGTTCGCATGCAGAAATATGTGCCTTGGATTTACTGGGTGACTGTCGTGCTGGTCAGCGTCGTCGGCACGCAGATCACGGACGCGCTAACGGACGGGCTTGGCATCAGTCTCTATGTAAGCACGGCTGCATTTGCCGTCGCGCTCGGCCTGACATTTTTGGTCTGGTACAGCTTTGAGCGCACGCTCTCCATCCACACCATCATCACAACGCGGCGCGAACTCTTTTACTGGCTCGCCATTCTCTTCACCTTCGCGCTCGGCACGGCGGCCGGCGATCTTGCCACCGAAGCGCTCGGTCTCGGATTCCGGCTTGGTGTTGTGGTCTTTGCTGCACTCATTGCGACCGTAGCCTTTGCCTACGCGCTCGGCGCGAATGCCATCCTGACATTCTGGATTGCTTACATCCTGACGCGCCCACTAGGGGCTTCGCTTGGCGATCTCCTGTCGCAGTCGCGCGAATACGGTGGGCTTGGTCTCGGCACGATCTACACGAGCATCGCCTTCCTGACCGTCATCACCGGGCTCGTCATTTTTCTTCACACACAGGCCTCGACGGACAAAGCCGTCGCCGCCGCGCAACGCTAACTGTCTAACCAAAGGAGAGAACATGATTCCGAAACTTGCAGCCTTTATCGCCATTATCGTCGGCGGAGCAGCGCTTGAGACCGCCCTTCATGAGAGCCACTATCCTGTATCGGCTGTTTCCTACGCAAAGGCAGCGACACCGTCCCAACTCGGCGATCTTTCAAAATTCCGCAGCATCGTCGTCGATACGCAAGCGCTCGTCGATAAGAACGATCTGTCCGGCGCAAAGACGCGCATCAAAGATCTCGAAACCACATGGGACGAGGCCGAGGCCGGTCTCAAGCCACGCGCCGCTTCCGACTGGCACACGCTCGATAAAGCCATCGATCGTGCGCTTGCAGCTTTGCGTGCAAGCACCCCGGACGCAGCATCGTGCAAAAAGGCACTCGATGAAGTGCTGACCATGATGGATAATTTATCCGGCAAGGCATCGTAATCGTCACGCGTCGCCGCCCAACTTTCGAATCTGGAGTGCTCATGACTACCATCGATAAACACGAACTCGGCAAAGTGCCTGCCGTCACGTTGGGCTTCTGGATTGTCAAAATCCTCGCCACGACACTTGGCGAGACGGGCGGCGATGCCGTGACGATGTCGCTCAATCTTGGCTACCTCGTCGGCACGGCGATTTTTGCCAGCCTCTTCATCGTGCTTGTGATCGCGCAGGTGCGAACGAAACGCTTTCATCCATTTCTTTATTGGGGCGTCATCGTCGCGACGACCACGGTCGGCACGACCATGGCCGATTTCGTGGACCGCTCGCTCGGGATTGGCTATCTCGGCGGAACCACAATTCTGTTCAGCCTTCTCATGATGTCCTTGTGTTTATGGCACTGGGCACTGGGGACTATTTCGGTTGAAAGCATCAACACGCCAAAGGCAGAGAGCTTTTATTGGTTCGCTATTCTGTTCTCGCAGACGCTCGGCACCGCGCTCGGCGACTGGATGGCCGATACCGGCCTTGGTTATCTCGGCGGTGCCGTGGTGTTCGGCGCAGCGTTGGCCGTGATCGCGGTTGCCTATTTCCGCACCAGCATCTCGCACACCATTTTGTTCTGGTCGGCGTTCATTCTGACCCGGCCGCTCGGAGCAACCATTGGCGACTTTATGGACAAGCCGATTGCGAACGGTGGCTTGAATCTAAGCCGCTACACCGCATCACTTGTGCTTGCGGCAATCATGGTAGCGCTAGTCGTCTTTATTCCACAGCGAGCCGGTTCGCATGGCGACGCCAACAGTTCCGGCGCGCTTCCGGCGAAGGGCAGCTAACCCGATCTATAACCGTTCTAAGTTGACGGTGCTTTCGTTGACCATCATCCCCCTTGTTGCGATCAAGGGGGATGGACGCTTTAACAACCCAGAATTCCAGACGGCTTGGCGACGTACCGCGCGGCTTCAGCGGCGCGATCATTGCAATCGAACATGACGCAGTGGATTCAGCACTCTCGGGAATTGAGCTGGAACGCCGCTTGATTGAGTTCGGATTTGTTGAAGGCGCGCGCGTCGAAGTGCTTCACGAGGGGCCCGTGGGCGGTGACCCCATCGCCATACGCATCAATGGAGCTACGGTTGCCCTGCGCCGACGCGAGGCCATGGCTATCAAAGTGACCGACGCGTCGTGACGGTATTTGACCTTCATACGCTGCGCTTTGCGCTGGTCGGCACGCCGAATTCCGGCAAGACTTCGCTCTTCAATGCCCTGACCGGTGCAAAGCAGAAAGTCGCGAACTATCCCGGCGTGACGGTTGAACGCAAAGCCGGGGTTTTCGTGACGCCGGGCGGGCACCGCATCAGCATTGTCGATCTACCCGGCACGTATTCGCTGCGCGGCCGCAGCCCGGACGAGGTCATCACGCGCGACGTCGTGCTCGGCCGGCACGAACAAGAGAAGCAGCCCGAACTCATCTTGTGCGTGGGTGACGCGACCAATCTTCGGTTGACCGTGCGACTCCTGCTCGAACTCAAGCGAACCGGATGCCCGATTGTTCTCGTCCTCAATATGTTCGACATTGCCGAGCGGCGTGGCGTCGTGATCGACGTGGACAAGCTTTCCGAGCGACTGTCCGTTCCCGTCATCACGGCCGCCGCCGTCCGCCGCCATGGCACGGACGCGTTGATTGAAAAACTCGATCAGTTCGCCAAAGCGATGCCGCGTGCTGCTACTGCCTCGACCTGGACACCGCCGCAAGCACCCGACCTCCGCGCAGCGCAACGCGAAGCCGACCGGGTTTTGCGGGAATGCGTTGTTGAGGCATCCAAGCCTGATTCCCTTACGACTCGCATGGATTCGGTCGCGTTGCATCCGTTGTGGGGTTTGTTGCTTCTATTCGGAATATTGTTCGTGATGTTTCAAGCGGTGTTCTCGTGGGCCAAACCCGCGATGGATGCGCTCACGGCTTTGTTCGACATAGCCGGGCAATATGCCGCTGCCACACTGCCGGAAGGGATGGTGCTTAGTTTCATTAAGGACGGGGTGTTGTCCGGAGTCGGAAGCGTGATCGTGTTCCTTCCGCAAATCCTGATCATGTTTCTGTTCATCCTTCTGTTGGAGGATTTCGGTTACATGGCGCGCGCCGCGTTTCTTATGGACAAGATCATGGGCGGTGCCGG
>JAFKKP010000303.1 GCA_017305515.1 Hyphomicrobiales bacterium
AATCGCGCCGATAAGAGCTGCGAAAATCACCTGCTCGTCGATCACGCCCGGATCGATGATGCCGGTGCCGATGGTTTGCGCGACGTGCAGACCGAACACGGCGAATGCGATGAAATTGAAGAACGCTGCCCACGCGACCGCGTATTGCGGCCGCAACACACGCGTCGAAACAATCGTCGCGATGGAATTGGCCGCATCGTGCAGCCCGTTGAGGAAGTCGAACAGCAACGCGACCGCGATCAATCCAACGAGGATCGGAAAGGCAAGCGAAGCGTCCACGGCTCTTTCCTGACCCTAAACCTGCTCGATCACGATGCTGTTGATCTCGTTGGCGACGTCGTCGAAGCGGTCGGCGACCTTTTCGAGATGCTTGTAGATCTCGGCACCGACGATGAAATCCATCGCGTTGCCCTCGCGATGCTTGAGGAACAATTCCTTCATGCCGATGTCGTCGAGATCGTCGACGCGACCCTCAAGGCGCGTGATTTCTTCGGTCAGGCTCGTAAGCGTCATGACGTTCTCGCCCATCGCCTGCATCAGCGGCACCGCGCGGCCAACGAGGTTCGCGCATTGCACGAGGATGCTGCCGATCTCGCGCATCGGCGGCTCGAAGCTGCGCACCTCGAACATCATCACGGCCTTCGCCGTCTGCTGCATCTGGTCGATAGCATCGTCCATCGAGGTAATGAGATTCTTGATGTCGCCGCGGTCGAACGGCGTGATGAAGGTGCGGCGGACGGCCGTCAGCACTTCGCGCGTGATCTGGTCGGCGTCGTTCTCGAACTGATTGACGCGCTGGCAGTAGACAGGGACTTCCTCGCCGCCCCTGAGCATGCCCTCGAGCGCCTCCGCACCCTGCACGACCGTCTGCGAATGGCGGGCAAAAAGGTCGAAGAACCTTTCCTCGCGGGGCAAAATTGCCCGAAACCATCGATTCATGAGCGTCTTCCGGCGTGACATCGAACTGTCATGCGCCTGTCATAAACCGATTTTCAGCGGTGTGGATAGCCTCACTCGCCAAACGCGGCGGTATCCACCGGTTTGTCAGCGGCGGAAGTGGCGGGCCTAAAGCGAACGCTTGAAGTAATGGGCGATTTCGCCGATCACGCCGCGGCGGAACGTCAGCACGCAGATCACAAAGATCGCGCCCTGAATCACCGTCACCCACTGGCCGAAGCCTGCCAGATACTGCTGCATGGCCACGATCACGAACGCGCCGACCACCGGCCCGAACACCGTGCCGAGACCGCCGACCAGCGTCATCAGCACGACTTCACCCGACATCGTCCAGTGCACGTCGGTGAGCGAAGCGTTCTGCGCGACGAATACTTTCATGGCGCCTGCAAGCCCCGCCAGCGTGCCGGACAGAATGAAGGCCATCAGCTTGTACTGATCGGCTTTGTAACCAAGCGAGATAGCGCGCTGCTCGTTCTCGCGGATCGATTTGAGAACTTCGCCGAACGGCGAATTGATCGTGCGATAGATCAGCAGGAAGCCGAACAGGAACACGGCGAGCACGACATAATACAGCGTATCGGTGTTCGACAGATCGAGCACGCCGAACATCTTGCCCTGCGGAATGCCCTGGATGCCGTCCTCGCCATGCGTGAACGGGGTTTGCAGATAGATGAAATACATCAGCTGCGACAGCGCCAGCGTAATCATCGAGAAGTAGATGCCCTGACGGCGGATTGCGACCAACCCGGTCACGACACCAAGTCCGGCAGCAGCAGCCACGCCGAACAGAATCGAAAGCTCGGGCGAAAATTCCCAGACCTTGGCAGCATGCGCCGCCGCGTAGCCCGCCGTGCCCAGGAACATCGAATGGCCGAACGACAGCAACCCGCCGTAGCCGATCAGAAGATTGAACGCACAGGCGAACAGCGCAAAGCACAGCGCCTGCATCACGAAGAACGGATAAAGACCGGTCAGCGGCACGATTGCAAGCAGCGCCGCCATCAGAACGAACGCGATCATCTCGTCGGCGGTGGAACGTCCGGATTCCGGAATTGCGTTATCGGTGATCGACGTCATGTTATGCCGCCTTTCCTGTCAGTCCGGTCGGTTTGACCAGCAGCACAATCACCATCAGCACGAAGACGACGGTGTTGGAGGCTTCTGGATAGAAATATTTGGTCAGGCCCTCGACCACGCCGAGCGTAAAGCCGGTGATGATCGACCCCATGATCGATCCCATGCCGCCGATCACAACCACCGCGAACACCACGATGATGAGGTCCGCGCCCATCAGCGGACGCACCTGATTGATCGGGGCCGACAACACACCTGCCAGCGCCGCCAGTCCGACACCGAGACCGTAGGTGAGCGTAATCATGCGCGGCACGTTGATACCGAAGGCGCGCACCAGCGTCGGGTTTTCGGTCGCCGCGCGCAGATTGGCTCCAAGCCGGGTTTTCTCGATCAGGAACCAGGTCGCAAGACAGACCACGAGCGAGAAGATGACGACCCAGCCGCGATAGATCGGCAGATACATGAACCCAACATCGACACCGCCCCGCAGAATCTCGGGAATGGCGTAAGGCAGACCCGACGAGCCGAAATAGTTCTGAAACACGCCCTGAATGACGAGCGCCAGCCCGAAGGTCAGCAGCAGGCCGTAAAGATGATCGAGGCCGGTCAGCCATTGCAGCATGCTTCGCTCGAGCAGCACGCCGATCCCGCCGACGATGATCGGCGCGAGAATCAGCGCCCACCAGTAGTTCAGCCCCGCCAGCGTCAGCAGAAAATACGCCGCGAACGCGCCTGCCATGTAGAGAGCGCCATGCGCGAAATTGATGATGTTGAGCATGCCGAAGATGACGGCGAGCCCGAGACTGAGCAGCGCGTAAAACGAGCCGTTGATTAATCCGACCAGGAGCTGGGCATAAAGGGCTTGCATCGGTTCGGTTCTCTCAGCCTCGTTTGCGCATCGTATCCAGACGAAGCCCGGCGGCGCGAGGCCGCCGGGCGCCGGTCACTACTTCTTGATAAGCGGGCAAGTGCTTTCCGAGAGCGGACGGAACGCCTTGTCTGCCGGCGTCGTGCCGACCAGCTTGTAGTAATCCCACGGGCCCTTGGATTCGGCCGGCGATTTCACTTCAAACAGATAGGCCGGCGTGATCTTGCGGCCGGTGATCTGAATTTCGCCGGGGCCGAACAGCGCGTCGTCCGTCTTCATTTCCTTCATCTTGGCGACAACCTTGGCGCCGTCGTGCGGATTGCCGCCCATTGCTTCAAGCGCCTTGAAGTAGTGGATGAGGCCGGAATAGACGCCTGCCTGCACCATCGTCGGCATCGCCTTGTTCTTCATCTTCTCCGCAAACCGCTTGGAGAACGCGCGCGTGCCGTCGTTCATGTCCCAATAGAACGTCTCGGTGAAGTTCAGGCCCTGCGCGACGTTCAGGCCGAGCGAATTAACGTCGCTGACGAACATCAGAAGGCCCGCAAGTTTCTGGCCGCCCTTGACGATGCCGAACTCAGCCGCCTGCTTGATCGAGTTCGTGGTGTCGCCGCCCGCATTCGCGAGGCCAACGATCTTGGCCTTCGACGCCTGCGCCTGAAGCAGGAACGAAGAGAAGTCCGACGAGTTCAGCGGATGCTTGACGCTGCCGAGGATTTTGCCGCCGGCAGCGGTCACGGCTGCGGTGGTGTCCTTTTCAAGCGCCGCGCCGAACGCGTAGTCGGCGGTGAGGAAGAACCAGCTGTCGCCGCCGGCCTTCACCAGCGCGGTGCCGGTGCTGTTCGCCAGCATATAGGTGTCATAGACCCAGTGAATGACGTTCGGTGAGCACTGTGCATCCGTCAGCGCGGATGACGCGGCACCCGAGTTAATCATGATGATGTTCTTCTCGGTCACGACGTTCTTGACCGCGAGAGCCACGCCGGAGTTCAGAACGTCGACGATGACGTCGACCTTCTCGACATCCGCCCATTGCCGCGCCGTCGTTGTGCCGACGTCAGGCTTGTTCTGGTGATCGGCGGAAACGAGATCGATCTTCCAGCCTTTCGCGGCAAGACCCGAATCGTCGATCGCCATCTGCGCGGCAACGGTCGATCCGGCTCCGCCCACGTCAGCGTAGAGGCCCGACATGTCCGTCAGGTTGCCGATCTTGATGACTTTGTCCTGCGCGAATGCGCCGGTGCCCGCGCCGAGCACGAGTGTGGTGCCCAACATCAGTGCTGAAATCTTATTCTTCATAGTCCCTCCGTAACCGTTGTCTTCGTTATTCAGTGATTGTGCAGTTTCTTTTTATCGCTGCTCATACGCCGAGATAGTTGTGCAGCTTTTCCATGTTGGCCTGGATTTCCGAGTTGGCGAACGCGTCGATGATCTTGCCGTGCTCGACCACGTAGTAGCGATCCGCAACTGTGGACGCGAAGCGGAAGTTCTGTTCGACCAATAGAATGGTGAAGCCTTCCGACTTCAGGCGCGAGATCGTCCGCCCGATTTGCTGAATGATGACCGGTGCCAGACCTTCGGTCGGCTCGTCGAGCATCAGGAAGCGTGCGCCGGTGCGCAGAATGCGTGCGATCGCCAGCATCTGCTGTTCGCCGCCGGAGAGTTTCGTGCCCTGGCTGCCGAGGCGCTCTTTCAGATTCGGAAACAGCTCGAAAATCTGATCGAGCGTCATGCCGCCGCTGCGGATGATCGGCGGCAGCAGAAGATTTTCCTTCACGTCGAGGCTTGCGAAAATTCCGCGTTCCTCGGGGCAGAATGCGATGCCGAGCCGGGCGATCTTGTCCGACGACATGCGAACGATTTCTTTGCCCTCGAAATCGATCATGCCGGTGCGCTTAGTCATGATGCCCATGACCGATTTCAGCGTGGAGGTTTTACCCGCGCCGTTACGGCCGAGCAGCGTGACCACTTCGCCCTGACGGACCTCGAAATCGATGCCGTGAAGAATGTGGGACTCGCCGTACCACGCCTGAAGATTTTTGACGGAAAGAACCGGAGCGTTACTCATGGCCGGCTCCCAGATAGGCTTCCTTCACGCGCTCGTCCTTCGACAGCGTTGCGTAATTGCCTTCCGCAAGCACCCGACCGCGCGTCAGCACCGTGATCGTGTCGGACAGGTTCGACACAACGCTGAGATTATGTTCGACCATCAGGATCGTGTATTTCGCCGAGATGCGCTTGATGAGGGCTGCGATCTTGTCGATGTCCTCATGGCCCATGCCGGCCATCGGCTCGTCGAGCAGCATCATTTCGGGATCGAGCGCCAAAGTCGTTGCGATTTCCAGTGCGCGCTTGCGCCCATAGGGCATCTCGACAGCGGTTGTTTTCGCAAATTCGCTCAAGCCCACATCGTCGAGCAATTCTCGTGCGCGCTTGTTGTACTGATTGAGGATCGATTTCGAGCGCCAGAAGTCGAACGAACTGCCGTGCTGGCGCTGGAGTGCGACGCGCACATTTTCCAATGCGGTCAGATGCGGAAACACCGCCGAAATCTGGAACGAGCGGACGAGGCCGAGCCGCGCCACGTCCGCAGGAGCAAGCGCCGTGATGTCCTTGCCGTTGTAGAGAATCTGGCCTTTGGACGGCTTGAGAAATTTCGTCAGCAGATTGAAACACGTCGTCTTGCCGGCACCGTTGGGGCCGATCAGCGCGTGAATGGTTCCGCGTTTGACCTTCAGATTGACGTCGCTGACGGCAACAAAGCCCGCGAACTCCTTCGTCAACCCGTGGGTTTCAAGGATGTACTCGTTGGACAATCGTTTTCCCCTATCGGCCTTCGCGCAAACTGCCCGTGGCCGAATTTCCCCCTGCGCGTTCCTGCTGCGGATCCTTGGAAATCTGCAACGGCCGACAGGCTCCGGGGCGACTATGCAGCGAATTCTCAGCCCCGCGCAAGGTGCAAAGCTGGGCATCGATTTATGACGGTGCGGCAAAAAGCTCTTGCCACCGGGCGGCTTGGTTGACCACGCCGAGTGCCATACGACCATCGTCGATGCTCGATCGGGTAACGGCGGATTAAGGGTATTTTGCTTTCGCCCGCCCGGTTCATCGAAAATTTCGACTTCCCGGGCGACCATCGGCGGCATTTTTCATTGGCAATTTCATTTCCGGGGCAACGACGATGAACGCGGACGCCGTAACTGGACTTGATGCGAACGCGCCGTTCGAGAGCGCGGGGCCTGCCGTCGTCAAATCGATCAAGCAGCGCGACCTGCTCAATACCTGGCTGCGTCTCTATGCCAGGGACGAGCGGCTGCCGAAGTTCGAGGACTATCAGCCGGAGCGGCTCGCGGACGAACTACCCGACATCGTCTATTGCAGCATCGAGCACGCCGAACCCGAATCCCGCATCATGATCGACAGCGACGGCACGCGGATGTCGAACGCCTACGGCACGCGCGGCAAGGGCCGGTATCTCGACGAATATCTCGGCCCCAAGCTCGCGCCGATCGTGATGCCGATCTATCGCGAATCAATTCTGCGCCGGCTTCCGGTCTATACGATCTCCAAGGTCGACGATCTGTACGGGCGCAAGGTCGATTACGAACGCCTGTTGATGCCGTTTTCCGACGGTGCGGGCGTCAACCGCATCGTCGCGTCATTGAAAACGATCAGCGACGACGGCGGATTCGAGATCCGCAACCTGATGCGCGCCAACGACGTGCTGCCGATCTACGTCTATAAATCGGTGATCGACCAGAAGCTGTTCCACAAGATGCCCGGCCGTATCGCGCCCGGCGACACGATCGAATTCAGCTGACGCCTCGCGGCCGGGATTACGCCCGCGCCGGAGCCCGCTCCATCTCCTCGCCAAGCGCGATGGGGTGAGCCATCGCCTCGTGCAGCTTGTCTTTATCAAGCTCGCCTTCCCAGCGTGACAGCACCACTGTCGCCACACCGTTGCCGATCAGATTGGTCAGCGCACGGCACTCGCTCATGAACTTGTCGATGCCGACAAGAATGGCGAGCGAAGCAATCGGAATATCCGGCACGATGGCCAAGGTCGCAGCCAGCGTGATAAAGCCCGCGCCGGTGACGCCCGAAGCGCCTTTCGAGGTGATGATCGCAACGCCCAGAATTCCCAGTTCCTGCCAGATCGTCAGATGCGTGTTGGTCGCCTGCGCGAGAAACAAAGTCGCCAGCGTCATATAGATATTCGTGCCGTCGAGATTGAAGCTGTAGCCGGTCGGAATCACCAGACCGACGACGCCGCGCGATGCACCTAGCCGCTCCATCTTCACGATCATCTGCGGCAGCACGGTTTCGGACGACGACGTGCCGAGCACAATCAGCAATTCGTCCTTGATGTAGCCGATGAAGCGCAAAATCGAGAATCCTGAAAAGCGCGCAATCGCGCCGAGCACGAGCAGCACGAACAGGATGCTGGTGAGATAGAACGTGCCGATGAGAGCCGCCAGATTCCACAACGAGCCGAGGCCGTAAGCGCCGACCGTAAACGCCATCGCGCCGAACGCGCCGATGGGGGCCGCGCGCACGATGATGCGGATCACGCCGAAGAACACTTTCGCCGCCATGTCGATGGCGTGCGCGATCGGCTCTCCGACCGGGCCCATATAGGCGATGGCGAAGCCCGACAGGATCGAGACCAGCAGTACCTGCAACAAATCGCCGTTGGCCAGCGCGCCGATGAAGCTGTTGGGAATGATCGCCATCAGATGCGCGACGATGCCGTCTTCCTTCGCCTTGGTGACGTAAGTCGCCACCGCCTTGGTGTCGAGCGTCGCGGGATCGATGTTGAAACCGCTGCCGGGCTGGATGATTTCACCGACGACGAGTCCGACGATCAGCGCAATGGTCGAGACCACTTCAAAATAAAGGAGCGCCTTGAGGCCGACACGGCCGACACGCTTGAGGTCTCCCATCGAGGAAATGCCGTGAACCACGGTGCAGAAGATCACCGGCGCGATCATCATCTTGATGAGCGCGATGAAGCCGTCGCCGAGCGGCTTCAGTGCCTTGCCGGTGTTGGGATAGAAATGGCCGATCAGAACGCCGATGGCGATGGCGATCAGAACCTGCACATAGAGAATGGTGTACCAGGGGCCGCTCGGTGCTGCGGTTGGAAGTTTCGTCAGAGCGCGTTTTGAATTTGAAGCAGCCGAATTTGAGATAGCCTTGGCCATGAGGGAATCCTGACAACGGGATGGGAATACCGGCAACCGACCCTGCGCCAGAACGCCGCACCGCTCAAGCGCATTCTCCTGACGCACACAGCCGCGATCGATCTCGCAGCGCAAAAGCGCCCGAGTTGTGAGCAGCGTAGGTCGCCCTCTTTATTGAGGGCGCGCGGAACGCCGGATGCGCGCACGCATCCGCAGCCTCGCGTGCAAAACAAAAAAGCACACGAGCGTATTCACCACGGTCACGCCGCTTTCACCCGGCGTTCCGCACGCAATGGCTCTTATCGGCTTGCTCCGCGAACAGGACCCCCGGAGGCCGGTCCATGTGTCGTGCCCCCGTTCATGGCGCAAGGCGTTTGCGCCGGGACCTCGCGGTTTGGGCCGACTTGCGTTTGGCGTGGTCGTCATGCAGGGCGAAACAAAAAAGGCCCGCTTCCTTGCGAGAAGCGCGCCTCACTCATTCCGCCGCGCATCGAACACCGCGCGCAGCCACCGCATCCCGCCCCGCGATATGTGACGATCGCGTATCGCCCCTCAAAGTGAGGCGGGACATCGACCAGAATAAGGGCTGCTCAGAGAGCGGGGATAGCTCGGCCTGTCACGAAATGTTGCGAACGAGCGCGCGAGTTCACAAACCCGCTTTGGCGTAGTCGTCTTCCTTGAATCCGACCAGCAGCTTCTTGCCTGCTTCGAGCACCGGACGCTTTATCATCGACGGCTGCGCCAGCATCAGCGCCAGCGCCTTCTTCTCGGTGATGTTCGCTTTGTCCTTATCGGGGAGCTTACGGAACGTCGTGCCGGCGCGGTTGAGCAGCGTTTCCCATCCCGCCTGCCTGGCCCATTTTTCCAGATGCGCCTTATCGATGCCCTCGGCCTTGTAGTCGTGGAATGAATAGACGACGCCCTTCTTGTCGAGCCAGGCGCGCGCCTTTTTCATCGTGTCGCAGTTCTTGATGCCGTAGATGGTGATGGGCACGCCGCAACCTCCCGTTTATCACGTCCTTTATAGAATGGGCCGCGCGGTCTGAGCGGCGATCCGCGCCGCTATCCCCAATTCTCAAAACGGCAAGAAACCCCCTTGACGTGGACCCTTCTTTTATTTAAGTAATGACTTAAATAAAGAACGCGACATGGATCACCTCTCAGCCACCTTCAAAGCCCTCGCCGATCCCACGCGGCGCGCGATTCTGGCGCGGCTGGCGCGCGGCGAAACCTCGGTCATGGAGTTGGCGAAGCCCTTCGACATGAGCCTGCCGGCGGTGTCGCAGCATCTGAAGGTTCTGGAAGGCGCCGGCCTCATCAAGCGCGGGCGCGATGCACAGTGGCGGCCCTGCACGCTCGATGCGCGCGGCATCAAGGACGCGGCGCAGTGGCTCGATCAGTATCGGAAATTCTGGGACGAGAGCTTCGGCAAGCTCGACAAATATCTCAAGGACGTACAGTCGAAGGAGTGATGCAATGACGACGATGAAAACAACGGCCAGCGTGGCGGACGATCAGCCGACGATCACGACCGAGCGCGAATTCGCAGCACCTCCCGCTCTGGTGTTTCGCGCCCACACCGATCCCGACGCGCTGAAGGTCTGGTACGGCCCGAATGGATTTACCGTCACCGTGATCGCGATGGATTTTCGCGTCGGCGGGCAATTCCGTTTCACCATGCATGGACCCGACGGCACCGACTATCCCAACCGCATGGTCTATCGCGAGATCGTGCCGTCGCAGCGCCTCGTCTATCGTCACGGCTCAGATATCGACGACGATCCGAATGCATTCGACGTAGTGGTGACGTTCAAGGATTTGGGATCGGGCCGCACGCATATGACGAAAATCGCGACCTTCCCTTCCATCGAGGCGCGCAACGCCGTGATGAAGTTCGGCGCGGTCGAACTCGGCAAACAGACGATCGAGAAGCTGGCGGCTTATCTGAAAGTCTAGGCGCGTTACTTGAGGCGGAAGCCCATGCGGAACGCGCCCCAGTGGCGGCCGCGCACGAAGATCGGCGACGACAGGTCTTTCATGAGCACGAACTGCCCGCCGCCCATGTCGCGGCGGTAGGTTTGCAGCATGAACGGCTTGGTGTTGGCGCCGACCTTCTTCACCGCGCGATCGTTGAACAGGCGGCGGTTGCGGCAGTTGGCATTATTCCACACCGGGTCCTTGCCCTGCGGCTGGCGATAGTTCGGATTGTGCGTCGGCAGATAGCCGCCCTTCGCCCACGCGACGCAGAACACAACACGCGGATCGATGAACTGGATCGGGTCCTGAATGGCTGGAAGAACGCGATCCGTGAACGCGACATAGTCGGTCATGTATTGCTTTGGATCGGTGCCGGGAATTTCGCGATAGTTTTCGTCGAACAACTTTTCGAGCGTGACGTCGCCGCGCACGATGCCGTCCTCGAACGCGTCGGCGATTTTCTTCGCCGTGCCGATGACCACCGGCACCAGCGCGCCGTCGGCCGTTTCCATGCCGCTGTCGGCGATGGACTGAATCAATTCTTCCGACGTTTCAAGCACAGCCTCGACGCGGTCGTCAGCAGCCTGCAAGTCTTTCGACGACAATTCGACGCCTTTGGCGAGGTCCGTCAGTTCCGCGATCACCGCATTGCAATGACCGAGATTGTCGCCGGCCGCGCCTGCGATGGCATCGACATCGCGGCCGACGAGGGAGAAATCTTCGTGCACGCGGCCGATCACGTCGCGCACCCGGTCGGCACCCTCGCCGGCATGTTTGGCGTGGCGCGTGGCGGCGACACTTTCTTCAATCAGCCGGCTGACTTCGGCGTCGAGATTGCGGACGGTATCGCCGATCTGCAATGTCGCGGTGCGTGTCGCGTCGGCGAGGCTTTTCACCTCTGCCGCGACGACGGCAAATCCCTTGCCGGCAGCGCCTGCGCGCGCGGCTTCGATGGTGGCGTTGAGTGCGAGCAGATTGGTCTGCTTGGCAATGGTCTCGATCACGCCGGAAACCTTTGCGACCTCCGACAAAACCGTGCTGACCGAGCCGAGCCGCTGTTCCATGCGACTGACCGAGCCGATCAGGTCCGACGTGTGCTTGGCCGCCGACGACACCGCATCCCGCGCGCCGCCGATTTCATTCACCGCGCTCGCGGTCGCCGCCTGCACGGCGCGCGTCGTCTCGTTGATCTGATGGTTGGCCGCGACCATCGTGTTGGCCGCTTCGCTCAACTGGCCGAACTGCGCGGACTGTTTCGAGACCCGCTCGGCGACGTAATGCAGATTGCCGAGCACATC
The DNA here is from genome assembly GCA_017305515.1 of Hyphomicrobiales bacterium. GTDB lineage: Bacteria > Pseudomonadota > Alphaproteobacteria > Rhizobiales > Xanthobacteraceae > Afipia. The sequence continues at coordinate 11,358 of JAFKKP010000303.1, forward strand.
GGCAAGTTCGACGCCGAGCTGGCCGATGCCGTTTGAGAGGTCGTCGAGCAGCGCCGTTGAGTTCGGCTGCGGCGCGTCGATTTTCGGAGCTGTCGCGCTGGTCATTCGGACGGCAGTAACCATTCGTTAATACAGAGTACGAATTTACAGCCGAAAGATGAATAACTTATTCCGAAGCGGCGATTTCGCGGGCGGATTGCCTGCGTTTTAGCCGGTCAGGGCGTCTTGCCGTCATCGATGGTGACGACGACGGCGGCGTTCGCAATCACAATGGAGTCGCCGCCGCTTTGCGCCGGGATTTCGAGGCCGCCCTTGATCGCCTTCACCGTCACCGTGCCGTAGGGCAATTCCTTCGCCACCGCTGCCGTATCGACGCCTTCGGGATTGGGCACGCCGATGGTCACGTCGACAAGCATGTCGTCGCGCGTCTTGCCGAGCAGCGGGAAGAAACTGATGCTCGAATGACGGATGGCATCGGACACCGCGCGCCGCGCCGCCTTGGTCGCGTCCTTGCCGTGAACGTCGACGCCCATGCCCATCTCGGTGATACAGCGAACGCGTGCCATCTCTCACTCCCACTCAATCGTGCCGGGCGGTTTCGACGTCACGTCATAGACCACGCGGTTGACGCCCTTCACCTCGTTGATGATGCGCGTCGCGGTTTCGCCGAGGAACGCCATGTCGAAATGATAGAAGTCCGCCGTCATGCCGTCGGTCGATGTCACCGCGCGCAGGCCCACGACATATTCATACGTGCGTCCGTCGCCCATGACGCCGACGGTCTTCACCGGCAATAGAACGGCGAATGCCTGCCAGATGGTGTCGTAGAGTCCGGCCTTGCGGATCTGGTCGATGTAAACAGCATCCGCCTCGCGCAGAATGTCGAGCTTCTCGCGCGTGATCTCGCCGGGACAGCGGATCGCAAGCCCCGGTCCCGGAAACGGATGACGGCCGACGAAAATCTCCGGCAGACCGAGTTCGCGCCCGAGCGCCCTCACCTCGTCCTTGAACAATTCGCGCAACGGTTCGACGAGCTTCATGTTCATGCGCGCGGGCAAGCCACCGACATTGTGATGCGACTTGATGGTGACGCTCGGTCCGCCGGTGAACGACACGCTCTCGATCACGTCGGGATAGAGCGTGCCCTGCGCCAGATATTGCGCGCCGCCGATTTTCTTCGCCTCGTCGTCGAACACGTCGATGAACAATTTGCCGATGATCTTGCGCTTCTGTTCGGGATCGGTGACGCCATGAAGCGCATCGAGAAACGTCTTTGAGGCGTCCACATGCACCAGCGGAATGTTGTAGTGGTGCCGGAACAGTTCGACGACGGTCTTCGCCTCGTCCTTGCGCAGCATGCCGTGATCGACGAACACGCAGGTCAACTGATCGCCGATGGCTTCGTGAATCAGCACAGCCGCCACGGCTGAATCGACGCCGCCCGACAATCCGCAGATCACCTTGCCCTTGCCGACTTGTGCGCGGATTTTTTCCACCGCTTCCTCGCGGAAGGCGCGCATCGTCCAGTCGCCTTTCAGGGCGGCGACCTTGCGGACAAAGTTCTTGATGAGCTTCGCGCCGTCCGGCGTATGCACCACTTCGGGATGGAATTGCATCGCGTAGAATTTGCGCTTGTCGTCGGCGATCACCGAAATCGGCGAACCCGGTGCTTTCGCCACGCCGCGAAAGCCGTCCGGCAATTTCGTCACGCGGTCGCCGTGGCTCATCCACACATAGTGCTTTTCACCGACTTTCCAGACGCCGTCGAACAGCGCGCAGTTATCCGTCACCTCGATCAACGCGCGGCCGAACTCGCGGTGGTGCCCCGCTTCGACCGTGCCGCCCAATTGTTGCGCCAGAGTCTGTTCGCCGTAGCAGATGCCCAAAATGGGCACGCCCGCGTTCAAAATCGACATGGGTGCTGCTGGCGCGTCCGTGTCGAGCACCGAAGCAGGGCCGCCGGAGAGAATGACGGCCTTCGGCTTCATCTCTTTGAATGCGGCCTCGGCCTTCTGAAACGGCACGATCTCGGAATAGACGCCGTCCTCGCGCACGCGCCGCGCGATGAGCTGCGTCACCTGCGAGCCGAAATCGACAATCAGAATCTTCTCATGCGCGGCCGCCACATCTGGCGTCACGGAGGCTTTCTGGCTGTGGGCTGTCATGGAAAGGAAATACGCGAGGGAATCGGGAGTCGCAACCCTCCGCATGTCGTCCCCGCGAAGGCCGGGACCCATAACCACAGGGTTTTCGGGTTTACAGGGATTTTTGCAACATCTCGTTCCAGATGTGCGACAGGGAGTATGGGTCCCGCTTTCGCGGGGACGACGATTGAAAGCTACTGCTTGCGCAGCACACTCACGAAAAACCCGTCCGTTCCGGTGCGGCGCGGGGTCATCAATAGGCCCTGTTCCGATTGCAGCGTGGCGGCGGAGAAATTGCCGGACTTATCGCCGAGCGCGGCGATTGTCTGCGCCGGCGGCACGATGGCGAATTCAGGGTGACGCTTGGCGAAAGCCGCAACCTGCTCGCCGTTTTCCTGCGGCAGCACCGAACACGTAATGTAGGCGATTCGACCGCCGGATTTGACGAGCGGCGCAGCCCGATCCAGCACCGCGATCTGGTCCTTGATACGGACTTCGAGTGCGCCGGGACGCATCCGCCATTTCGCGTCGGGGTTGCGCCGCCAGGTGCCGGTGCCGGTGCACGGCGCGTCAATGACAACAAGATCGGCGCTTGCCTTGATGTCACTTAACGTATCGTCCGGCCCTCGCGGCGTCCGGACCTCGGCGTTGTGAACGCCCGCGCGCGACAGCCGCTCGTGGATCGGCGCGAGTTGCCGCTTGTCGCGATCCGTCGCGATCAAGCGCCCCTTGCCGCTCATGAGTGCTGCCAGCGCCAGCGTCTTGCCGCCCGCGCCCGCGCACATGTCGATCACCTGCTCACCGGGTTTTGCGCCGGTGAATAGCGCCGCAAGCTGCGAGCCTTCGTCCTGCACTTCAACCGCGCCCTTGATGAAAACTTCCTCCGCATGCACGCCGGGATTGCGTGCGTCGGCACCGAGTTCGATCCGCAATCCCACCGGCGACCACGGCGTTATCTTCGCGCCGAGATGAGCCAGCGATGCGAGAACCTTCTCGCGTTTGCCCTTCAGCGTGTTGACGCGCAGATCGAGCGGCGCGCGGCTCGCCATCGCGGTCGCTTCCGCCACCCGCTCGTCGCCGAACACCGCCTTGAATTGCGGATCGAGCCATTCGGGATAATCGCCTGCGACATGAGACGGCGCGCTGTCGAGCGAACGCGACGTCAGCGCATTGCGTTCGGCGTCGCTCAATGGCGCAGGCGCATGGCCCTCACCGTTGCAAAGCGCAGCAATCGCATCCGCATCGAGCGAGCGTTCGAGCCTGAGCATGCCGAGCAATCGCGCGCGCGGCGTCTCAGAGTCCATCAGATAGGCCGACGACGCCCGCCGCCGCAGCACGTCGAACACCAGACCCGAAATCGCGGCGCGGTCGCCCGACCCCGCAAAGCGATGCGAGCGGCCCCAATCCCTCAGCGCGTCAGCTGCGGGAATGCGCTGCGCGTCGATCAGCCCAAGAACTTCGATGGCTGCGGACAGCCGCGCGGCGGGAGTCATTGTCTTCCTTTGGTTCTCGCGATCAGATCGCGAGGAACAGCTTCAACGCGAAGTAAACCCACATCGCCAACAGCACCATCGCGCTCGCGGCAAAAAAGCCGAAGCGGTAGCGCATGTCGTTCGACGTCGCGTAAACGCCTGCGTGCAGATAGCGCAGCGCGACGTAGACCCACGACAGCAGCACGATGACAAGATCGGCCTGCCGCAGCGGCAGCGCAAATGCGATCAGCGCGAAGAACAGCACCGGCATCTCGAACAGATTCATGTAGGTGTTGCTGATCTGGGTCGCCTTCTTGGGCCAGGCGTCCTGTCCGAGCGCGATCTGGGAGACGCGCACTTCCTTTGTCATGACCGCTTTCGTGCGAACGCGGAACATGCCCAACATCACGGCAAAAATCAGGAAGACCAGCGCGAAAACCGGCGCCAACACCATCTGCACGCTCATGTGAAATACCCCTTTTGAGAAAGCCCCAACCCGCTATAGCCGCCCGTCCCCGGCCTGACAATCGACAGCCTGTTTGAACCTTTTTCTCCGGTGACGCGACACATGCCCGGAACGGCTTGCGGGGCACCGGCAAAAGGGAGGCTCAAATGACCTGTATCGCATCGATTTTGGACGGCCTGATTGCGGCCATCGACGGCTGGACCGCAAGCGTCCTGACCGCAACCGTGGCGGAGATCGAAGCCGCCTCGGGCAAGGACACGCGCAAGCACCGTTAAGCCGCGCAGGCGGCGCTCGAAATTTCATCACGTAACAATTTTCATTTTCGTTTGTTCTTGGTTCCCGCCGTCGGGCGCTTCCGCACCCAATCGTTGCAAGCTATGCTTGCGCGTGCGGTGAAGCGGCGCGGCGATGACGAAACGATCCAGCAAGTTCTTCAAATACGCAGCATTGCCGGCGGCAATTTTGATTGCCGCCTGCGGCACCGCCTTCGCGCAATCGGCCGAGGCCGTGCTGTGCGACCGCGTCGCGGCGTTTCCGAGCGATCCGGACAAACCCGCAGACGTCAAAGGCGTCGTGACGATTGCGCCAAGCGATGTCGATACTGCGATCAAGTTCTGCAAGCAGGCGGCAGCGAAAGGCTCGCGGCGTTTCAGCTTTCAGCTCGGCCGCGCCTATGAAGCCAATGGCGACACGCAGGCGGCGATTGCCGCTTACAAGAAAGCATCCGGCCAAGGCAGCGCATCGGCGATGTCGCGCCTTGCCTCGCTCGACAAGGGCGGCGCGCAGAGCGGCGAGACGCGAAAGATGTTCGAGCGTGCGGCGCAGGGCGGCGATCCGGTCGCGCTCAACAACATGGGCATGGCGTATGCGACGGGCGACGGCGTGCCGCTCGATTACGTGAAGGCGCGAAGCCTGTTTCAGCAGGCTGCCGACGGAAACAATGCGGACGCAATGTTTCAGCTCGGCCTGATGACGGAGCAAGGCGATGGTGGGCCGAAGGACGATGCCGCCGCACGCGCGCTCTACGAGAAGGCGGCGGCGCGCGATCAGATCGGCGCGCTGGAACGCGCGGGCGATTTCAATCTCGCCGGCCGAGGCGGGCCGAAGAACGAGGACGCCGCCAAGCGATACTACGAAAAGGCCGCAGCACTCGGCAGCGACGACGCAAAAGCGGCGCTGAATCGGATGAAGTGTCCCTACACCATCAAGAGCAAGACCGGGCAGAAAGTCACCGACCTCTGCTTCTGATTTAGATCAGGCCTTGTCGGGTCCGACGCGCACAAGCTGCTTGCCGAAATTCGCGCCCTTCAGAAGGCCCATGAATGCGCCGGGCGCGCTTTCGAGTCCCTCGGTGACGAATTCCTTGTGCTTGACCTTGCCGTCGCGAACCCATCCCGGCATGTCGCGGATGAACTCCGGATACATCGCGTTGAAATCGGAGACGATGAAGCCGCGGAAGTTCAGCCGCTTCACCAGAATGGCGCGCATGATCGAATTGGCCCATTTCGGCGCAGGCGTGTCTTTGCCGAAGATCGTGTTGTAGTCGGCGATCAGACCGCACACGGGAATGCGCGCGAACGCATTGAGCAGCGGATACACCGCCTCGAACACCGCGCCGCCGACATTCTCGAAATAGACATCGATACCTTTCGGGCACGCCGCCTTCAGTTTCGCGGCCATGTCGGGATCGCGGTGATCGATACACTCGTCGAAGCCGAGTTCCTTCTTCACGTAGTCGCACTTGTCCTTGCCGCCGGCGATGCCGACCGCGCGGCAGCCCTTGATCTTCGCGATCTGTCCGACCGCCGACCCCACCGCGCCCGATGCGGCTGCGACAACCACCGTCTCGCCCGCTTTCGGTTTGCCGATTTCCAAGAGGCCCGTGTAGGCCGTCATGCCCGGCATGCCGAGCACGCCAACAGCCGTCGAGATCGGCGCGATTTTCGGGTCGATCTTGCGAAGCACCTTGCCGTCGGCGACCGCATATTGCTGCCAGCCGGTATGCGAAAGAACGATGTCGCCTTTCTTCAGATCAGGAAATTTCGAGTCCATCACCTCGCAGACCGCGCCGCCTTCCATCACGCCGTCGATCGGCACAGGTGCCGAATACGAAGGCCCGTCGCTCATGCGGCCGCGCATGTAGGGATCGAGCGACAGCCAGATCGTGCGCAACAGTACCTGGCCGTCATTCGGCGACGGGATCGCGTAATCCTCGATGCGGAAATCGCTCTGTTTCGGCTCGCCGACGGGACGCGATGCGAGAACCACTCGTTTTGCTGACTGGGCCATGATGTTTCCTCAACTCACCAACTGAACTTTTTTAAATTACGCCGTCACCTTCGCCAGAGCCCTGTCGAACGCGTCGGTAGCACTTTGCAAATCCTTGAACGCAAGGCCGCTGTCTGCGGGCTGCTTCTGCTTCTCGGTGGCGCCGGGGCGAATTTGCGCGACCGGCTTGCCGCCCTCCAGTATCGAACCCGGCGCGATCACATGAAATTCGTGGTCCTCGACAGCGCCGCCCTTCGGCAGAAACACGCCGAGATAGACCGTGTCGTTGCCGCGCCGATAGGAAATGTAACGCTCGATCGCGACCGAGCCGTCGCGCTGCATGCCGCCGAGCTTGGCAAAGCCCTTCGAGTCGAGCAGCTTGTGCGACTTGAATCCCTTGACGCCTTCGGACTTCGCCTTCGCCGTCGCTTCCGACAGATCGTATTTGCCCGCGACATCCTTGCCGACCCGCGCGAGCTGTTCGGAAACCTGAAACTCGAACTCTTTCAGTTCGGAACGCGGCTTGGCTTCGCGCTTCGGCTTGAGCGCATGACGCTTGGCCTGCTCGGCCTTGCAACGCTCGATCACGTCCGCGACGGATTTGCGCTCGGCGTTCTCAAGCAAATTCTTCAGCGCCTGATCGGAGAGTTCGGCGATCTTTTCTTCCGTCCAGTCAACCATGACGTTTCCATATTCTTCTTGATTTGACGCGGCGGAATGAATGAGCCGGTCCAGGAGTTTGTTGCGCGGCCTATTTTGCAAAGCAAAACAATTACGGCGCACGAAGTGTAGCGCGTTTCAATGCGCGTGGGGCAATCAATATGTGTGGAACGATTTAGCCGCCGCCCGGATAATTCGGGCTTTCGCGCGTAATGGTCACGTCGTGGACGTGGCTTTCGCGCAGGCCCGCACCCGTAATGCGAACGAACTGCGCCTTGTCGTGGAAGTCCTCGATCGTCCTTGCGCCCACATAGCCCATCGCGGCGCGCAGGCCGCCCGCAAGCTGATGCAGCACGTTGGCGACCGGGCCCTTATAAGGCACCTGCCCCTCGATGCCTTCTGGCACGAGCTTGAGCGTGTCCTTGATGTCCTGCTGGAAGTAGCGATCCGCCGAGCCGCGCGCCATCGCGCCGACCGATCCCATGCCGCGATAGGCTTTATAGGAACGCCCCTGCCAGAGGAACACTTCGCCCGGTGTCTCGTCGGTACCCGCGAGCAGCGAGCCGACCATCGCAATGTCGGCACCTGCGGCGAGTGCCTTGGCAAGATCGCCGGAATATTTGATGCCGCCGTCGGCGATGACGGGGACTTTGGATTTTTTCGCCGCTTCCACCGAATCCATGATCGCGGTGAGTTGCGGCACGCCGACGCCCGCGACAATGCGCGTGGTGCAGATCGAGCCGGGGCCGATGCCGACTTTAATGGCGTCCGCGCCTGAATCGATCAGCGCCTGCGTTCCCTCTTTTGTCGCAACATTGCCCGCAACGATCTGCACGGCGTTCGACAGTTTCTTGATGCGCGTGACGGCTTCCAGCACGCGCATCGAGTGACCGTGCGCGGTATCGACGACAACGACATCGACGCCGGCCTCGATCAATTTTTCGGTGCGCTCGAATCCGCCGTCGCCGACGGTTGTTGCCGCGGCAACGCGCAGACGGCCCTGCGCGTCCTTCGACGCCAGCGGATAGGCCACCGCCTTTTCCATGTCCTTGACGGTGATGAGGCCGACGCAGCGATACTGATCGTCCACCACCAGCAGCTTCTCGATGCGGTTTTGATGGAGGAGTCTCTTGGCCTCTGTCTGGCTCACCCCTTCGCGAACGGTGACGAGCTTTTCCTTCGTCATCAGTTCGGAAACTTTCTGATCCGGATTGGTCGCAAAGCGCACATCGCGGTTGGTGAGAATGCCGACGAGCTTGCCCGGTTTGCCGGGGGATGCGCCGGTGACGACCGGCACGCCGGAGATGCCGTGATCCTTCATCAGCATCAGCGCGTCGGCGAGCTTGGCTTCCGGATCGATGGTGAGTGGATTCACGACCATGCCCGACTCGTATTTCTTCACCTGCCGCACCTGCGCGGCCTGCCCGTCCGGATCGAAATTGCGGTGGATGACGCCGATGCCGCCGGACTGCGCCATTGCGATGGCCATGGCGGCTTCGGTCACGGTATCCATCGCGGACGCCATGATCGGAATGTTGAGCGGAATGGCGCGCGTGAGATGCGTTCGGATGTCGGCGTCGGAAGGCATGATCTCGGAGAGGCCGGGCTTGAGCAGCACGTCGTCGAACGTGAATGCCTCGCGAATACCCTGATCCAACCGACTGACTGCCATCGCCAACTCCATTCTCGCAGCGTTCACGCTGCGGCAAGAACCTCAGGATGTGCGGGATTGAGCGGGCGCACTCTGCGTCGCTCGAATCGAAGCCCATCGGTGGGGTTGGCGGTGGTCCTTAGCATGGGGTGCCGATGAATCAAAGCATTTCGCCTGCAAATGCTTGGGTTTTACGCATGGGACATCTGCGAAGGCTCCTCTGGCAGAACCGCATGGCGGAACGGTCGTCCTCACGGCGAGTTTATTGACGCTGCCGGGCGAGATTGCCCTAAGCCAGCGGATCGAACGTCCCTTCTCATTTCCGGCAGACCAGCGAGTCAGGCAAAAATCGGCCGATGCAGAAACCGCGCCTGATACCCCTGATCGTCGCCACCGCCTGGTTCATGGAAAACATGGACTCGACCGTGATCGCGACATCGCTGCCCGCGATCGCTGCCGACATCGGCACCAGCCCCCTCACGCTCAAACTCGCGATCACTTCGTATCTCTTGTCGCTCGCCGTTTTCATTCCGGCCAGCGGATGGACTGCGGATCGTTTCGGCGCGCGTGCGGTGTTCAGCGCCGCCATCTTCGTCTTCATGCTCGGCTCTATCGGCTGCGCGCTATCGAATTCAGTCAGCGACTTCGTCATCGCGCGCATTCTTCAGGGCCTCGGCGGCGCGATGATGATCCCGGTCGGGCGACTGGTCATTCTTCGCACCATCGACAAGAGCGCGCTGGTCAACGCGATGGCATGGGTCACTGTGCCCGCGCTGATCGGGCCCGTGATGGGACCGCCGCTCGGCGGATTCATCACCACCTATTTTTCCTGGCACTGGATTTTTCTCATCAACATTCCCATCGGCCTTCTCGGCATCTGGATGGCGATGAAATACATCGACCCAATCAGGGCAGAAGATCCCGAGCGGTTCGATATTGTCGGACTCGTGCTGGCGGGACTGGGCGTCGCGGGCATCGCGTTCGGATTGTCGGTCGCGGGGCTTGGGTTGTTGCCCTGGCCAATCGTCGCAGGACTGATTGGCGGCGGCGCTGTCGCGATGTGGTTCTACATGCAGCACGCCCGGCGCACGGCATCGCCGGTGCTGGATTTCACGCTGCTGCGCCATCCGACATTGCGCGCGAGTCTTACCGGCGGATTCCTGTATCGCATGGGCGTCGGCGCACTGCCCTTCCTGCTGCCGCTCCTGATGCAGATCGGCTTCGGCCTGTCGCCGTTCAAATCGGGACTCGTCACCTTTGCCTCCGCCGTCGGCGCGCTCGGCATGAAAACGCTTGCTGCGCGCATCATCCGTACCTTCGGTTTCCGCAAGATCGTGGTCATCAACGCGGCGGCCAGTTCGCTGTTCATCGCGGCCTGCGCACTATTCACGCCCGCGACGCCGCTGCTGCTCATCATGATTATCCTGATCGTCGGCGGCTTTTTCCGCTCGCTGCAATTCACCGCGGTGAACACACTCGCCTATGCCGAAGTGACGCCGCCTGAAATGAGCCGCGCCAGCACGATCGTCAGCGTCAATCAGCAGCTTGCGATTTCGGCCGGCATCGCGGTCGGTGCATTCGCCGTCGAAGCGACGATGGCGATGCGGCACGGCTCCGAACTGGTCGCAAGCGACTTCTGGCCGGCCTTCTTGATCGTCGCCATTATTTCCACCGCATCGGCCTATTCGTTCTGGAAACTGCCGGACGATGCGGGGTCGGAAATTTCAGGGCACAAGATTTCCGCCGAACTCGAAGGGCCGAAGGCAACCGACGCAGTCGCTGCCGAATCCACGCATGACGCGCGCGACCAGAAGCTCGGTTAGACCTTCGCCGTTCCGCGAAACCCGGTCGCCAGCACGTAACGCTCCGCCGAATCCTGCCGGCTCGCGGCCGGCTTGACATGCTTCACGCTTGCGAAGTCGCGCTTGAGTTGCGCGAGTAATTCCGCGTCCGCACCGCTCTGAAAGACTTTCGCCAGAAACACGCCGCCGGGATTGAGCACTTCGGAGGCGAAAACCGCGGCCTCCTCCACCAGCCCGACGATGCGCAACTGATCCGTCTTGCGATGACCTGTGGTGTTCGCCGCCATGTCGGACATTATCACGTCCACGCCGCCGCCGATCATCGCGCGCAATGTGTCGGGCGCTGCCTCGTTGAGAAAATCCATCTGCGCGAAAGTCACGCCGGGAATTTCGCCCATCTCCAGAAGATCGATGGCGATGACCTTGCCCTTCCCCTCCGGCGAGCCAACGCGCTTGGCCGCGATCTGGCTCCAGCCTCCGGGGGCGGCGCCAAGGTCCACAACAATTTGTCCTTTTTTCAGGAAGCGATGCTTGTCGTCGATTTCCTGCAACTTGTAGGCGGCGCGCGAACGAAACCCGTCGCGCTTGGCCTGCGCCACATAAGGATCGTTGAGCTGGCGCTCCAGCCACAGCTTCGACGACAGCTTGCGCTTGCCCGCACTTTTGACTGTGACGTGAAGCCGTCCGGTAGTGTCTTTAGCCATCAGATACGATTACGACGATTCAGAGCGCGCGTCACGCACTCTGCATCACGCCGTCGGCGCGCATCATTTCCACCAGCATGCCTTCGCGCAGACCGCGATCGGCAACGCGCAGGCGCGACAGCGGAAACGCGCGGCGGATCGCGTCGAGAATGGCGCAGCCGGCGAGAACAAGATCCGCCCGCTCGGTTCCGATGCAGGCGTTGTCAGCACGCTGCCGATAGCTCATCGCCATCAGTTGCGCGATGGCACGGTCGATCTCGCCGTCATTCATCCAGAGTCCGTCGACCCTGCGGCGGTCGTAACGCAGCAGGCCGAGGTGGATGCCTGCCACAGTCGTGACCGTTCCCGATGTACCGAGCAGATGCATGTGCGTGAGGTCATGGCCGTGTTGGGTCGCGAAGGGCTTCAGATGCTCGGACACTTCGTTTGCCATCGCCTCGTATGTTTCCCGCGTGACATCATGCCCGCCGAAACGCTCCGCCAGCGTAACAACACCGAGCGGCAGCGAAATCCACGGCCCCTTCACCGGCGGCGCATGCGGCTCTCCCGCAGGACGTTCGATCCGCACCACTTCGGTCGAGCCGCCGCCGATGTCGAACAGGATCGCGCCCTTCGCATCGTGATCGAGCAGCGGCGAACAGCCGATCACGGCAAATGTCGATTCCGTTTCGCGGTCGATGATTTCGAGTTTGATTCCGGTTTCGCGCTCGATCAGTTCGAGGAAGGCGTCGGAATTGTCGGCGGCGCGGCACGCCTCCGTCGCAATCGTGCGCAGGCGCCTGGCGCCTTTCATGCGAATTTTGTCGCCGCACACACTCAGCGCGCCGACCGCACGCTCGATGGCGGCTTCGCTGATGTGGCGCGTCGCCGCCAGACCCTCGCCGAGCCGGATGATGCGCGAAAACGAATCGATGACACGGAATCCGTCATGCGACGGCCGCGCAATCAAAAGACGGCAGTTGTTGGTGCCGAGATCGAGCGCCGCATAGGTCGCGAACGGCTCAGGCGCGCGATGCCCGGCCTCGTGGCGTGCCGTTGCAGAAGGGTTCGCGCGCGGCCGCGTGCCGTCGCGCAAACGTAAATCCTCCGCCATACCAATCCATCTCTGCGCAGCCGAACCGGCCGGCGCGTCAATCTCTGTTCGTTGACGAGTCTATCAGTGCCTATCTCGCGTGCAACTGCCTGCTTTGCGGACGTCGCGGCAATATCGCAGTGCAAAATCGGCTTATGCCGCCATGCTCTCGCGCGGCTGATAGATCGAGACATGCTGGACATGCGCAATCGGCGTTGTGCCGTTGGCAATTATAAGTCCGTCGAGATCGACGAACTTGTGGCCCTTGCGCTCGTAATTGCCGGTGACTTTCGCGCGCTGCGTCAGCACATCGTCGACATTTGCCACGCCGAGATAGCGCATCGTCGAGCCGACATGAATCCACGGACCGAGAATGGCGTTTTCCATCAGCGCCCAGTTCAGCATCCGCAACAGATTGCCGGTATGAACCAGTCCGTCGCGTGCGTAGAGCGGATCGGTCTCGCCGATGTCGCGCAGATAGTCCGGCAGCGCCGCCTTGCCCATTGTGTAGGGAGGGATACCGAGCCACGCGCCTTCTTTATATGAATTCTCATCGACCGGCGCGCGCGCGGCGACGGGCGGCACGCTCCTGAAGTCGTCGAGCGAGATTTCTTCTCTGCTCGAAGGCATCGACGCGGTGCCGGTGGCGCACAACTCGCCGCGGCTCTCAACCTTGATCGAAAGATGATCGCCTTTGTCTTCCGCAGTGACCTCGGCAATCTCACCTTCGTACACAGGTTTGAGGAATCGCCCGTCCATCAGCCCGCGTTCCAGAAACGCGCGGCCCCATTTCGCGACCGGCATGTGACTCATATAGGCGAACACATCGACGCCCGGCACGAGCCCACCCTTGAAACCGAACTTTTTGGCGACGGTGTCGTCGTGCATCCGGTTTTCGGAATTTTTCGCAAGATTGACGGCTTTGATCCGATGCGGCGGCAGGCTCATGGTTTCCTCGGTGTTTTGTTGTTGGCCGCGATGCTACGCCAAGCCGCAATGAAGGCAAGCGGCCTCGCAATTTCCGGTTCGTTAGGCTACCAGCAGCGCACCGAACGCATATCTACCGGACAACGTGACCCATCAGACCCGCATCTATGTCGACGCCGACGCCTGCCCGGTGAAGGACGAAATCTATCGCGTCGCCGAACGGCACAAGCTGCCCGTCAGCGTTGTCGCGGGCAATTTCATTCGCGTGCCGAACGATCCGATGATCGAGCGGATCGCCGCGGGCAGCGGCATGGACGCGGCCGACGACTGGATCGCCGAACGCGCGGTGAAAGGCGATATCGTCGTGACCGCCGACATTCCTCTCGCGGCGCGTTGCGTGAAGAACGGCGCGGAGGTGATCGCGCCGAACGGCAAACCGTTCAGCGAGGAGTCCATCGGCATGACGCTCGCGGTGCGTAATTTGATGACCGATCTGCGCTCAACGGGTGAAATTACCGGCGGACCGAAATCGTTTTCGCCACGCGACCGCTCGGCATTTCTCTCCGCGCTCGACCAGACCATCCGCCGCGTCCAGCGCGCGCAAAGCAAATAAGAAGACTCATAAAGCAAAAAGATATGGCGCCTCCTCTCATCCAGTTGAAAGACATCGCGCTGACTTTCGGCGGCGCGCCGCTGTTGGCGGGCGTCGAGCTTGCAGTGTCGGAAGGCGAGCGCGTCTGCCTGATCGGCCGCAATGGCTCCGGCAAATCGACACTGTTGAAAATCGTCGCGGGACTTGTAGAGCCCGACAGCGGCACGCGCTTCGTGCAGCCCGGTGCGACCGTGCGTTATCTGCCGCAGGAGCCGGATTTTTCCGGATGCGCGACCACGCTTGCCTATGTGGAAGCGGGACTTAATCCCGGCGACGATCATTATCAGGCGCAATATCTGCTCGAGCAACTTGGCCTCACCGGCAACGAAGACCCGCAAAGTCTGTCCGGCGGCGAAGCGCGGCGCACGGCACTGGCGCGCGTGCTCGCGCCCTCGCCCGACATTCTGCTGCTGGACGAGCCGACCAACCACCTCGACCTCACGACCATCGAATGGCTCGAAGGCGAACTCGCAAGCCGCAAGAGCGCACTCGTCCTCATCAGCCACGACCGGAGCTTTCTGTCCAATCTGTCGCGCGCCACCGTCTGGCTCGATCGCGGCGAGACGCGCCGGATCGAAAAAGGTTTTGGCGCGTTCGAGGAATGGCGCGACGACGTGCTCGCCGAAGAAGAACTCGATCAGCACAAGCTCGACCGCAAGATCGTGATGGAGGAACACTGGCTGCGCTACGGCGTATCGGGCCGGCGCAAGCGCAACGTCAAGCGGCTGGGCAATCTGCATGCGCTGCGCGACCAGCGCCGCAATTATCGCGGCTCGGCAGGCAAAGCCAATCTCGCCGCCGCCGAGGCCGAGCAGTCCGGCAAGCTCGTGGTTGAGGCGAAGCGCATTTCAAAGTCGTTCGGCGAGCGCAAGATCGTCGATGATTTCTCGATCCGCATCGCGCGCGGCGACCGCATCGGCGTCGTCGGCCCGAACGGCGCAGGCAAGACCACACTCGTCAACATTCTGACCGGTGCGGAGCCGCCGGATAGCGGCAGCATTCGCCTCGGCGCGAATATCGAGATGGCGACACTCGACCAGCATCGCGAAAGTCTCGATCCGAAAACGACGCTCGCCGACGCGCTGACCGGCGGACGCGGCGACAGCATCATGGTCGGCGGCACGCCGAAGCACGTCATCGGCTACATGAAGGACTTTCTGTTCCAACAGGAGCAGGCGCGCACGCCGCTCGAAGTTTTGTCCGGCGGCGAGCGCGGACGGCTGATGCTGGCGCGGGCATTGGCGAAACCGTCCAATCTGCTTGTGCTGGATGAGCCGACCAACGACCTCGACCTGGAAACATTGGACGTTCTGGAAGAAATGCTCGGCGACTATGACGGCACGGTCATCCTCATCAGCCACGACCGCGATTTTCTCGACCGCGTCGTGACATCGGTGATCGCGCCGGACGGCAACGGCAAATGGATCGAATATGCCGGGGGCTATTCGGATATGCTGGCGCAACGCGGCGCCGACCTGAAGGAAAAAGCCGTCAAGACGGTCGCGCCACCACGCGATAGCGCGAAGACTGCATCTGCTGCACCAGCTCCAGCCTCAAAGCGCAAACTCACGTTCAACGATCAGCATGCGCTCGAAACGCTGCCCGCGAAGATTGCAAAACTTCAGCAGGATATTGCTGAATATCAAAAACGGCTCGGCGATCCCGATTTATATCACAAGGACCGCAAGGCGTTCGATGCGGTATCCGCCGCGACGGCCAGCGCGCAGGCTGAACTTCAGGATGCCGAAGACAAATGGCTGGCGCTCGAAATGCTGCGCGAGGAAATCGAGAACGACGCATAGTGGAACCAACGCCGCAATCCGGTATTGTGTTGAGGTTCACGGGAGACTTTTCAAATGGCATCCACGCTTTCGCTGCCCGATCTCGAAGACAAGATCGCCATTCTGCGCGACAATATCCGCCAGTTGACCGAACAGGCCGCCGGTGCCGCGGGCAGCGCGAACGAAGAGCGTGCCGCGGATCGCATCGCGCAGCAGTCGGCTGAACTTGAGCAACTCGTGAAACAGCGCGATGCGTTGCTCAAGGGCAAGGGCTGAGATCGTTATCGGCTGCTGAGATAGTTCAGCGCGCCCCGCCCCGCCGCAGCACCCGTCGCGAAACTCGCCTGCAACAGATAACCACCGGTCGGCGCTTCCCAGTCGAGCATTTCACCCGCCACGAAAACACCCGGCAACTTGCGCAGCATATAATTCGCATCGACTTCTTCGAACGCGACTCCGCCGGCTGTCGAGATCGCGCGCGCCAGCGGTGCGATGCCTGTGAGTTCGATCGGCACGGCGTTGACGAACGCGGCCAGTTCATCGGGCGTCATCTGCGCGAGTTTTTGATTCGATGCGATGGCTGCTTCCTGCAACAGGCCGATGGCGGCGGGTGAAAGTGCGCTCGCCTTGCGCAGGAAATTCGAGAATGTCTGCTTGCCGCGCGGCGCAGCGAGACGCGCGCTGAGTTTGTCCGGCGCAGCGTCCGGCAATAGCGCGATGCGGAGCGTTGCCTCGCCGTTCGCAAGAATTTCCTCGCGCAACGGCGCAGACAGCGCATAGACCGCGCCGCCTTCGATGCCTTCGCGGGAAATCGTCGCCTCGCCGCGCAAAACATGCCTGCTGAACGACAGCGCGATATTTTTCAGCGGCTGGCCCGCGAACCTGTCGCGAAATATGTCCGACCAGGCGACCGTGAATCCGCAATTCGCCGGACGCAGCGGCGCGATTGAAATGCCGCGCGATTTCAGTATGTCTGCCCAGCCGCCGTCCGAGCCGAGCTTCGGCCAGCTTGCACCGCCCAGCGCCAGCACGATTGCATCGGCTTTCATCGAAATTTTTTCAACGCCGGTCTCAAATGTGAGGTCGCCACCGTCCCATCCAATCCAGCGATGTCGCAATCTGAATTCGACTCCCGCCTCACTCAAACGCCGCAGCCAGGCACGCAGCAGCGGCGAGGCCTTGAACGATTCCGGAAATACTCGCCCGCTCGATCCAGTGAATGTCGGCTGGCCGAGGTGTTCGCTCCACGCACGCAGATCGTCCGGCGGCAACGACTCTATCGCCGCACGCAGATGCGGCTCCGCTTCGCCATAGCGCGTCAGAAATTTCGCAAGCGGTTCGCTGTGCGTGAGGTTGAGCCCGCCGCGTCCGGCCATCAGAAACTTGCGGCCCGCCGACGGCATGCGGTCATAGACGGTGACGCGCGCGCCGCCTGCGCTCAGAACTTCAGCCGCCATCAGCCCCGCAGGACCGGCTCCGATGACGGCAGCGTTCATTGTTTGCGCATGATCCGATCCGAAAACCGGTGCCCACTTTTCGGGATCATGCGCCGCCCATCGGCGGCAGCTTGATGCCGTTCGCCTTCGCGGCCTGCTCGATATATTTGAAGGTCTGGAAGAACGCGCCGCCGAGATCGCGCGCGGTCGACATGTCGCCGATCTTCGCAAAATTCGCTGCGATGGCATCCGGCGTCCATTCGGACTGCGGAAGATTCAAACCTTGCGTTTCCACAACCTTGATGATCGCGAACGACCCCGCGCCAGCGCCCATGATCGTGCGCGTCGGCGCGTCCTCGCTCAGCAGATAAAGCACCGCGGGCGTGATCGCTTCCGGCTTCATCAGCGCCAGCGCGTCCGGCGGGATCAGGCCTTCGGTCATGCGCGTTGCGGCCGTCGGCGAGATCGTATTGACCTTGATATTGGTCTTGCGGCCTTCTTCGGCGAGCACGTTCATCAACCCGACGATGCCCATTTTCGCCGCTGCGTAATTCGCCTGCCCGAAATTGCCGAACAGGCCCGACGACGAAGTCGTGACGACGATGCGTCCGTAATTGCGCTCGCGCATGCCTTCCCACACCGCCCGGCAGCAGTTGAAGGTTCCGGTGAGATGCACAGCGATTACTTTTGCAAAATCGTCCGGCTCCATCTTGGCGAACGACTTGTCGCGCAGAATGCCGGCATTCGCGACCATGAGGTCCACGCTGCCCCACTTCATCGTCGCGCGCGCGACCATTTCCTTCACCTGCGCAAAGTCTGACACATCCGCCGGATCGACAATCGCCTCGCCGCCGGCTTTCACGATCTCATCGACGACGCCCTGCGCCGGACTGACCGAGCCGCCAGAGCCGTCGCGCGCAGCGCCCATGTCGTTGACGACGACGCGCGCGCCGAGCTTCGCCAATCCCAGCGCATGCGCGCGGCCGAGTCCTGCGCCTGCGCCGGTGACGATCGCAACTTTTCCATCGAAACGAATTGCCATGATTGCGATCCTCTTCAGTTAAAGAAATGCATGCCGAGCCAGTCGGCAACGAGTGCAGGCTTCGGCTCGCCCTCGATCTCAAGCGTGGTCGCCGTGCGCGCCAATAACTCCTTCGGCGACTTCATCGTAACTTCGCTCAGGACGAAGCGCGCACGCACTCGCTTGCCCGCGCGCACCGGCGTCAGAAAGCGAATCTTGTCGAAGCCGTAGTTGATCGACATCGCAGCGCCATTGAGCGTCGGCATCGTCGCATAGGCCATCGCGGGCAATACCGACAGCGACAGAAATCCGTGCGCGATGGTGCCGCCGAACGGCGTCTCGCGCTTGGCGCGTTCCGGATCGACATGGATGAACTGGTGATCGTTGGTGGCGTGCGCGAAGGCGTCGATCTGCTTCTGGTCCACGGTATGCCACTCGGACACGCCAAGCTCTGTACCCACCAGTTTCACGAAATCTTCGCGATCCATCGCCACGCCCACGATACGCTCCTCATCGTCATTGCCGTACACAGCCGTTAAATAACGGCGTCGCTTCGCTCGCCTATGACCCGGCAATCCATCGTTTCGGAAATTCTTTTGTTGGAGATGGATGCCCGGGTCAAGCCCGGGCATGACAATCTGTACGCTTACGAAGCGCCACCCTTCAACTCCGGAAAATCTTCTTCGCGGAATTCCTGGCCCCGCAGCGCATCCTTGCGGTCGTCGTCGTGCTCCAGCCGGCGCAACTGAACGCGGCGGATCTTTCCGGAAATGGTCTTCGGCAATTCCTTTACAAGCTCGATGCGGCGAATGCGCTTGAACGGCGCCAACCGAGAATGAACATACTTGAAGATGGACAGCGCCGTGTCGCGGTTGATTTCCGTGCCCGGTACGAGCGAAATGTAGGCCTTCGGCAGCGCGAGGCGTATCGGGTCCGGTGTCGGCACCACGGCGGCTTCGGCGACCGCGTCATGCTCAAGAAGCACGCTCTCCAACTCGAACGGACTGATGCGATAGTCCGACGACTTGAACACATCATCGGAACGGCCGACGAAAGTGAGATAGCCGTCCTCGTCGAGAAACACGACGTCGCCGGTCTGATAGAACTTGCCGTCCGCGCCTTGCGGTTTGCCGTCGTCGCCCTGATAGCCCAGCATCAATCCGGCCGGGCGATCCGCGCCGAGAGCCAGACGCACCTCGCCTTCCTTCGACGGATTGCCGTCGGCGTCCGCAACTTCGACTTTGTAACCTGGCAGCGGACGGCCCATCGAACCGACTTTGACTTTCTGTCCCGGCGAATTTCCGGCGAGCGCCGTCGTCTCCGTCTGTCCGTAACCGTCGCGGATGGTGAGACCCCATGCCGCGTTCACCTGATCGATCACTTCGGGATTGAGCGGTTCGCCCGCGCCGCAGACCTCGCGCACCGATACTTTATAGTCAGCGAGCTTTTCCTGAATGAACAGCCGCCACACCGTCGGCGGCGCGCACAGTGTCGTGACGCCGCAGCGCGCGACAGTCGCGAGCAGGCCCTTGGCGTCGAAACGCGGCTGATTGCAGATGAAGATCGTCGCACCCGCATTCCACGGCGAATAGAAACAGCTCCAGGCGTGCTTGGCCCAGCCGGGAGATGAAATGTTCAGATGCACGTCGCCCGGCTGCAAGCCGAGCCAGTACATCGTCGATAGTGAGCCGACCGGATAGCTGCGATGGCTGTGCAGCACGAGTTTCGGCTTCGCCGTCGTGCCCGACGTAAAGTAAAGCAGCATCGGATCGTTTGCGCCGGTCGGTCCGTCCGGCGTGAGGGCGCTGGAAAATTTCGCGGCGTCCTCGTAGCGCCGCCAGCCCTTGTGATCCGCCTTCGACGCGACGACGATTTTGGTGAAGCCCTCTCCGCCGAGATTCTCGAACTTCGCGACCTGATCCTCGGTTGCGACCACAACCTTCGCCTTGCCGCGATCGAGCCGGTCGCGCAACTCGTCGCCGGTCAAAAGCGTGGTCGCCGGAATCGTAATGACCCCGAGCTTCATCGCTGCCAGCATCGTCTCCCACAGCGGCACGACGTTACCGAGCAACAGCAGCAGATGATCGCCGCGCTTGAGGCCGAGATCGCGGAGAAAATTCGCGGTCTGATTGGAACGGCGCGACATCTCCGCGAACGTGATTTTCGTTTCCGCGTTTGTTGCAGCGTCCACAATCCAGAGTGCCGCACGATCGCGACTATCGGAATTTTTCGCCAGTTCCGCGTCGAACCAGTCGAGCGCCCAGTTGAACGGCACGGCGTCCGGCCAGCGGAAGTCCTTCACCGCAGTATCGTAATCGGTGCGGTGTTTCAGCAAAAACGCGCGGGCGTCCTTGAACGTGGTCATCGCGCCACTCTATTTATGCGTGAGATGCCGGACATGATTGATGATGCCGGAAAAATCCACGCCGCCGTGACCGGCCTTGTCGAACGCCTCATAGATCGATTCCGCGTGCCCGCCGAGCGGCGTCACCGCGCCAGCAGCTTTGGCAGCTTCCTGCGACAGCTTCAAATCCTTCAACATGAGAGCCGCCGCGAATCCCGGCTTGTAATCGTTATTCGCGGGCGATGTCGGCACCGGCCCCGGTACCGGGCAGTATGTCGTCAGCGACCAGCATTGACCGGATGAGGTAGATGCCACATCGAACAGAGCTTTATGAGAGAGCCCGAGCTTTTCCGCGAGCACGAACGCCTCGCCGACGCCGATCATGGAAATGCCGAGGATCATGTTGTTGCAGATTTTCGCCGCCTGCCCCGCGCCTGCATCGCCGCAGTGAACGATCTTCTTGCCCATCGCTTCGAGAATGGGCTTGGCCTTTGCGAACGCCGCATCCGTGCCGCCCGCCATGAAGGTCAGTGTTGCGCCCTTCGCACCGCCTGTGCCGCCGGACACCGGCGCATCGACGGAGAGCAGATTGTGCTCCTTGGCGTTGGCATGCGCGTTACGCGCGCTTTCGACATCGATGGTCGAGCAGTCGATCATCAGCGCATTTTTGCCGACCACCGGCACGAGGTCCTTCCATACAGCGAGCACATGCTTGCCCGCCGGAAGCATGGTGATGACGATCTCCACGCCCTTCACCGCGTCGGCGGCTGACGCTGCGATGCTCACGCCGTCGTTCTTCGCGGCGTCTTTCGATGCCTGCACGAGATCGAAGCCGGATACTCTATGTCCTGCCTTGACGAGATTGGCCGCCATCGGGCCGCCCATGTTGCCGAGGCCGATGAATGCGATATTTGCCATGTCGATCGCTCCTTAGATTTTAGATCGCCGCGAAGACCGGCGGATATTTGGGGTTCGCTCTAAAATATTTCTCGACGATCTGCGGCGTCACGTCGGACACGCGCGGCGGCGACCATTTCGGGTTGCGGTCCTTGTCGATGATCGCCGCACGCACGCCTTCGCGGAATTCGTCGCTGACGAAAACCGCAAGCGCGGCGACATATTCGCGATTGAGACATTCTTTCAGCGACTTCGATCCACGCGCCATTCGCAGGAGCTTCAGAGTCAGCTTGAGGCTTGTTGGTGATTTGTCCGACAGCGCCTTTAGCGTGGCCTTCGCGAATTCGGATTGATCGCGCTCAAGCTCGGCGACGATTTCTTCGACCGCCTCATGGCCGAAGGCGCGATCGATCATGATGCGATGATGTTCGATCTGCGATTTCTGTTCGACTGAAAATTTCCGCAAGATAGCATCAACGCCGCTATCGCCGGTCCCAATCGCTGCTTTCGTCAGCGCCTCGCGCAGCGCGGGCCACGACGCTGAGTCGATCAAAACGTCAGCAGCTTTCGCGTCGATGGCATCTGCACCATTCATCGCCGCGCCCGTCAGTGCGTAATAAGTGCCGATCTCTCCCGGCGCATTTGCGAGCAGCCACGTTCCGCCGACGTCAGGGAAAAATCCAAGACCAGCTTCCGGCATAGAGATTTTCGTTTTCTCATTGACGACGCGATGACGGCCATGCGCGGATAAACCAACGCCACCGCCCATCACGAGACCGTCCATGTAAGCCACATAAGGTTTCGGAAATTCCGGAAGGCGCGCGTTCAGAATATATTCTTCGCGCCAGAACACCGGGCCGAGATCGCCGCCCGCCTTCGAGCTGTCGTAAAGCCCGCGAATGTCGCCGCCCGCACACAACCCGCGCTCGCCCGCGCCTTCCAGAATAACGACCGCGATTTTCGGATCGCGCTCGAATTCGTCGAACGCCCTGTCGATGCCGCGCGTCATCTCCAGCGTCAGCGCGTTGATCGCCTTGGGCCGGTTAAGCCGCAGAATTCCGGCGGAGCCTTCGCGGCGGACGATCAGATCGCCTTCGGCGTCATGGACCGCTGCGGCGCTCGCGTTCATCGCGCTTCCTCGATCAGCCTGCGCGACACGATCAGGCGCATGATCTCATTGGTGCCTTCGAGAATCTGGTGCACACGCAGATCGCGCACGATTTTCTCGATGCCGTATTCGGCGAGATAGCCGTAGCCGCCGTGCAATTGCAGCGCCTGATTGGCGACATTGAAACCGACATCGGTGCCGAAACGCTTGGCCATCGCGCACAGCGATGTCGCGTTCGGATCCTTGCGGTCGAGCGCGGCGGCGGCGCGCCAGAGAAACGTGCGCGCGGCTTCAAGTTCGGTCGCCATGTCGGCGAGGCGGAATTGCAGCGCCTGAAATTCGTCGAGGCGTTTCCCGAAGGCTTTACGTTCGCGCATATACGCCAGCGATTTGTCGAGCGCGGACTGCGCGCCGCCGAGCGAGCACGCTGCGATGTTCAGCCGTCCGCCGTCGAGACCCGCCATCGCGATCTTGAAGCCGATGCCTTCTTCGCCGAGACGATTGGCGATCGGCACGCGCGCATTCTCGAAGATCACCGCACCCGTCGGCTGCGCGTTCCAGCCCATCTTTCGTTCCATCGCGCCGAACGACAGGCCCTTGGTGCCGCCTTCAACAACAAGCGTCGAAATGCCGGCCGGACCTTTGTCGCCGGTGCGCACCATCACGACATAAAGTCCGCTGCCGCCCGCGCCGGAAATGAACTGCTTCTGGCCGTTGAGAACATAGTGATCGCCGTCGCGCACTGCCCGCGTCGACAGCGCCGCCGCATCCGATCCCGCGCCGGGCTCGGTGAGGCAATAGCTCGCCAGCGTCTCCATCGTACAGATTTTCGGCAGCCACTTTTTTCGCTGCGCGTCCGATCCGTAATTGTCGATCATCCACGCCGACATGTTATGGATGGATATGAAGGCAGATGTCGTCGGACAACCCGTCGCAAGCGCCTCGAAAATCAAGGCCGCATCGAAGCGTGAGAGCGCCGATCCGCCGACATCGTCCTTGATATAGACGCCGCCCATGCCGAGCGCCGCAGCCGCGCGCATCGCCTCGACGGGAAAGTATTTTTCCTCGTCCCATTTCAGCGCGAACGGCGCAATCTTCTCAGCCGCGAATTCGCGCGCCATGTCGCGAACCGCGACCTGATCCTCGTTGAGCGCGAATTGCATCAGCCGTCAGCTTGTCGGTATCGAGAAGTCGGCGCCTTCCTTCACGCCGGAGGGCCAGCGCGAGGTGACGGTCTTGGTCTTGGTATAAAAGCGCACCGAGTCCGGGCCGTATTGATTGAGATCGCCGAAGCCGGATTTTTTCCAGCCGCCGAACGTGTAGTACGCGACCGGCACCGGGATCGGGACGTTGATGCCGACCATGCCGACATTGACGCGCGCCGTAAAATCGCGCGCGGCATCGCCGTCGCGGGTGAAGATCGCAACGCCGTTGCCGTAGTCGTGATCCGACGGCAGCGCGAGTGCTTCGTCGTAATCCTTGGCGCGGACCACCGACAGCACGGGACCGAAAATCTCTTCCTTGTAGATTCGCATATCCTTGGTGACGTTGTCGAACAGACAGCCGCCCATATAGAAGCCCTTCTCGTAGCCCTGCATCTTGAAGCCGCGCCCGTCGACGGCGAGCTTCGCACCTTCCTTGATGCCGACCTCGACGTAGTCCTTAACGCGATCGAGTGCCGCCTTCGTCACCAGCGGACCGAAATCAGCATTCGGGTCGGTGGACGGGCCGATCTTGAGACTCTCGACGCGCGGAATCATTTTTTCCATTAGACGATCCGCAGTGGTTTTGCCGACCGGCACCGCGACCGAGATCGCCATGCAGCGTTCACCCGCAGCACCGAAGCCCGCGCCGATCAGTGCATCGACGGTCTGATCCATATCGGCATCCGGCATGATGATGGCATGGTTCTTCGCGCCGCCGAAGCATTGCGCGCGCTTGTTCGTCGCTGCGGCGCGTTGATAAATATACTGCGCGATCGACGAGGAGCCGACGAAGCCGACGGCGCGGATATCCGGATCATCCAGAATGGCGTCGACCGCTTCCTTGTCGCCGTTGACGCAATTGAGCACGCCCGGCGGCAGGCCTGCCTCGAGCATCAATTCGCACAACTTCATCGGTACGCCGGGATCGCGCTCCGACGGCTTGAGGATGAAGGCATTGCCGCAGGCAATCGCCGGCGCGAATTTCCACATCGGGATCATCGCGGGGAAATTGAACGGGGTGATGCCAGCCACGACGCCGAGCGGCTGGCGCATCGAATAAAGATCGATGCCGGGGCCGGCGCCCTCTGTGTATTCACCTTTCATCAGTTGCGGAATGCCGAGCGCAAATTCGACGACCTCGACACCGCGCAGAATATCGCCGCGCGCATCGGGAATGGTCTTGCCGTGCTCGCGCGCCAGAAGTTCGGCCAGCGCCTCGTTGTCGCGCGCGACCAGTTCCAGGAATTTCATCAGCACGCGGACGCGGCGCTGCGGGTTGGTCGCGCCCCACTCGACTTGCGCGGCCTTGGCGTTCTCGACCGCTGCGCGGACCTCAGCCTTGGAGGCAAGCGCGACCTTGGCCTGAATTTCGCCGGTCATCGGCTCGTAAACATCGGCCGTGCGGCCCGAGGTGCCTTTGACTTCCTTGCCGCCGATAAAATGACCGATGGACCGCATGCGTCGTCTCCCAGAATGCTTGTTTTAAGCGTTCTAGCACCGTCCGGCTGAGTTTTGGAACGGGCATTCGCGCACAGCCTAACTGCCGCGGATGCGGGGCAATTGTCGGGCAAAAGACATTTCCCGGCGAAAGGCTAAGATACGCGGCGCGATGCAACCCTGCGTCTTGCGGGTTTCGGCGCTGCCTCCACCGCGAGCGCGGCTTGCCGCCCCGCTTCCAGTATCTCGGAGGAAAACACGCCCGTCCCCGCCATGCGCGCAAGCATCAGCGCACCCAGCATGGTCGCAAGAGTTGAGATTGCATCGCGGCGTGCGGCCTTCGGCCCCGCGCCCGGCATTTGATCGGAGATCATCTCGATCATTTCTTCGAGCTTGATCGCCGCGGCCTTGCGTGTCTTCGGATTGGCGCGCAGCACTTCGGCACCGAGCGCGGGCAACGCGCAGCCATTGCCGATGTCGTCGCGATGCTCCGGCGTCAGATAACCATTCACGACCGAGGCGAGTTTCCGGCCTTCCGGCGCCTGTTCGGCGCGCTTGCGCCATCGCCGTGTCGTCTGATCCATCGCATGCGCGAAGGCTTCGCCGATCAGCGCATCGCGTGTATCGAAATGCGCATAGAAGCCGCCATGCGTCAGACCCGCTTCCTTCATCAACTCCGCAACGCCGATTCCGTTCGCGCCCTTCTCGCGCAGCAACACCGACGCGTTCTTGACGATCCGCGCGCGGGTTTCGCTCTTGTGGTCTTTTGAATAGCGCATCGGCGGTCCATCAGATGTTTGCAGTCATATAATAACAGCCGGCACACCTTCGCAGTTGCACATTCGATGCCGAAATAGCTGCCATGCGATGCGATTGACGACACACGCGCCTTCGCGCACCATCGCGATAATGTCCTTTGGCGGTATCGCGATGCAGGCCATCAACGACTATTGCGAGATCGAACGCGGCAGCAGCGGCATCGTGCGAATGTTCATACGCAATGCGGGTCCGTTGAACATTCTCAATTCTAAGGTCAATCGAGGTATCTGCGACGCGCTGGCCCAGCTTGGAAAAGACGACAGCATTCGCGTGCTTGTGCTTGCAGGCAGCGGCACCAAGGCGATGATCGGCGGCGCGGACATCAAGGAGATGGCGACGCTCGATCAATCGTCGGCGGAAACTTTCATCAAAGGGCTACGCGACGTTTGCGAGGCGGTTCGTGCGTTTCCCTCGCCCGTGATCGCGCGCATTCAGGGCTGGTGTCTCGGCGGCGGGCTTGAAGTCGCAGCCGCCTGCGATCTTCGCATCGCGTCCGACGATTCCAAATATGCGATGCCGGAAGTGAAGGTCGGCATTCCGTCCGTGATTCATGCGGCCTTGCTGCCGCGACTGATCGGCTGGGGCCGCGCGCGCTGGCTGATCCTGACCGCCGCGACGATCGATGCGCCGACCGCGCTGAACTGGGGTCTCGTCGAACAGGTCGTGCCGGTCGCCGAACTCGATGCGGCAATCGATTCGGCGGCGAAAGCGGTTGCCGAATGCGCGCCCGAAGCGATGCGCAATCAGAAGGCACTGCTCAAACAATGGGAAGAGCTGCCGCTGTCTCAATCGGTCGATGTCAGTATCAAGGCGTTCGGCAAGGCGTATCTGACCGGCGAGCCGCAGGAACGGATGCAGGCTTTCGTCAATCGGCGCAAATAGCTCATGCGTGACTTAAGAAAATCTCATGCGTCCGCATCGGCGTTTCAAACGCGCTGCGGCTTGTGCGGCACAATTTCATGCCACTAGTCTGGGAATGGCCGATTGCATTCCTTGTCAGTTTTAATATGATACTTATCATCTAACTGCGCTTCAAGTGCTGCCGGTAACAGGAGATGCTCATGTCCCAGTCCGATCCCGTCGTCATCGTCTCCGCCGTCCGCACGCCGCTCGGCCGCTTTCAGGGCGAATTGTCGCCGTTCAGCGCCCATCAGTTGGGATCGCACGCCATCAACGCGGCCCTCGAACGCGCAAAACTCTCGCCGGACAAAATCGACGAAGTGTTCATGGGCTGCGTGTTGCCGGCCGGACAAGGCCAGGCGCCTGCCCGTCAGGCCGCGCGCGGCGCGAAACTGCCGGACGCCACGGGTGCTACCACCATCAACAAGGTCTGCGGCTCGGGCATGAAGGCCACGATGCTCGCACACGACATCATCAACGCGGGCTCCGCGCAGATCGTCGTTTCCGGCGGCATGGAGAGCATGAGCAACGCGCCATATCTGCTGCAAAAGGCGCGCGCCGGTTATCGCGTCGGCCATGATCGCATCATCGATCACATGCTGATGGACGGCCTCGAGGACGCTTACGAGACCGGGCGTTCGATGGGCGATTTCGGCGAAGCTGCTGCGGAAGCCTATCAGTTCTCACGCAAGGATCAGGACGATTATGCCGTCGAGACTTTGACGCGCGCGCGCAAGGCCGTGCAGGACGGCTCGTTCAAGAAGGAAATTGCGCCGATCAAGGTGAAGGAAAAAGCCGGCGAGCGCGTCGTCGAGAACGACGAGCATCCGTTGAAAGTGGACCCTGCGAAAATTCCGAATCTCAAACCGGCGTTCCGCGCCAATGGCACGATCACGCCCGCCGCCTCCTCCGCCAATGCGGACGGCGCAGCTGCGCTCGTTCTGACGCGCCGTTCCACCGCCGAGAAAGAAGGTCTGCCGATCCTCGCCGAGATCAAAGGCCACTCCACGCACAGCCAGGCACCCGACTGGTTCACCACCGCGCCGATCCCGGCGATCCGCAAGTTGCTGGAGAAGGTCGGCTGGAAAGCGTCCGACGTCGATCTTTACGAGATCAACGAAGCCTTCGCGGTTGTGCCGATGGCGGCGGCGAAAGACCTCGGCATTCCGCGCGACAGGCTCAACGTCAATGGCGGCGCCTGCGCGCTCGGTCATCCGATCGGCGCGACCGGCGCACGCATCATCGTGACGCTGCTGCATGCGATGGAAAAAAATAACGTCCAGCGCGGCATTGCTTCACTGTGCATCGGCGGCGGCGAAGCGACCGCCATCGCCATCGAACGCAAACTTCATTGATTCAACCCGCGCGGCATCTGTCGCGCCGATGGTGACGAGATGAACAACGTCAAGCGTACCCCTTCGACGCGCCGCCTTGTCGTCACCGGCATGGGCGCAGTATCGCCGCTCGGCTGCGGTGTGGAAGCGCACTGGTCGCGGCTTCTGGCCGGTCAATCCGGCCTGCGTGCGCTGTCCGACAATATCCTCGGCGACCTGCCTGCGAAGGTTTGCGGTGTAGTTCCAGACGCCGCCGAAGATCCCGAAGCTGGTTTCGATCCGGATCGCGCCGTTCCGCGCAAGGATCAGAAGAAAATGGATCGCTTCATCCAGTTCGCCATGATGGCGGCGGATGAGGCGATTGCGCAGTCCGGCTGGAAGCCGCAGAGCGAACGCGACAAGGAACGCACGGCCACCATCATCGCGTCGGGCATCGGCGGCTTTCCGACGATTGTCGATGCCGTGCGAACCGTTGACGAACGCGGCGTGCGCCGCCTCTCGCCTTTCACGGTGCCTTCATTTCTCGTCAATCTCGCCGCCGGACAGGTCGCGATCCGTCACGGCTTCAAGGGCCCGCTCGGCGCGCCGGTCACAGCATGCGCCGCCGGCGTGCAGGCCATCGGCGATGCGGCACGCATGATTCATTCGGGTGAAGCTGATGTCGCCATCTGTGGCGGCGCGGAGGCCTGCATCGACCGCGTCAGCCTCGGCGGATTTGCGGCAGCCCGCGCGCTCTCGACGAATTTCAACGATCAGCCGACCAAAGCCTCGCGTCCGTTCGACAAAGATCGCGACGGTTTCGTGATGGGCGAAGGTGCGGGCGTTCTTGTTATCGAGACGCTCGATCATGCCCTGAGCCGCGGCGCAAACCCGATTGCCGAACTCGTCGGTTACGGAACGACATCGGACGCCTATCACATGACGGCGGGGCCGGAAGACGGCGACGGCGCGCGTCGCGCGATTGAACTCGCTCTGCGTCAGGCTGGAATTTCGCCGCTCGAAGTCCAGCACCTCAATGCGCATGCAACTTCCACACCTGTCGGTGACAACGGCGAACTGGCGGCAATCAAGTCGGTGTTCGGAACCGAAGGCGGTGTTGCCGTCACTTCGACAAAATCCGCCACCGGTCATCTGCTCGGCGCGGCCGGCGGGCTTGAAGCAATCTATTCGGTGCTTGCGCTGCGCGACCAGATCGCGCCTGTGACGCTCAATCTCGATCATCCGGATGCGGCGGCGGAGGGCATCGACCTCGTGCGCGGCGCGGCGCGGCCGATGCAAATCGAACACGTCCTGTCCAACGGTTTCGGTTTCGGCGGTGTCAATGCGAGTGTATTGTTCCGCGCGTGGTGACACGCGAGGCCGAACATGACCCTCCCCGCCGTTGACGAACGCAACGCAGACCAGATTGCCTACTGGAACGGCGAAGGCGGCCAACACTGGACCGAGCAGCAGCAGGTGCAGGATCTCGTGCTTGCACCCGTGCTGGACATTCTGATCGATCGCGCAAAGATCAAACCGGGCGAGCGCATCGTCGACATCGGCTGCGGCTGCGGCGCATCGACTTTTGTCCTCGCACAAAAGACCGGATCGTCGGGACACGTCACCGGTCTCGACATTTCATCGCCGATGCTGGGCCGCGCGCGTGAACTCACCCCGCCCGGCGCGCCCATCGATTTCGTGCTGGCGGACGCTACGGTTTACGACTTCAAGTCCTTGAGCGCCGATCTCTTGTTCTCACGCTTCGGCGTGATGTTTTTCGGCGATCCGACGGCGTCGTTCACTAATATGCGTAATGCGCTGCGTCCAAACGGACGGCTTGTCTTCGCCTGCTGGCGCACGCCGCGCGACAATCCGATGTTCATGCTGCCGCTTCAGGAAGCCTACAAGCACGTACCGAAACTTCCCGAGGTGAAACCGGACGATCCGGGCCCGTTCGCATTCGCCAGCGACGAACGCGTGAAAAGGATTCTCACCGGCGCAGGCTTCGCGTCGATTGCCATCGAACGCGCCGACCTTATGTTCGATATCGCAACCGGCAGGGGCCTCGATGCCGCAATGGAAACCGCGACCTCGATTGGACCGGCGAGCCGCGCCATCGCCGACCAGCCGCCCGCCCTCGCCAACGCTGCCATTGAATCGATTCGCGCAGCCCTCGCAGCGCGTCTCACCGGCAATCAGGTGCCGCTCGCCGGATCGATCTGGATTGTGACGGCTGCGAACGGCGGCTGAGACGCTCCCCTTCAAAATCCTGCAGTTGCGTCATATCGCGCAATGTGTCCGTGCGGCTGCAATCCCTAGATTATGCAACCTGTTGCGGAACCTGCCGTTTCGCCGATGCTTATGCATAGGCACGCAACGGAGGATTTCTTATGGCACGTAAATATTCAAAAGCCGCGTCGAAGAATGTCGAGCGCGCGATGAAAAAACGCAATAAGGGCACATTGAGAAGCGGAAGATCGGGTAAGAAGGTGACGAGTCGCATGCAGGCCATCGCGATCGGACTTTCGGAAGCCCGCAAGGAAGGCAAGAAAGTCCCGAAAAAATCCAAAAAAAGTTCGGCGAAGCGTTCGACAAAACGATCCAAGACAAAACGAACCTGAAATTCGAGACCGGGACATTTTAATAAGTGCAAGTTCACAGCCGGCGCGTTTTCTTCATCGAGGGTTATGAACCGAAGGGCGCCGGCGGTTTTTACCGCCTGTTCAAGCGCGAGTGGATTCGCTTCCGCAAGACCTGGAGCGTGGACAGCACGCTCACCGACGTTCAATTTAACTCTGACGACATCGCCGGATGGGACATCGAAACCTCCGGCCCGAACTGGCAGGTCTCCACGCGCTACGAGTTTCTGAGACTCGAACACCAGATCAGAACCAATCTGGCGCAATCGGTTTGGCTGCAAATTGCGCGCGCGCTGCGCTGGATCGCAGGCGATCTTGCTGCAGGCTCATTGTGGCGCGTGTTCCGCGTGTCTTGGCGCATGGGCGTCCTTCTCAGCTACTCGCAGGTGCTGCTGTTGCTCTGGCTCGGCCTGACGATTGCGGGCGCGTGGCTTGCGGCGCACATCGTTGCATCGAACGGCTTTCCGCTGCTCGCGCAGATTGCATCAGCAGCGGTCGCCTCAGGTGCGATCTTCGCGCTGCTTCGTCCGATCACCGAAGCGATGTTCGTCAATCAGTTGAATAATTGCTGGCCTTATCTGCGCGAATTCGCGCGCGGTACGCCGACCGGCTTCGACCGGTCCGTCGAAACATTCGTCGAGCGGATCGTGACATCAGTGAAGGCGGGCGACACCGACGAGATTCTGATTGTCGGCCATAGTGCAGGCGCGATGCTGGCGCTGACGGCGATCAAGCGCGCGCTGGACATCGATCCGAACCTCGGCACGCGACGCGCCGATGTCGCCGTTGTCACCGTCGGCTCGATCATGCCGATTTTCGCGATGCATCCGGATGCGCAGAAGCTGCGCGATACGATCCGCGCTGTCGCAACAGATCCGACGATTTCGTGGACCGATTGCCAGGCCCGCGAGGACTTCATGAATTTCACCGATTTCGACCCTGTTGCAGATGCCGGAATCGAATGCGGCGACCGGCGATGCAATCCCTCCGTGTGGCAAATTCCATTTCAGGAGACGATCACGCCAGAAACATTCAAGCGCATGCGCTTCAACTACTGGCGCAAGCACTATCACTACATCATGTCGAACGAGCGCCGCGCCGCTTACGATTACTTTATGTTCGTCTGCGGACCCGCGCCGTTTTCGCTTTGGGCATCGCAGCGCGACGTTGACGCCCTCTTCGCGCCGGACGGCTCCTATCGCGTGCCTGTGCTGAAAGCCGCCGAATAATCTAGGCGCGCAGGGATTCGGCGAGCTTGTGCTTGAGAATTTTGCCGGTGGATGTCGCCGGCAACGCGTCGAGCACGATGATCTGCGATGGCCTTTTGTACGACGTGAGTTGGTCGCCGAGAAATCCCATCAGCTCGGATGGCGTGACCTTAGTGCCTTTCAGAAGCTGCACAAAGGCGACGACTTCCTCGTTGCCGTCCACCGGCCGCCCGACAACGGCGGACTGCACGACGGCATCGTGCGAATTCAATACCGCCTCCACTTCCGCCGGATAGACGTTGAAGCCGGAGCGGATAATCATCTCCTTGGTGCGGCCCGCGATGAACATGCAGTCGCCCTCGAAGCGCGCGAGATCGCCGGTGTTGAACCAGCCTTCGGGATCGATCGCCTTTGCGGTCAGATCGGGCGCACGATAATAACCGCGCATCACATTACGCCCGCGCACATGAAGCTCGCCCACCTCACCCTCCGCGACCGGCTTGCCGTCGCGTCCGACGATGCGCGCCTCGATGCCGGGAAGAAGTTTGCCGACCGAATGATCGTCCCGCGGCGAATCGAACCGCACGCCGGAAATGCCCGGCGCACATTCGGTGATGCCGTAGCCGTTCAGAAGCGAAAGACCGAGTTCTTTTTCGACGCGCGTTTTCAGATCGAGATCGAGCGGCGCGCCGGCCACGCCGATCAGGCGGAGCGGTCCTTTTTTCGGCCTTTCGATGCCCGCGAGCGTCATGTGTTCGAGCAGCCGTTGATACGTCGCCGGTACGCCGTTGAGGATCGTGATGGATTCTTCCGCGAGCGCCTTCGCAAGCAATGCAGGGGCGTATTTGCTGACGAGGCGCACAGTGCCGCCCGTCATCAACGTCATCAGCAACAGCGAAATTCCGACGATGTGAGAGATCGGCAGCACGACATAGAGCTTGTCGCGGCTATCCATCTTGCGGAAGCGCGCCGTCGTCATGGCGCTGAACAGGAGGTTTTCGTGCGTCAGCATCACGCCCTTCGGCGTGCCCGTGGTGCCGGACGTGTAGATGAGCACCGCAACCTGCTCCGCCGCGCTGTTTTCAACCGGTTCGGCGGTGGCCGACTCGTTCAAAGCCGTGACCCCGATTCCGCTCAATGGACCGATGTCCATGATCGCCGCACTGCTGCGTGTCGCATGCGCCGCCGCTTCATTCGACACCCCCGCCGTAAAGAACATTCGCCGCGTGCCGCTGTGATCCCGAATTTGATCGAGTTCGCGCGCCGAAAGACGCGGATTGACCACGATCGCCCACGCATCGATGCGGCTGGCCGCCAGCAGCAGGCCCGCAAGCGCGATGCAGTTTTCGCTGACGATCATCATGCGGTCGCCCGCGCGAATTCCAAGCGACTGGAGCGCCGATGCAATCTGCGGAACGGCTTCCGCGAGCTTGCCGTAGGACCAGACGTCGTTGTCCTCGACGAGCGCCGGGTGATCGGGCGTCTGAATCGCATAACGATCCATGACCTGATGTAACCGCTGTGGAATGCTCGCGAGGATTTCGGCAACCTCAAACGACTCCGCAGCAGTCATCCCGCATCCTCCAAACGCTGCCACCACTAATGGTTCTTTTTCAGAACCCGTCAAGGGCACGAGCTCGCGTCGGATCAATCGAATGATTTTGCTGTGCAGCATTGAATACTGCAAAACTGTTTCTTTCGATGATCTGCCCGTTTACAATAGCAAAACCGCAGGATAAAACTATAAGTATCAAATTAGAACTTATATGCGGGAGGCGGCACTTGGCGGGAAAAGGCGCAGTTTTGCTGGTCGGCGCCGGCGATGCCATCGGCTCGGCCGTCGCGCGGCGGTTCGCCAAAGGCGGCTACAAGGTCTGCATCGCGCGTCGCGAAGCGGCAAAATCACAGGCCCTGGTCGATGAACTGACCGCCGAAGGTCTGTCGATGCACGCCTTCAGCGTCGATGCGCGGCAGGAAGCCGAGGTGCAGGCCCTGTTCGCCAAAGTCGAAAAGGAAATCGGCCCCATCGAAGTGTGTCTGTTCAACGCCGGCTCCAACGTCAACAAGCCGCTGATCGAGACCACCGAAAAGCTGTTCTTCAAGGCGTGGGAGCTGGCCTGCTTCGCAGGATTCCTGGTCGGACGCGAAGCTGCAAAATACATGACGGCGCGCGGCCATGGCACGATCCTGTTCACGGGCGCGACGGCCAGCATGCGCGGCGGCAAGGGTTTTGCCGCATTCGCCGCCGCTAAATTCGGACTGCGTGCGGTCGCGCAGGCGATGGCGCGCGAACTCGGCCCGAAGAACATTCACGTCGTGCATCTTGTGATTGACGCGGCGGTGGACAGCGAGGCGATCCATCAGCGCATGAAGGCTGCGAAGGGCATCGACGCGAAAGACATTCCGGCGGACAGCCTCACCAAGACAAGTTCGATTGCCGACGCCTACTGGTTCGCTCATCACCAGCACAAGGACGGCTGGACGTTCGAACTCGATCTGCGGCCGTCCGTGGAGACCTGGTGAATGGCCGAACCCGATCTGACATTGTGGGGCGTCGGGACCAGCCGCACGGTGCGGCCGCATTGGGCTTTGCATGAACTCGGATTGAAATACACCACGCAGGCAATCGGCCCGCGCACCGGCGAAACCAAAACCGCCGAATACACCAAGCTCAATCCGCGCCAGAAGGTGCCGCTGCTTCAGGACGGCGATTTCTCTATCGGCGAAAGCGCCGCCATTGTCGCCTATCTTTCACGCACCTACTCCGCGCCGGACAAGGCGCTGATTCCGGAAAGCCAGCGCGACTATGCTGCGTGGCTTGAATGGTGCTTCTTCATCGTCACCGAGCTTGATTCAACGAGCCTCTATGTGATGCGCCGCCACCGCGCCGACGCGCTCGGGCCTCTTTATGGCATCGCGCCTGAAGTCGTGGCGCAGGCCGGCGAGTATTTCCGCCAGCAGTTGCGGCACGTCGAGGTCGCGCTATCGGACGGCCGGACGCATTTGATGGGCGACAGATTCACCAGCGCCGACATTCTGCTGACGACCTGTCTGGACTGGGCCATCGCTTACGGCGTCGGCATTTGCGACAACGCGCATCCCTATCTCGAACGTATGCGGGCGCGACCCGCCTATCAGCGCAGTGCTGCGGCGAATGTACCGCCCGCGCCGGGCGAGCCGATCAAGCGTCCGGGTTAGTTATTCGTTGTAGTTGAAATATTTGAAGCCGTGCTGCTTGACGAGTTCGTCGCGCTGCGCCTCGTTCAGATCTTCCCGCACCATTTCCTTGACCATGTCGCTGAACGACGTGGTGGGTTTCCAGCCCAATTTCTGGAATGCCTTGGTCGGATCGCCCAGCAGCGTTTCGACTTCCGCCGGACGGAAGTAACGCTCATCCACTTCGACGAGGCAGCGGCCGGACTTCGCGTCAAAACCTTTTTCGTTGACGCCCTCGCCTTCCCAGCGCAGCGAAATGCCGACTTCCTGTGCGGCGAATTCGACGAACTGACGCACCGAATGCTGCTTGCCGGTCGCGATCACGAAATCTTCCGGCTTATCCTGCTGCAACATCCGCCACTGCATTTCGACGTAATCGCGGGCGTGGCCCCAGTCGCGCAGCGCGTTGAGATTGCCGAGATAGAGCTTCTCCTGAAGCCCGAGCTTGATGCGCGCCATCGCGCGCGTGATCTTGCGGGTGACGAACGTTTCGCCGCGCACCGGCGACTCGTGATTGAACAGAATGCCGTTGCAGGCGAACATGTTGTACGCCTCGCGGTAGTTCACAGTTATCCAGTATGCATAGAGCTTGGCCACTGCATAAGGCGAGCGCGGATAGAACGGCGTCGTTTCCTTCTGCGGCACTTCCTGCACGAGGCCATAAAGCTCAGATGTCGAGGCCTGATAGAACTTCGTCTTCTTCTCAAGATTGAGAATGCGGATCGCTTCGAGAATGCGCAGCGTGCCGAGCGCGTCGGAGTTCGCGGTATATTCCGGCTCCTCGAACGACACCGCGACATGGCTTTGGGCGGCGAGATTATAGATCTCATCCGGCTGCACTTCCTGCACGATGCGGATCAAGCTCGATGAATCCGTAAGATCGCCATGGTGAAGGGTCAGGTCATAACCCTTGTCGTGCGGATCGTGATAAAGATGATCGATGCGGTCGGTGTTGAACAGCGATGTGCGCCGCTTGATGCCGTGGACGGAATAACCCTTCGACAGCAGCAACTCGGCGAGATACGCGCCATCCTGTCCGGTGATTCCCGTAATCAGCGCAGTTTTTCCGGACATTCCCAAAAGCCTTTTCTTTATACTGGCCGCAGCGCGTTCAGCCGCGACATGATTCCACGGCCGAGATCCAGAAGCCGCGTCGGCGTATCGATCACAAGTCCGCGCATGATAAGCACGACACTGACCGCGCAGGTCAACGCCATTAGCAGATATTGCGCGACAATCGCCCCCGGTATCGCGGCGGAAACGGTCGACAGGCCGAACCCGGCGATGCGCACCGTCAGGATGGCGACGATCAGCACGGCGATGGCAAAATTGCGCGTCTGGCGCGTGGTGCGCGCAGGGCCGAGAATCGCGAAGGCCACCAACACGAAGACGAACGGATAGATCGGCCCCAGGAACCGGTCGTGGAGTTCGGCGCGATACGCACCGGGCGCCGCATTGACGGCAGCATCGTTCGGATCGGGAAACAGCAGATCCCATGTCGTGCGTTCGCGCGTGCCGTAAGTCAAGTTCTGCGCCACGTTGGAAAACTGCGACAGGTCGAATGCATAGCTCTTGAATGCAACGAGAGCAGGATCGCGCTTGCCGGTTTCATATCGCTGGAAATTACCATCCTGAAGCACCAGCAGCGAGCCGCGCTCGTTTTTCTGTACCACGCCGCGCTCGGCGATGATGTCGATGCGTTCGGCCGGATTGCGCTGATCGTCGATGAAGATTCCAGTGAGCACACCGCCGGGCAGACGTGCAGAAATGCGGATCGTCAGCGCGCCCAATTTGGCGAACTCGCCGGGCCGCAGAATATTGGTGAGAACATCGGCGCCGATTTCGGCCTGCCAGCGTTTCAGATCGCGCATGCATTGCGGCGCAAGGTAGAGCGACAGGAAAGCGACAAAGAGACTGATAAGGAAAGTCGCGATCAAGAATGGGCGCAGAAAGCGGCCAGGCGACAAGCCCGCCGCGTTCATCACGATAATCTCGGACTCCGTCGCCAGACGATTGAGGGTGTACATCACGGCGATCAACAGCGCGATCGGCGCGATAATCATCGCCAGCAAGGGAATCGCCAATCCGGTAACACCGAGAAAGACGAGGATGGTCTGGCCCTGGCTCGTCATCAGGTCGAGGCCGCGCAACGCCTGCGTGATCCAGATGATGCCCGTCAGCGAGACGAGCACCATGAAAAACGCCTGCAGCGTGATGCGCACAATATATTTGTCGATCGCGCTCATGCCGATGTCAGCACCTTGAAACTGGTCACGCCGATTCCGTCGCGTTGGCGTTA
Organism: Hyphomicrobiales bacterium; assembly: GCA_017305515.1. GTDB lineage: Bacteria > Pseudomonadota > Alphaproteobacteria > Rhizobiales > Xanthobacteraceae > Afipia. The sequence continues at coordinate 48,799 of JAFKKP010000303.1, forward strand.
CAGTTGCCGTTCGGGCAAATCAAGACAAGCGGGCTGTACAACCGATTGATTTCAAGCCGGAAAACCGGGTTTTAAGGTGTCGGGCAGCGTCATTTTGGACGAAAATGCCGCGCGGCCGCACCTCAGCTCGCCTTGGCGATACGCACGCTTTTGTCGGCAACCATCTTGTCGATGGCCGCGTCGCTGTAGCCGAGGTCGTGCAATACCGTGCGCGAATGTTCGCCGACGCGCGGCGCCGGTCCGCCGATCTTGGCCGCGTTGACTTCAAAGATGGCCGCAGGCTTCGGCTGACGAACCTTGCCAACCGTCGGCTGATCCAGTTCCTCGATCAGGCCGCGTGCCACGACCTGCTCATTGTCGACGATCTCTCCGCGCCGCAGGATCGGCGCGCACGGCACATCGCAGGCATCGAACCGCTTCAGCCATTCGGCCGTGGTGTGCTTGCGGATATAATCCTGCATCGTGTTGATGCGTTCCGTTGCATTGACGAAGCGCGCGGTCGGCGTGGCGAAGCGTTCATCCTTGATAAGCTCCGGATCGCCGGTCGCCTTGCAGAAGCCCTGCCACTCCGAATCCGAGATCGTGCCGCAGGTGACGTAGCCGTCCGATGTCTGAAACACGAGGTCGGGACGGTCCTTAGGATCTGCTGCGCCCTGCTCTTTTCCGATCACCGTGTATTGCATCATGCCTTCCGGCCACAGATACGAGATCATGGTGTCGAGCATTGCGACCTGGATGTAATCGCCCTTGCCCGTCTTCTCACGCGCATACAGCGCAGATGACACGGCCTGTGCAGTGAAGACCGACGTCGTCTTGTCGCAGACGATGGTGCGGATCATTTGCGGGCGATTGGTGACAGGCTGCGCCTGAATATCCGCAAAGCCGGACAGCGCCTGCACGATCGGATCGTAAACGCGCTTCTTCATGTAAGGGCCGGAATCGCCGACGCCCGAGATCGAGACATAGATCAGCCGCGGATATTTCTCGCGCAGTTCCTTATGCCCAAGGCCGAGCCGTTCCATGGTACCGGGACGGAAATTCTGCACCAGCACGTCCGCCTGCGCCGCGAGCTTGGCCAGCACCTCGCGTCCGACGTCGCTCTTGATGTCGATCGACAGTGAACGCTTACCGCGATTGCATGACACGAACAACGCAGAGAATTCGCCTGCCGCGTCGATCAGCGCCCGGCTGCGCCGCGTGCCGTCGCCGCCGATCGGCTCGATCTTGAGAACGTCCGCGCCCTGATCCGCCAGAAACATCGTGGCGTAAGGGCCGGACACGACGGCCGTCAAATCCAGAACGCGAACGCCGCTGAGCGGGCCTGACATGACGCTTCTCCTGGAGACGTTTTGTTTTGCCGAAAGGGTTCAGGCCGATTTGGCTTTTGCGCCGCCCAACTGCTCGACGATGGATTCTTCCACGTCGCGCACCTGATCCTTGCCGAAGAACATTTCCTTGCCGACGAAGAAGGTTGGCGATCCGAACGCGCCGCGATTGACGGCATCCGTGGTGTCGTCGATCAATTTCTTCTTCACGTCGTCCTGCTGCGCGCGCGCGAACAGCTTGTCGACATCGATGCCCGACGACTTGAACGCCGCCTTGAACGTCTCGACGTCGTCCATCTTCTTCGGGTCTTCCCACATGTGATGATAGGCGGCGCGGAAATACGGCTCGAACATGCCTTCCATCTTCGCCGCCACCGCGCCGCGCATCAGCATCAGCGTGTTGACCGGAAAGAACGGATTCATCTTGAATTTCGTGATGCTGTACTTCTTGATGAAACGCTGCGTCTCGAGCTGGTTATATTCCGGCTTGTTCTTGATGCCGCGAAGCGAATCGAACGGCGACATGTTGCCGGTCGCCTTGTAGATGCCGCCGAGAAGCACCGGCACATAGTCGAACTTCACGCCGGTTCGCTTCTCGATGCCCGGAAGCGCGACTTCCGCCAGATAGGCGTTCGGGCTGCCGAAATCGAACTGGAACTCTGCCTTCAAGGGACTTGCCACCCGACATCTCCTCAAAAATCTGATCGTTGACCGAGCTTTCTGAACTTGCCAATTCCGGCGTTCGTTGCGCTTGACTGTCCTATAGTTCTAAAATTGAACTGTCAATTCTGAAGGCTTTCTGATACCATTATCCCCAATGAGCCGCTTGGCCTTAGGCTTTCGCGGGACTTGGTACCTATTTAGAATGCGGTCGCGGCCAGAGTCGCCGCACGTCCGCGAATGGAGACTAGCATGAGATGGGATGCCCTTGAGGAGGAGCCGTGCTCGATGGCCCGCACCATCGGAGTGATTGGCGACCGCTGGACCCTGCTCATTCTGCGCGAATGTTTTCTGCGGACGCGCCGCTTTGAAGGCTTCCAGTCGGCGCTGGGAATTACCCGCCATCTGCTTGCCGAGCGGCTGAAGAAGCTCGTGCGTCTCGGCGTGCTCCGTCGTATCCCCTATCAGGAATCTCCGAAGCGATTTGAATACATCCTTACGCAGAAAGGTCTCGACCTTTATCCGGTGATGATGGCAATCGTTCACTGGGGCGATACCCACATGGTCGATGAGCGCGGCCGCCCGCTGCTTCACGAGCATCAGAACTGCGGCAAGCATTTCAATCCTGTGATGATCTGTTCGGAGTGCGGCGATCCTCTGCATGCCAAGCACGTCCATGTTCATCCCGGACCCGGCGCGCGTCCGCCGAGCGAAGTCAAAGCCAAATCCGCCAAGGCAAAGGCCCGCACCCGCGCTGCCTGAGAACGCGAAGGCGCGCCTCTGCGTGAGCTGACCGCTACGCACTTTTCTGCGCCGTGTAGTGACCTGAGAAACGGCGGCGCAACTCCATTTTCTGCACCTTGCCCGTCGCGCCATAGGTGAGCGCCTCGACGAACACGACGTCGTCCGGCATCCACCACTTCGCGATCTTGCCGTCGAGAAATTTGAGAATCTCCTTTGCGGTTGCCGGTTTCGACGGCGACGGCACTATGACCAGGAGCGGCCGCTCTTCCCATTTCGGATGCGGCACGCCGATCACGGATGCCTCCGCGACGCCGGGACAGCCCGCCGCGAGATTCTCCACATCGATCGAACTAATCCACTCTCCGCCCGATTTGATGACATCCTTCGCGCGATCGGTGAGCTGGACGTAATTGTCGTCGTCGATCACCGCGAGATCGCCGGTGTTGAACCAACCGCCTTCCAACAGCGGTTTTTCCTCGCGATAATAACCGCTGAGAATCCAGGGACCACGCACCATCAACCGTCCGCTCGATTTTCCGTCGCGCGGCATCTCTGCGCCATTCTCGTCGGCAACCTTGATGTCGACGCCGTAAATCGGCTGGCCCTGCATCGTCTTGCGCGCGAGCTGCGCCTTCGCCGGTTGCCGCGCCATGCGGCGCGAAGGCTGCGGCGACGTTCCGCACGGGCTGGTCTCGGTCATCCCCCACACATGGTTGACCGACACGCCGAGCCGCTCGAACCCTTCCATCATGCTCGGCGCGGGCGCGGAGCCTGCAACGACGATCCGTTTCAGCAATCCGGCACCTCGGTTCTGCTGCTGCAACTCCTGAAGCAGTTTTGTGTAGAGCGTCGGCACGCCTGCCGTAACGGTGACGCCCTCGTTGAAAATCAATTCCGCCACGCTGACGGCATCGAGCATCGGACCCGGCAGCACAAGTTTCGCGCCGACCATCGGAGCTGCATGCGTGAAGCCCCAGGCGCCATTGGCATGAAACATCGGCGTCATCGGCAGGATCGTGTCGTTCGCCGTAAATCCCATCGAATAGGCGCCGCTGATCGACAGACAGTGCAGCACGTCCGAACGATGAGAATAAAGCACGCCCTTTGGATTTCCGGTCGTACCCGATGTGTAGAACAGCGACGATGCCGACAACTCGTCGAACACGGGCCATGTGAAATCGGGATCCCCCGTCTTGAGGAAATCCTCATAGCACTGAAGATTCCCGATGACGCTCTTTGCTGGCATCGATGCGCGATCCGCCATCAACACGAACAGCCTCACGGTCTTCAATTCCGCCGCGAGTTTCTCCACCATCGGCAGAAACGTGCTCTCGAAGAACAGCACGCGGTCTTCGGCGTGATTTGCGATGTAGGCTATCTGCGTGTGGATCAGCCGCGGATTGATCGCGTGCCACACTGCACCGAGACCGGTGACACCGTGTTCAATTTCAAAATGGCGGTAATTATTCCAGGCAAGCGTCGCGACGCGATCGCTCTGCTTGATTCCGAAACGCTGAAGCGCACTTGCGAGCTGGCGCGTCCGTCGAGCGGCATCCCCGTAAGTATAGCGATGGATCGGACCCTCGACGGTGCGGGAGACGATTTCCGTCTTCGCGTGAAAGCGATCCGCAAACTGCAACAGCGACGACAGCAGCAACGGCTGGTTCTGCATCAGACCTTTCACGTCATCTCTCCCAGAATAAACAGGTGCAAAACAGCCGGCGCTTCGCGAGAAACGCCGGCCGGATTTGGTGAATCTCCGTCAATCGCTATTCCGATTTTGCATCGAGCACGTCGCTGAACTGGTCCCAGCTCGTGCCGGTCCAACGCTGAAGTCGCATCTGCGTGAAGTCTTGATTGACAGCCTGGCTCGTATTGACGACGACGCCCGGCAGCGCCGTTGGCAGCACCAGATCCTTGACGTTCTTCGCCTGCTTGAGAATGTTTTCGCGCGACAGATCGTCACCGCATTGCTTGAGGATCTGTTCGAGGATCATGCCCTGCGTATACCCGAAGATGTAGTTGGTATCGGAGATGTCGATACCGGGCATGTATTTATCGACAAAAACCCGGAAAGCCTTCATGCCGGGGTCGTTGTCCCATTTGGTATCGGTCGGATCTTTCGTCATCGTGCCGGCAACGACACCGACCGATTTGTCGAGCCCGGCCGGCTTCAACGTGCCGCCGACTGAGCTTGACGGATAGTTGACGATCAAAAGCGGCTTCCATCCGATCTCGTCGGCCTTGCGGATCGCCTGCGCCGCAAACTTGGGCGTACCGGCAACGAGCAATGCTTCGGCGCCCGACGCTTTGAGATTGACGACCTGCGAGTCCACCGTGGGGTCCGCGATCTCGTAAGCGGCAACCGTGACGCGCTTGTCGAATTCGTCACGCATGTTGGCTTTGAACGCGTTGACGTAGTCTTTGCCAAGATCGTCGTTCTGATAGAGGATCGCGTATTTTTTTCCCGGCAGAGTCTTGTTGAGATACTTCGCGTAAATCTTTCCCTCGGTGTCGAAGCTGACGAGACTTGTCGTCGTCAGTGGATAGTCGGTGGTGTTGGTGAACTTGTTGGAGCCGCTGACGATGCCGATGGCAGGCACGCCCTTGCCGATCAGATATTTCGCGACTGCCGTATTTCCCGGCGTACCGAGTTGCCCGAACATAAAAGCGACTTCGTCGCCTTCCACGAGTTTGCGGACGTGCTCGACAGCTTTCGGCGGCGCATAGGCGTCGTCATAGGCGATGTAGTTGATCTTGCGGCCGTTAATGCCGCCGCGGTCGTTGACCGACTGCACATAGGCCAGCACGCCGCGCCCGACCAGACCGATCACCGATGCGGGACCGCTGAACGGGAAGACGCCGCCGACCTTGATCTCGGTCGCAGTAACGCCTGGCGCGTTCTCGGCCATCGCCGGAGACGCCAGCAGTAACGCCAATGGCAAAGCAAATTTGAGTTTCTTGAGCATGCCGTTCTCCCCTTGAAGCGATCGCTCAGCACGGCTTTGCCGCTGCCGACTTTCACACGTTGTTTTGCAAGCGGCCTTTTTCGACCGTCGTTGAGGACAAGCTACAGTTCTTTTTTAGAACTCGTCAAGTGACAGGATGCTGCCTCTTTCTGCCAGGACAAATTATTTTATGGCTGATTTTGTGGCACCAAATCGTATCGGCGGCGCGAACGCTGCCTTCTGCTCAAGTACAGGCGTGTATCGTTCTGATTTAAAACTTTGGAATTTAGAGCTTTTTAGCCGCTACCGTCCGCAGATCGAGCGTCAGCGGAAATTCCAGCGAACGCTCCTCGATCGGCACTTCGGCACTGCCGGGCGAATGGCCGTGGTCCTGGAACCTCGCACGGCGGCGCGCTTCAGCCTCATACGAGTTCACCGGACGCGTGTCGTAGCTGCGCCCGCCCGGATGCCCGACATGATACACGCAGCCGCCGAGCGAGCGGCCGTTCCATGTGTCGACAATGTCGAACGTCAGCGGCGCGTGAACGGGAATCGTTGGATGAAGACCCGATGCCGGTTGCCACGCCTTGAAGCGCACGCCTGCGATCGCTTCGCCTGCCTTTCCCGTACTCGTCATCGGCATGCGGCGTCCGTTACAGGTGACGATGTGCCGGCCTTCGACAAAATTCTCGACCCTGACCTGCAACCGCTCGACCGAGGAATCGACATGCCGCGCCGTACCACCGGCTGAGCTTTCCTCGCCGAGCACGTGCCACGGCTCCAGCGCTTGACGCAGTTCGAACGATACGCCGCCGTGCTGAACACGGCCGAACACCGGAAAACGGAATTCAAGCTGCGCTTCGTACCACTCCGGCTCGAAATCGTAACCGGACTGCCCGAGATCGTTCAGGACGTCCCTGAAATCTTGCCAGATGAAATGCGGCAGCATGAAGCGGTCGTGCAAACTTGTGCCCCAGCGCACGAAATTTCCGCTCTGAGGCTCGCGCCAGAATTTCGCGAGCAGTGCGCGGACGATGAGCTGCTGCGCCAGACTCATGCGCGCATCGGGCGGCATTTCAAGCGCGCGAAATTCCACAAGCCCAAGCCGTCCCGTCGGGCTGTCCGGCGAATAAAGTTTGTCGATGCAGATTTCAGCGCGGTGCGTGTTGCCGGTGATGTCCACGAGCAGATGACGAAATACGCGATCGATCAGCCACAACGGAGCTGTCTCGTCACGGGGCGGAATCTGCGCCATTCCGATTTCAAGTTCGTAAAGCGCATCGTGACGCGCTTCATCGATGCGCGGCGCCTGACTGGTCGGCCCGACGAACATTCCGGAAAACAGATAGGACAGCGACGGATGACGCTGCCAATACAGCACGACGCTTTTCAGAAGGTCGGGTCTGCGAAGAAATGGCGAGCCGGCCGGCGTTGCGCCGCCGACAACCACATGATTGCCGCCGCCAGTCCCGGTGTGGCGGCCGTCGGTCAGAAACTTGCTGGCACCGAGCCGCACATGCGCCGCCTCGCGATAGAAGGCCGTCGTGGCATCGACGACGCCGCGCCAGTCAACTGCCGGGTGCACATTGATTTCGATCACGCCGGGATCGGGCGTCACCTTGATGACCTCGACGCGCGGATCGTAGGGCGGCGCGTAGCCTTCGACGTGAATCTGAAGTTTTGCCTCTTCTGCCGCCGATTCAACGGCGGCAATCAGTTCAAGATAATCTTCGAGATTTTCCACCGGCGGCATGAACGCGCAGAGAATGCCATCGCGAATTTCAATCGCCAGCGCGGTGCGAACGGGACCGAGGTCTTCGGCCGCCTCCTCCGAACGGCGTTTCGCTGCCGAAAGCTCCTCGCGCGGCTCAGTCGGGTCTCGCTCGACGATGTAGGGATATTCGTCGGGTGGAATGTGCTCCAAGGAATTCATCGGCAATCGAAGGCCGAGCGGTGAATCTCCGGGGATCAGAAACAGATTTCCGCGCCGCAGCCGCCACCTTTCACTACGCCAGCGGTTTGCTTTGGCATGCCGTTGCAGCGGCAGCACATAACCGTGTGGCACATCCAGTCCGCGCTGAAAGACTCTCGCCATCCGCGCGCGCTCATCGGGATCGGCGATTTTCGAATCGTCCGGATCGGCGTTGAGAGGGAGCTCCTTTTCTCTGGCGCGCCAGTACGCTTCGTCCTCAAAGGCCGGCAGAACGTATTGTGGATTCAGGCCGAGCTTCGATGCGATGCCGGTCGTGAATTTTTCCGCCTGTTCGATCTTCGCGTCGTGAGAGCCGTCCATCGGCGCGATCAGATCGCCATTGCGCCAGATCGGCACGCCGTCCTTGCGCCAATAGAGTCCGAACGCCCAGCGCGGCAGGCTTTCGCCGGGATACCATTTGCCCTGTCCGAAATGCAGCAGACCGCCAGGCGCGAAGCGCGTGCGAAGACGGCGGATCAATTGATCGGCGGCGACGCGCTTCGCCGGGCCGATCGCCGCAGTGTTCCATTCCGCCGATTCGAAATCGTCAATCGACACAAATGTCGGCTCACCCCCCATCGTAAGGCGAACGTCGTCCGCTTTCAGATCGGCATCGACCCTTTCGCCGAGCGCGTCGAGACGCTTCCACGATTCATCCGAGAATGGCCTCGTGATGCGCGGCGCCTCGTTGATGCGCCTCACATTCATCTCGAATCCAAATTCCGCCTTTCCGCCGCTCACGCCGCCGGTAATCGGCGCGGCTGTCCGGTAATGCGGTGTCGCCGCGACAGGAATATGCCCTTCACCCGTCAGCATGCCCGACGTCACGTCGAAGCCGATCCAGCCTGCGCCGGGGAGATAAACTTCCGCCCACGCATGCAGATCGGTGAAGTCCGCTTCGACCTCGCGCGGCCCGTCCAACGGATCGATGTCCGGCACGAGTTGAATCAGATAGCCGGAGACAAATCGAGCCGCCAAACCGAGCTGCCGCAGCGTCTGGATCAACAGCCATGCGGAATCGCGGCACGACCCCGAACCCGCTTTCAACGTTTCTTCCGGCGTCCACACACCGGGCTCCATGCGGACGATGTATTTAATTTTTTCGCGCAGCTTCGCGTTCAGTTCGACGAGAAAATTGACCGTGTTCGGTGCTTGCCGCGGAATCGATGCAAGATAGTCCGCAAACAGCGGCGTGACCGGCTCGGTCACAAGATAAGGCGCAAGTTCAGCGGCAAGATCGGGCGGATAAGCAAACGGAAATTTCTCGGCGTAAGGCTCGACGAAAAAATCGAACGGATTGACCACCGCCATATCGGCGATGAAATCGACCTCGACCTTGAATTCGCGCGTCGGCTCAGGAAAGACGAATCGCGCCAGCCAGTTTCCCTGCGGATCCTGCTGCCAGTTGACGAAATGTTTTTCCGGCGAGACCTTCAGCGAATAGGCCGAGACACGCGTTCGCGCATGCGGTGCCGGCCGCAGCCGGACCACATGCGGCCCCAGATTGACGGGTTGGTCATATCGATAATGGGTGACGTGATGCAGAGCGACGGTGATAGACACGTTGCGACAGCCTCGGTGGTCTACGCGCAAGGAGACCATCTGACTTGAGCACGATCAAGCTCTAACGGCGGGCATGCAATGCTCAACCACCGGGCGGCGGGTTCACGGCATCAGACGTATCGCGTCGTTAAAGAAATCCGGTCCGCCGAAATTGCCGGACTTTAGCGCCATCACAGCATTGCCGCGCGGCCAGCCGACCGCCCGCAGCGCGGGAACGCCCGGCGCAATTTCCGCCCCGACAAGAAATCCTGGAATCCCGAGACGGTCGACGACTGCGCCAGAAGTTTCACCGCCGGCAATCACCATCCGCCGCACACCCGCATCCACCAGCCGCTCGCAGATCGCCGCCATCGCCTGCTCGATGGCATGACCGGCCTTGTCGCGGCCGTGTTTTTTCTGAAGCGCAGAAACCTGCTCCGGCGTCGAACTGCTCGCGATCAGAACCGGCTTGTCCGCGATATGCGCACGCGCCCAATCGAGCGCGCGCTCCACTTCGGTGTTGCCAGTGACAATTTTTTCCGGATCGAGACGCAGCACGGGCATCGATTTTTCCGCTTCCGCAATCTGCGCAAGCGTGGCCTGCGAACAGCTTCCGGCAAGACACACGACGGGGCCGCCGACCGGCTTGGCATCGCTTGCGGACGCGTTCACCTTATTGCCGTTCGACGCAACGATAGCGCGCGCGAGACCCAGTCCCATTCCCGAAGCGCCGACAGACAGGCGATTCGCGATGGCGACCTGCCCGATGATTTCGAGGTCGGGATCGAACACCGCATCGGCGATTGCCGCGCCATTTCCGCTCAACGCAAGTTCGCTCAGGCGGCTGCGGATTGCGTCTGGTCCGCGCGCAACAGTCGCGAGATCGATCAGCCCGATCTTTGCCCTGCTCTGTCGCGCCAGCACGCGCACGAGATTGGAATCGTGCATCGGGTTGAGCGGATGATCCTTCAGCGGACTTTCATTGAGCGGCACCGAGCCGACAAAGAGATTACCCTGAAACACCGTGCGGCCTGTTCCGGGAAACGCCGGCGTCACCAGCACGATGGCATCGCCGGACTCGTCGCGCAACGCATCCATGACCGGACCGATGTTTCCTGCGTCAGTTGAATCGAAGGTCGAGCAAATCTTGAAAAGAACATGCGCCGCGCCGTGGCCGCGCAGCCAGCGGTCGGCGGCGTGCGATTTCGTGACGGCCTCGCTTGCCTCAATCGAGCGACTCTTGAGCGAGACCACGACGGCATCGACATCGGGCAAGTCCAGCGCATCGTCCGGCACCCCGATGGTCTGCACCGTGCGCAATCCGCAGCGCGTCAGCGTGTTGGCGAGATCGGACGCGCCGGTATAGTCGTCGGCGATGCATCCGAGCGCCAGCGTCACGCGCGCGCTCCGGCTTTGGCCTTTGCATAAGGCTTGAACCAGCCGAGGCCGTCCGTCGTCTTTCCTTTTGGCCGATATTCGCAGCCGACGAAACCGCGATAACCGAGACGATCGAGCTCGTCGAACAAAAATGGATAGTTCAGTTCCTCGCCCGCGGGTTCGTTGCGCGAAGGCACGCTTGCGATCTGAATATGACCGATCAGCGGCATCATGGCACGAAGCGCCATCGTCACGTCGCCGTGCACGATCTGACGGTGATAGACGTCGAACTGCAATTTCAGATTCGGCAGCTTCATATCCTCGATGAGGTCCGTCGCGAAATCGAAGTCGTTGAGAAAATATTCCGGTACGTCGCGCGGATTGATGGGTTCGATCACGACATCGAGATTATGTTTCACCAGCGTCTCCGCCGTCCATGCCACCGCGCGACGGAATGAAGCGACGTTTTTGTCGTCGCGGCGATCGGCAATCCCCGCCATCAGGTGCAGGCGTTTGACGCCGGTTGCTGCGGCATATGGCAGAGCTTTCTGCACACTCGCCTTCAACTCTTCAAAATGATCGGGACGAGCAGCAAAGCCGCGCTCGCCTTTTTCCCAGTTGCCTGGGAAAAGATTGAACAACGCCTGCGTCAGACCGTTACGATGCAGCCGCTCGCCGACATCGTCCGCCGCAAAATCGTAAGGGAACAGAAATTCGACAGCGTCGAAGCCCGCATCCGCCGCCGCCGCAAAGCGGTCGAGGAACGGCACTTCAGTGAACATCATCGAGAGATTGGCGGCAAAACGCGGCATGATCGATTCCCGTTATTTGTCGCCCGGCAATTTCGTATTCGTCACGCGCGCATACATGCGCGCGACCGATGCATCGTCGTCGCGGCCCATTCCGGCAGCAGATGTCATCAAAAACATCTGTAACGCTGCTGCGGAAACCGGCACCGGGAATTTCGCGTTGCGCGCCATGTCCTGAATGATGCCGAGATCCTTGACGAAAATATCGACGGCGCTGCGCGGCGCGTAATCGCCGTCGAGCACATGCACCATGCGGTTCTCGAACATCCACGAATTGCCTGCCGAGGCGGTGATGACTTCGTAAACTTTGCGAATATCGAGACCCTGTCTGGCTGCGAAAGCGATGGCCTCGCTGGCGGCTGCGATATGCACGCCGGCCAGCAACTGATTAATCATCTTGAAAGCCGCACCCTGCCCCGGCTCCTTGCCGAGTTCGTAGAGTTTCGCCGACATCACATCGAGTGCGGGCTTCGCCTTGGCGAAGGCCGCGTCGCTGCCGGATGCCAGAATTGTCAGTTCGCCTTGCGCGGCACGCTGCGCTCCGCCGCTGATCGGCGCGTCGAGATAATGGCGTCCGGTCGCTTCCAGCTGTTTCGCCAGACGACGCGCGACATCGGGGTCCATCGTTGCCGATGAGATGAAGACTGCGCCCTTCGCCAGCGTCTCGGCCACGCCGTTCGGGCCGAACAGGATCGCCTCGGTTTGCGCGGCGTTGACCACGACGCTGACAACCGCATCCGCATCGCGCGCGGCTTCGGCTGGCGTGGC
>JAFKKP010000262.1 GCA_017305515.1 Hyphomicrobiales bacterium
GTGGCGCGATCATCGAACTCGACGCGACCGAACAGGATGAGGTCAAGGTGCTGGCGAACAACTTGCCGGTGGCGAGCGGCGTAGTGGTCGTGAACCGCAATCGCATCGCCGTCGAAGTCAAGCAAATGCTGCCGAAAACGCCGGATCACCGCTAGTTTTCGGGCCTGTTTGCAGGCCTTGTCCCCCCAATCCCAATTTGTTACATCCGCGCCATCGTTCCGGCCCGGAGACGAATCCGGGTCCACGCATCTGCGCTCGTGGCGGAATTGGTAGACGCGCTGCCTTGAGGTGGCAGTGAGTAAAATCGTGGGGGTTCGAGTCCCTCCGAGCGCACCAAACTTCAAACGAGCATATTTTCGGTTCGCCTTCGCCTAGGTTCGGTCGGAGCCGAGATTGCTTTTGTTCAGGATCGCCGGGCTCTCGTTTTCAGTAGGCTTTGCACGTTGTCTGAACGACACGAAATTCCGGGCAGTTCTCATAGTTGCGACCGTTGTAGAGTGTATAAAACGGTTTGCCGGGGTGAAGACGTGCGCTTACCGACATCGTGCAAGATTCCTTATCGGCAGTAAGCTCCATAACAATATCGTTGTTAGGCTGCCGCCAAGTGGCGCGCAAAGTCTGCGGGCCTGCGACGCGCAATTCAGCCACTCCACCCGCTGTCGTGGTCGGGCGGCCGAGCTGACCGTCCCATCGTATCTCTCCCTTTGGGATGCCGAGGCCCGACATGTTGACCTCCATCGACGTCGATCGATTGGGCCGCAGCGAGGCTTTTCCGTTTACTTCAGCGGGCCAGTTACGGATCGGGAAAGCGACGGTGGGTCCGTCGCACCCGATACGCAGCTGCCAATTGAATTCGAACTGCATGCCTTCTGCCGAGGCGGACGAAATTGATGCAATAAATAGTATCGGGATTAAAATTGAGCGATTCATATTTACTCCTCCAAAATCCGCAAAGATGTTTGAGAAATAATCGCCGCCGCTGAACGCAGATGATGCAGGCAGATTCAATAAGGTTGTTCGCAACGGCCGCAGAACCGATGAGTTCAAACCTAGGTTGTCGTCCTCGTCCTTGATGGGCCGCGCTATGAGCTGTCGCGCATCAAACCGATAGTCAATCGATTTGACAGGCGGTTCGAGCGAAGTTAACCGCGCGCGATGCCTTAGTGGCTGTTCTTGGCGAGGTTATGCGCCACGCAATTCGCAAAACCCATCGGCCCGTTGCAATCGAGAGGCGCGGTTGGCGTAGGTCCGCCACCCCCCGAAGAATAGGTGCGTCGCGGCGGTGGACTGCGGTCCTGCCTCGCAACCGGCTGTTGCGGCTTTCTCACTTCGATGCGCTGACATGTATTGTCGTCACCGACTTCATAGCCTGCCTTACAAGTGATCCGGGTGCAGCGATCTCCATCGACCTGATAGCCCTGCTCGCAGGTCAGCGGGCAGATGCGGCCGGACCTGCTCTTGATGGCGTCGAGTGAATCGGTGCTTGCGACTTTTACTTCGAGCTTCATCCCGGCGTATTTGTTGAACAGCTCCATCGATTTCTGTGCGGCGGGCGTCCACGTGTCGGTGATGGAACTGGTGTTGCAGCCGACGCGGCGTAGTTCGAGTTGCAGCTGGCGCGGAATGTCGCCGACTGCGAGCGGCAGATCGGACTTTGATGCGCTCTGGTCCGGCGACAGCGCCGCGAGAGGACCGATTGATTTGCTTGCTTTGTCGGCAGCAACAGCGCGCAGTGCCTCGTCGTCGATGATCTTGTTTCTTTGCGCTTTCGCAAACTCGGAATAGAGCCCGGTCGGGTAGGTCGCAATAAACGTGTCCCACACGGCTCTGGAGCCGACCTGCAACGCGAACTCATAGTCACGCCGGACGATCTGGTCGGGATCGCTTGGTGCATTTGCTGCCGCTGACGGAAGCGTCGTGACGGGATTTAGCGCGAGCGCATCGCCGCCGAGCGAGCCGTACAGAAACGGCTCCTGCCGATTGCCGGTGGTCTTAATGACGTCATCGCGCACCTTTCCGAGCGCAAGACGCAGTTCGAGGCCGGGAGAGGTGATGTATTTCATCAGAGCTGTCGCGAACGGACTGTTCGCGCCGTCGCCGTCGGCCGCGACCGCACCGGCTCTTGCTGCGAATGCGACGAGCGTGTTGGAAGATGACGGCTCGATCTTCGCAAGACCGCGTCCTATCGAACGAGTCCCGATGCTGCGCTTCATGGTCTTGTCGAATGGATTGTCGCGGCAGGCGTCGAGAATGACAAGCCGAAGGCGCTTGGCGGGTTCGAGAGCGTCGAGCAGGCGGTCGAGTGCGAATGTCTCGTCGGGAATATCGTAGTCGCTGGCGAGCTTCGCGTCGGTCGGAATAAGATAGTTCGAGCCGTTCACCTCGATGCCGTGGCCGGCGTAATAGACAACCGCGATATCGGCCGTTGCCGTCGTTGCCGCAAAGTCCCTGATCGCGCGGCGCAATTGGACGATCGACAGATCGAGCTTGGTGTCGACGGAATCGAAACCGGCACTCTTGAAAAGGTCGCCCATCGCAGCTGCGTCTCTTGCGGGGTTCGCAAGAACGGGGACATTTTGATACTTTGACATGCCCAGTATGAGGGCGACCCGCTTCTCGGCGAGGGCAGGCAAATGGCTGCACGCCAAAACTGCAAGTGCCAACAGGGCGGATCGAATGCGCAAAGCAGCAGCTCCAAAACGGCAAATCATTCAAATATTCCGGCCAGTGTAGTATTCGGGTGTGGCAACTCAAGCCTCGAAAGTTGTGCCGGAGGGGCAAAGCGCAATGGAAAAGGCGCGGGTTGAACTTGCGATTGACTTTCGACTGCAAATCGGAAGACCGTTGATGAGCAGTTGAAGGCTCTGAATCGTATGGCATTTTTCAGATCGAACGGTGGGTAACGCTGCAGCGATCCAGTGCTGATGGAGCGTCCGGCCGATGAAAACAGATCGTGCGGCAATGATTCGAGCGGCAATTCGATGAGCGACGACGGCCCGAACGGCAGAGATAAATGGAATGGTCTGTGGAGAACGCTGGTCGCATTGGATGCCGTTCTGGCAGGCGCGTGCGTCTGGTGGATTTACGCTTACGGACTTTCCGAAGCCCTTCAAAGCAGCAGTTTCGCATATCTCGGAATTGCCGCCATTTCGTTTTTCATCGTCATCTCCGTGCGCGGCACGAAGCGAATACTCAGAGACGGAGTTGCGATCGACCGCCGCAACTACATCGATATGTCGCGTGGCCAATGGTTGAAGCGGCGCGGAATGCCGGACACAAAAGATTCTGACAAGTGAACGACCGCACAGGTTCCGGTGGCACAACGCCGTCAAACGAGCCGCAGCCGCACGTCCTTATGTTCTGGAACGGGCCGCGGCTGACCTTGTATGAAGAGCTATCCTTCAAAAGTTTTCTCGCGGCCGGCGCCCGCGTCTCTCTTTACACATACAATAGAAATCTGCCGGTCCCAGACGGCGTCGAACTCATCGATGCGAACGAGATTCTGGCGGCGCCGAGATACAGCATGGTTCACGCCAGCGGCGAACGCTCGCTGGTGTCACCGTCGAACCTGTTTCGGTATACGGCGATCGGCAAACTAGGCGGATGGTACGCGGACGCCGATATTGTCTGCCTCGCCGGCGCGCTTCCGAACGTTGAAACCTATCTCGCTCGCGAAACGAACTGGAGCGTCAACGCCGCGATCATGAAGTTTCCGGCGCATCATCCGGTTGTCGAGGCATTTCTGGATGAATGCGTGCAGGTTCAGACCGCGCTGGAAAATGGGTCGATCAGAGAATCCTGGGGCGTTCTCGGACCGGCACTTGTCACGCGCGTCGTCACGTCAATGGGATTCAGCGAAAGCATATTCCCCAGAAGTCGCGCCTACGAGATCGGTTACGACGAGGTGCTTGAACTATTCGATCCGGCATCTTGCGAAGAACTTGCGGAGCGCACGCGACAGAGCGATTTTATTCATTTGTGGAACGAGGTCTGGCGAAGCCTCAAGATTCCGAAACTTTACGGCCCGCCATCGGGGAGCTTTCTCGACGGTTTGTTTCGGCGGTTCGATATGGATGTGCCGGGCGACGCGCGGCTGTCGTTCGAGGCAGTACGCCAACTCTTTCGCGAACGCCAACTTATTACAGACGTAAAATACAATCTTCGCGCCGAAGTCCTTCCCGAAAATGCCACCGAGAAATTCATCCGGTGGGTCAACGGAACGGGCCATTTGCCCGAAGGCGAGATCGCGCGTCCGGAGAAGAAGGCGCATCCGATTGCCAAACGGCCGCAACTCGTCCAGACGTTTTGGCATGGCGGAGAGATCGCGCCGTTTCAATTGCTGTGCTTGCGCAGCTTCGTCGATCACGGCCATCAGGTCGAGGTGTTCACTTACGAAGACGATCTCAAACATCCAGAGTGGCTGATATGGAGCAATGCTTCTGACATCGTGCCGCGCGACAGGATTCTCGTTCAGGCTGGTTCGCAGATCGAGATACGCAGCGATCTTTTCAAATTTACATTGTTGAACAAGCGGGGAGGCTGGTGGATCGATCCCGATGTTCTGCTCGCCGGACCCGATTTGCCCGACGGTGACATCTTTCACGCCGGTGCGGGAGATTTTGAATTGGTTTCAACCGCCGCGCTGAAGTTTCCGAAACACCATCCTCTTGTTGAAGCTGCGCTAAAGGAAACTTCAGCCGAAGATTTTCGTGCCGACGATCAATCCGGGGCGGCATTGTTTACGCGAATCATCCGGCTTGACCGGCCTGAACGAGATCTGCTCGCGGTGCCGCCTTTGAGCCGTCTGTCGTGGTTCGGCATTGCCGATCTGTTCGATCCGGAAAAGGTCACCGATTTTGAGCGAGACGCCAAAGGCTCGCAATTTCTCCATTTGCATTTGGATGCCTGGCGCCGCGCCGGCATTCCCCAGCGAATTGGTCCGCCTGAAGGCTCGCTGCTGGATTATCTGTTTCGCAAACACGACACGGGCGTTGTTTTTCCGGCGCGGGCGGAGTTCGCAGATGTCCGGCGATGGATTCTTCACATGTACGGAGCGATACGAAATTCCGGGTGAAGCAAAATTCGTTCACTCAGATTCGGGCGACCCCAGCCTGAAGCCGGTCGCCGCGATGGGCCAGCTGCCGGGCACTTTCAGATGACTGGCCGATTGCGATAGTTCAGAAATCGGCTTCGATCCCGTCGCCGCGCCGAAAATGGACGTTTCGGAAACCGGAGATCCGAAGGCCAGCTGCGAGGACGGCGAAGGCAACGGAGCCCGTGCGAGCGACACCGATTGACTCGAAAGTCGTGCCATTGGGGTTCCCGCCGATGCGACGTTGAAAACCCATTGCTGCGGGTCGGTCGGCGTTTTCGGAGTCTGCGGCGTCGCTGGCACGACATGCACGATGCGATAGCCGCGCGCTTTCAACTCGCGAAGAATAACGGGAAGGGCAATCAGCGTCCGTTCCTGAATGTCGTGCAGCAAAAGAATTCCTTTGCCTTTTGCTTGAATCCGCGAGAGCGCGAGACGAACAACCTGGGTTGACGAAATATGCCGCCAGTCGTCGGCCGGGAAGTCGGCGCTCCAGACCATGATGCCGAGGCCGGCGAGATAGGTCTCGACGGTTTCGGAACGGCGCAATCCGGGAATGCGGAAGAACGGCGCAAGGTGCGACGTATCGCCGAGTGCTTCGGTGACGTGCGCGATGCCGTCGTCGATTTCAGATTTTATCTTCTCCGGCGTCATTTCTCCGAAGTGAAACGGATGATTTTCGCTATGCGTGCCGATGGTGTGCCCTTCGTCATGGACGCGGCGAACCGTTTCAGGAAATTCCTTGGCCATGCGGCCGACCATGAAGAAGGTCGCCTTGATGCATTGGCTCGCCAGAATATCCAGAATGGCGTTGGTGTGGGCGGGAAGCGGCCCGTCGTCGAATGTCAGCACGACCTCGCGATCGTGGAGCGGGAGCGTTTCGGCATATTGCATCGTTCCGACGCGCGCATGTTCAGCCGGATCGACGACTATCGTCCGCGATGTTCCAAGCGCACCCGGATTTCCGGGGCAATCGCCGGCGGCCAGTGCGGTATTTGCGAATGCGGACAGACCGGCAAGCACGGCAAAACTGAAAATCCTACTTATCATCCGTTGTGCTCGATTTCGTCTGTGCCGGTACGACGTGGACGATCTTGTAACCGTTCTTTCTCAGATACTGCAAGAATGCAGGAAGCATTGCGGCGGTTTGCGCTTTGGTGTCGTGCAGAAGAATGATGCCTTTTCCCGCGCTTTCGAGGCGCTGAACGATCAATCGCAATTCCTGCTGCGGTCTCATCACATTCCAGTCACTTGCCCACAGGTCAGCGCCGAACACTGCAATGTGCCGCGATTTCAAAACGTCGAGCAAAGCAGGCGTCGATGCAAAGCCGGGAAAGCGAAAGAACAGCGTTCGGTCATCTACCTTGTCGGCGCCATGAAGGGCTCGTTCGTCGGCTTCGATGCCGTTGTCGATCTGCTTGATAGCCGCCGCCCCATCCAGTCTGCTGAGTATCGGGTGCGACCATGTGTGATGGCCGATGCTGTGGCCTGCCGCTGCGATCTTTTTCACGATGTCGGGATTGGCTTGCGCGCTCTTTCCGACGAGGAAAAATGTCGCATGAACGCATTCAGCGGCGAGGGCGGCGAGGATTCTATTCGTCGTTCGTGGGAAAGGGCCGTCGTCGAATGTCAGCACGACTTCCTTGTCGGCGAGCGGGAGCGTCTGCGGAAAGCTCTTCAGGCCGACATTTGGAAATGCTTTTGCATCGACTGCAAGAACGCGGGATGTGCCGAGGGTGCCTGTGCGGGGACAATCGGCTGCGATTGCCGCTGACGTCATTACGATGGACGCGAAAAATAGAAGTCTGAGAAACATCTGCTTGAACTAACTCTGAGCGGCAAATTTAGCACTGCGTTCGGTGAGTGTCGCCGACGTTTCGATATGTGCCACATTCACGCGAATCGATCACCTGCGCGCCATGTTCTCCGCACATTTCGCCGCACCAGCGCCCCAGAATCGCCCTCGCATTTGGATGAAAGGTTCGCATTCGCGGCCGCTGATGATTCTGTTCTCAGCCGCCTTTCACACACCGATCCTGACGCGAATGCGCGGTCTTCGCCGCTAGTCTCGATCCTTCTTCCCCGGAGCTATCAAGTTGTTCAGAACACTTACCGCAGTGGCGGCGCTTTGCGCTTTGCCATCGCTCGCTGACGCACGCACCCGCGTGCCCGCTGTTTCGCCGGAATGCAACGTGACCATGCCTTGCATCGGCGTCGGCGTTGCAGGTCAAACGCGTCTTCGCAATCGGCAGACATTCTATTCGCCGGCGCCGGCGACGCAGCCGGAATTCTCACTGCCCCAAATGTCGTCGGCGGGTCTCGTCGGACCGTTGCAGGCGAAGCTCGCCTCGATCGAGGCTGCATGCCCCGGCACGCAGGCGATCTCCACTGTCCGTCACACGCGCATTGCGGGCACGCGCGTGATGTCGCTGCACGCCCAGGGTAAGGCCGTGGACGTGCGCGGACCTTACGGCTGCATCTACGCGCAACTCCAGGATTGGAAGGGCGGCTACTCCACCGATGCCGGCCGCATGCAGCACATCCACATCTCTTACGACGACGCCGGGGGACGTGAGATGGGCCTTCGATTCGCCCACGGCGGCGGCCGCCGCCATTCGTGGCGGGATTCCTACGCGCGCATGCGCTAGCCGGCAGCGAGCCAACTGCCCGGATTTCCATGACTTCCGGGCAGTCTCCATGCCGTTAACCTTTCGTTAACCATATTGCCCCGACCCTGTGCGGATAGCAGGGGACGGCACATGCAGCGACTGCGGCTGAAGGCGGATGGGCGGATCGTCGAACTGCGCGACGGACGCGAGGCACCGCTCGCGCCAGGTCTCCATCCGGACAAGCAAGACTCCGTACTGCCCGCCGTTCGCGAACTGCGTCTGCGCGCCAAGCTCACCCAGGCGCAGTTCGCTGCACGGCTCGGCGTTCCGCTGGAAACCATCCGCAACTGGGAACAGGGCAAACGTTCGCCGCAAGGTCCGGCCCGCGCGCTTCTTGCTGTTATCGCGCACTCTCCCGACACCGTTTTCGCGGCGTTGGCGACCCCGCGCTGAGCTTTCCGAATTGATGCTGCGCGGGCCGCCGATTGCGCGTAGTCTCGCGCGCGGCGACTTCCAGCAAAATTCAGACAGCGCCGAGGACTGCGATGCAATCCGTTGAAGCCAATGGCGCGATCATCCCGGCAATTGGGCTGGGGACATGGGAATTGCGTGGCCGCGATTGCGCGCGACTGGTCGAGCAAGCCTTGCGGCTCGGTTATCGCCACATCGATACTGCGCAAATCTATGAGAACGAACGCGAAGTCGGCGAGGGCGTTCGCGCATCCGGCATCAAGCGTAGTGACGTGTTCGTCACCACCAAAATCTGGACTTCTCATTTTGCGCCGAACGATCTGCTTCGCTCGGCCAAGGAAAGCCTTGCTCGGCTTCGCATGACCGAAGTCGATCTTTTGTTGCTGCACTGGCCGAATCCGCAAGTGCCGCTGTCGGAGACACTCGGCGCGCTCGCGCAGGCGAAAGAAATGGGTCTTGCGCGCAATATCGGCGTATCGAATTTCACCGTGGCGCTGATCGAGGAAGCGGTCGCCGCATGCCCCGCGCCACTCGTCTGCAATCAGGTCGAATATCATCCCTATCTCGACCAAACGAAAGTTCTCACCGCCTGCAAATCGTTTGGCCTCGCGCTGGTTGCATACAGCCCGGTGGCGAAAGGCCGCGTCAAGAATGCCGAGGCGTTGCATCGTATCGGTCAGAATTATGGAAAGACGGCTGCGCAGGTTTGTTTGCGATGGCTGATTCAGCAGGGCGTTGTCGCCATTCCGCGCACCTCGAAAGTCGAACGGCTGTCGGAAAATATCGACGTGTTCAACTTCAAACTGACCGACTCCGAAATGGACGAGATTTTCGCGATTGGAACGCGACAGGGGCGCATTACGAATTTCGGTTTCGCGCCGAAGTGGGATTGATCTCGCAGCCCGCATCGCGCATGCAGTGCATCCATGTTCTTCGTCATTTCCAAGATCGCTGGATTTTTCGCGTTGCCATCCAACATCGTGGCGGCGTTCTGCATATTGGGCGCTGGTCTGCTTGCGACGAAGTTCCGTCGCGGCGGGGTGCGCGTTCTCCTGGCGGGAATTGCGGCTCTGCTCGTGCTCGGTTATTCGCCGCTCGGCAACGTGATGCTGCTGCCATTGTCCGAACGTTTTCCGGCCTGGCAATCGAACGGGCGCATCCCGGATGGAATTATCGTGCTCGGCGGCGCGATCGATTCAGAAATCACCGAAGTCCGGCATTCGCTTGAGATGGATTCGTCCGCCGAGCGGATCGTCGCAATGCTTCAACTGGCGCGGCAATTCCCGGCTGCGAAAATTGTCTTCACCGGCGGAAGCGGAAATCTGATTCAGGATTCGGCGTCGGAGGCTCCGATCGTTGGACGCCTGCTTGAGAGCTTCGGCGTTGCGCGCGATCGTATCGTGCTCGAAGGAGACTCGCGCACCACGGCCGAGAACGCGATTTTCACCCGGCGTCTCGTGCAGCCGAAGCCCGGCGAAGTCTGGCTGCTGGTGACGTCGTCATTCCATATGCCTCGCTCCATTGGAGCATTCCGCAAGGCAGGTTTCGACGTCGAGGCCTATCCGGTGGATTGGCGCACGCGTGGCTGGGCCGATGCTTTGACACCGTTCAACAAGCTGAGCGCCGGCCTCGCGCGATGCGATGTCGCTGTCCACGAATGGACGGGGCTTGTCGGCTATTGGCTCACAGGACGCAGCAGCGAGCTTTTTCCAAAGCCGCGTTAGAGCGTCAGTCGTGGCGAGGCAGGCCGAGCCGATAGACCCCGCGAAAATCGTCGGGATCGGCGGGTTTGCCTTTGCGATAGATCACGAGGCGCCCGTCTTTGGCGAGCGCGATTGCGGCATTGCGTATCGGCGTCAGCAGCGTGTGCCAGTCGCCGTCCCGCAACATGGCATGAGCAATTTCCGGCGCGCTGAGCGTCTTCGCACCCGGACGGGCGAGGATTTCAA
The DNA here is from genome assembly GCA_017305515.1 of Hyphomicrobiales bacterium. Lineage (GTDB taxonomy): Bacteria > Pseudomonadota > Alphaproteobacteria > Rhizobiales > Xanthobacteraceae > Afipia. The sequence goes on from JAFKKP010000262.1 coordinate 10,122, forward strand.
GCAGTGCATCTTGTATCGAGGGTGATTTCGAATCGGACTTTGTCATGGTATTGCCATGACGCATCAAGCCGCAGCCTGCAAGTCTAGCGGGCCATCGCCCGCCACGCGTCCGACGCGAATTGCCGCCTCCACATCACGATGACGATCGCTGTCGTCGTCGCAAACAGCACCCACGGGCTGACGAACCACCCAAGATAGCCGAGCGCGAAGAAGAACGCGCGTTGTCCGCGATTGAAGTGACGACCTGCGGACTGAAACAGTTTCGTGGTGCGCATCACATGCGATTGCGCTTCCGGTGTGTCGCGCTTGTCGTGGAACGGCATGGCGCCCAGCAGAATGGCAACGTAGTTGAACAGCCGGTACGACCAGGCAAATTTGAAAAACGCGTAAACGAATATCACGATCAGACCGATGCACTTGATCTCCCAAAGGCCTGCGCTCGCGCGAATGCCGACGGGCAACGCGCCGAGC
>JAFKKP010000263.1 GCA_017305515.1 Hyphomicrobiales bacterium
GCGAATTCTGATGGGAGATGCACATGTGCCGGGCCAGGTTAACGAAGCACTGGACAAGGCATCTGCGCAGGCTCTGCGCGCGGGGCGTATTATCGGGCGCCTGCGCGAATTCGTCTCGCGCGGCGAAGGCGAACGCAGCATCGAATATCTCGATCATTTAATCGAGGAAGCCGATGCGCTCGCGCTGGTTGGGGTTCGCGAACGCGGCGTTCTGGTCCGCATTCGAATCGATCCGGACCACAGAGCTGTGCTCGCAGATAAAATCCAGATTCAGCAGGTTCTGTTCAACCTGATGCGCAATGCGGTCGAAGCCATGGAGTCGACCGAGACAAAAGAGCTTACGGTCGCCACCAGTGGCGGCGCGGACGGCACTGTCGTGGTACGGGTATCGGATACCGGAACAGGAATTTCGGCGGAAGCCGCGAGTCACCTATTCGAGCCCTTTTTTACGACGAAGCGTCAGGGTATGGGCGTCGGACTTTCCATTTGCCGCACAATCGTCGAAGCACACGGCGGACAGTTGGTCATGCACGCAAACCCGCACGGCGGCACGGCTTTTGAGTTTACCCTCCGAAGCGCCCCGGAGAAGGATAGCTGATGACAAACAACGACACAGTTCATGTGATCGATGACGATGAAGCTGTCCGCGACTCACTCGCGTTTCTATTGGCGGCCGCGAAGTTGCAGGTCAAATCCTATTCCTCCGCGGCGGAATTCCTTCCGGTGCTGCCATCTATCAGAAGCGGGTGCATTGTCACGGATATTCGAATGCCCGGCATGAGCGGGCTGGATCTTCTTGCTCATGTCAAGGAATTGAAAGTCGCTGTCCCTGTCATTGTCATAACCGGTCACGGCGATGTTCCGCTTGCGGTCGAAGCCATGAAGCTCGGCGCAAGCGACTTCGTCGAAAAACCGTTCGACGATGCCGCGCTTCTTGCAAGTATCGAGTCGGCTTTATCCGCTGGCGCAAGGCGCAGCGATCAGAATGTCGAACGGGCGGAATTGGCGCGCCGGATCGAGACGCTATCTGCGCGTGAACGTCAGGTGCTGGAGGGGTTGGTTCTCGGTCACCCAAACAAGACAATTGCCTTCGACCTCCAGATCAGTTCCCGCACCGTCGAAGTCTATCGCGCAAACCTCATGACAAAGATGATGGCGTCGAGCCTTTCGGAACTCATTCGTATGGCTTTCGTGGCGCGCATAGCGATGCCCGGTGAAAAAGACTAATCCCCGGATCGACCTGTCTCGCGAGATTTGATCTGGCGCAAAGCCGGCTGACGACAAACAATTACCATCGCTCGATCGAACGGAGGCGCCGATCGCTTCCATCAAAACTGCGATGAGCGTTCGCCAGTGATTGCTGCCGAGACATTCGCCGAATACGCCCGCGCAAATGTTCCGCGGTACACGAGTTATCCAACAGCGCCTCATTTCAAGCCGGATTTTTGCGAAGCGACTTACCGGCGGTGGTTGGGTGCGTTGGAACCCAAACAGCCGATATCTCTTTATCTGCACATTCCGTTCTGCCGTCAGATGTGCTGGTATTGCGGCTGCAACATGAAGCTGGCGAAACGCCGTGAGCCGGTCGCCGACTACGTTGCGAATTTGCTTCTGGAAATCGATTTGATCGCCGATGCGATGCCGGCTCGAATGAAGGTTGGAGGTCTCCACTTCGGGGGCGGCACACCGACGGTTTTGGCGCCCGGGCAATTCGACGCAATCATGGCGGGGCTAAGGAAGCGATTTATCTTTGCCGCAGAAATGGAAGCAGCGATCGAATGCGACCCTCGAACGCTTGACGAGAAAGTCGTAAAGTCGATCGGCGCGCATGGCTTTACGCGCGTTAGCTTCGGCGTGCAGGAGTTCGACGCTGCCGTGCAGGCGGCAATTAATCGGATCCAGCCGCCGGAAATGGTCGAACGTGCAGTCAATCAATTCCGCGGAGCCGGCGTCGCCAACGTAAATTTTGATCTGATTTACGGGCTTCCCTATCAAACTGTCGCGACGATCAAGCGAACGATCATGCATTGCATAGCGATGCGCCCGAACCGGATTGCGCTGTTCGGATATGCGCATGTGCCGTGGTTTGCAAAAAATCAGCGCAAGATCCCGGAAAATTCGCTGCCGAGCACTAAAGAACGAGCGGCAATGGCCGCAGAGGCTGCGCGATTGCTTGTAGCAGCCGGGTATACGGCGATCGGGATCGACCACTTTGCATTAGCCGACGACTCTCTCACCGTTGCCGCAAAAACTGAAAAATTGCGCCGGAATTTCCAAGGCTACACCACGGATCCCGCAGAGACCCTCATAGGTCTTGGCGCAACATCGATCGGAAGAACCCCGTTCGGTTACGTCCAGAACATCGGTGAGACCGGCGCATGGTCGCGCGCAATTCAGTCGGGACGCTTGCCTGTCGCTCGCGGTCACGAAACAACGCGCGACGACCGGCTTCGCGCCAGGGTCATCGAACAGATCATGTGCTTTGGCAAGGCTGACCTCGAAAAGACCGGCCGCGCGCTGGGATATCCGCCGAACTGGTACGCAGACGCCGTGCCGGCGCTGCGATCGCTTGTCGCCGACGGTGTTTTGACGTGCGTGAGCGGGAAGCTATCGATAACGGCGGACGGGTCGGCTCTTACGCGAATCGTGGCGTCCGCTTTCGACAGGTACCTCGAAACTGAAAACGCAAAGCACTCGGTCGCCGTTTAAAGATCGCGCATCGGCTGCGAATTTTCCGGCCTCAGATCGCTCGGCTTGATCAGGGTCAAGGACTTTCGTCCGGTGCAGGCAAAGTATCGGCGCTAAAGGGGACGCGCCATGCCTATTCGCGATCTGTTGCTGCCGCTCTTCACTTATCCGGAGCCAACCAGAGATAAGTCGATAGAGGCTATTCTAGATATGGCGGAAGCAATGTCAGAGCGACATCGGCCGTCTGGCAACAATGACACAGCGGTAAGAACCCGGGTTTCCGCCGTAATTTTTCAAGTTCAGATCGAACCCGGTCTTTATTACGAAGGCGCGCAATTCGGTGAGTTCATGGCTGCCGAGCTCCGGAAAAGCGCCGACAGCGCACATCACCTCAGCAAAAATTTCGAGGCTCTTGCCAAAAAGAGACGCTGTCTTAACTCGTCGAAACTGATCGAACAGAATATTCACGATTCGTTTGATACGCTGGTAAGCGAAGCGCGCCTGTGCCAAATGACCGTTTTGCCCGTATCGAGAGGCAATGAGTTTCATCGAGCACTGGCCGAGCGGACCATCTTTGAATCCGGAAGACCTGTACTGCTGTTCCCGGAGAGCAGGATTCCACCAGTTCAACGATCTTTCTCCAAAATTGCAGTGGCCTGGGACGGAAGTCGCGGCGCTTCGCGAGCCGTGGGCGACGCAATGCCTTTCCTGCGGCGCGCGGATGAAGTCAGAATATTTTCCGCAACCAACGACAAGAAAATGGAGGGATCGGCCAGAGGCATCGAGATAGCCGACAAGCTGAAGGCCGAGGGCGTGTCCGCAACTTACGACGAAGTGCTGAAGGACAACGGCTCCACTATCGGAACGTTCATGGAAAACTATGTAGCGGAGCACGAATCGAATTTGCTCGTTATGGGGGCATACGGGCATTCGCGACTGCGCGAATTCCTGCTCGGCGGGGCCACAATGTCGGTCCTTATTAACCCGCCAACTTGGGTTATGATGTCGTACTGAATTCAATCTAACGCGCAAAAAGCTAACACGATGTCCTTTTCTCAACGGCGCGATGGGCTGAGACATCGCGCCGTTGAGATCGGACCTTGGCCGTCTCGGTTGAACTACGTCACACCCATGAGACGGCAAAGCTCGTCAAAATCGTCCATGCAATCGCGGTCGATGATTTCCAATATTCTTTCAGACCACTGGCGGGATCCGCGAGTTGGCATCGATTCGCGATCGCGCTTTTCTTCCGAGGCGGATTCGTCTGAACGACAGATTGCAAGAGTATTCAAACTCGACCTCCGGTAGCAACTTTCGATGGCGCCAGTAGAAACCGCGTTCCTTTGGCAACAATGGCCTTAGGTCGTTGCGTAATATGATGCTGAACATCTAACGGCGATTGTTGAAATATTGCTTAGACCGCAAGGCGTATCGCCTGCTCATTAAATGAGCCGGAATTTGTTGAGCGTTTGGTGCAGCTAGTGAGCGGTCTACCCTATGGGCTCTACGCTTTGCTGGAGGTGCGACTGCAAGTACATGGCTGCGATGAAAAGTGAAAACGGCCCTTGAAAAACAGCCCCGCGAAATATACCCAGTCGGCCGAATTTGATTTTGAGTCGGCCACCGCAGGCGGCTCCATGTAACTTCCGCGATTCCAGAAATTGCATTCATCTCAGGCCGACGCTTTAAGCGCCGGCCAGACAAGGCGTTTTATATGCCAACGACCGGTCGCTTCGATCCTCTAAACAAATATCCCGCAATCCGTACTTCGGATGTCGAGGAATTCAGACATACCCTCCTCTCGCTCTACGGCGCAACGGGATTGAGCGTGCCCGATCCGAACCGGCTGAAGACTCGCGGCAATTTTCTGCAATTTTCGGACATTGCGCTCGGCTTCAGCGCATGCGGATCGCGCGCGATCGTGAATTTTTCGGAGTCTGATTTTGCGCGCATCCAATTCGCGCTGCGAGGCCGCTCGACCGCGACCGCCGATCATTCCGCTGTTGAAGTCGACGCTCATCAGACGTGCGTGAATTCGCCCGGCGTGCCGGTTACGCTCGACTATGAGGAAAATTCGGAACACCTCGTGCTTCGGATAAAATCCGCAGCGATCCGCCGCAAGCTCGCCGCCATGCTTGGCGCCGCCCCGAAAGGCGATGTCATGTTCGCGCCGGTGGTTGCGATGACGTTGCCGCAATCGAGAACGCTCAAGGCGCTAGTCGGCTTTCTGATCGGTCAGGTCGATCATGCCGAGCCGGGATTGCCAGTTTTCGCGTTGAAGGAGCTCAAGCAATCGATCATTACAACGTTCCTGTTTTCCTGCCATCACGCCTACCGTGCCTTGCTCGACCGCGACACGCAGGAATCTGCGCCCCACTACGTTCGCCGTACCGAGGAATATATCGAAGCACATTGGGACGAAGCGATCACGATCGAAAAAATCTGCGAAATCACCGAACACAGCGCCCGCGCGATCTTCAAAGCGTTCAAGCAAAGCCGCGGCTACTCGCCGATGGCGTTCGCGAAACAGGTCCGGTTGCGGCATGCACGCGAAATGCTGAGCTCGCCTACTCCGGATACGAGCGTGACCGGCGTTGCATTTGCCTGCAGTTTCTCGAATCTTGGACATTTCGCAAAAGACTATCGCCAAGCGTTTCAGGAGAGGCCGTCCGAAACTTTACATCGAGCAAAAACCACTTAGGCCAGAAAAAGACCTCGGGCCATTGCATCGGTAAAGTCTAGCCTATGCATCGGAATGAAAGATTGCATAGAAGCGATCAACTCGTGCAACCATCTATATGCTCGCGGATTTCGGGTGCTACATGCGCTTTTGCGACACATAAAGAGAGACGAGTCTTTTGAGCGGCACGCTAAATAGAACGTAATTTATCACGCCTCGATCGGGGCAGCCCGCTCAAACAAACACTCCAACAGTTTGGTTGGCTCGGCGGCCGAAATCTCTTCCGAAAGGCTGCCTGCAAATTCACGCCATTGAGGTAGATTACGTAAGGGTACACCTATCGTAACCGCAATATCTCGTTCGATCGCGCTTGCGATCAGATCGCGCAGCCCGCCGCCGTCGCATTCGACCTTTCCGTATTTATTCAGGATGAGAATATCTGGCGCAGCCTCCAGGCTTCCTTCAATGCGCGCGACAACTTCAGCCAGGGCTGCATGATCCAGGCGACAGCCCCGTGCGCCGGCTCCGCGATCCTCAAAAATCGGCGTCCGGTGCCCCGATGCCAAGTCTTCGAGAATGACATCGCAACGATGGTCCCTGCCCTCAAATGCAGGGAATTGCAAAACGCCGGCGAGCGACAGTCCATGTGCCCGGCATTCTCTTACAAGAACTTCAAAGGTCGGCGCCGGAAACTCCTCGTTCGGGTAAATTATGGCTATGAGCTTTTTCATTCCAACACATCCATTACGCGCTCGGCCGAAATGTCTTTCCCATGTCCGGGTTCATCTCGATTGCGCGCGCGCCGAGAAGGTCCAGACAATAGGGAATGGCAGGGAAGACCGAACTCAAGCAGACATCGATCGCGGACGGACGACCTGGAAGATTCACAATCAAACAGTGTCCACGCGTACCGGCAGTCTGCCGCGACAGAATTGCCGTCGGCACATCCTTTAAGCTCACACGACGCATCAACTCGCCGAAACCGTGAAGCTCGCGCGTGATGACGAGCCGCGTTCCCTCAGGCGTCTCGTCGCGCGGCGCCGGGCCCGTCCCGCCCGTCGTCAGTATTAGATCGCAATCCTCCGAATCGCACATCTCGATCAAACCTTGCGCAACGCTTGCGGCGCCATCCGGAACGATCTTGAAGACAGCAATCCAGTTCGACGCGACCGCCCTGCTCAAAAACTCATTGATGGCCTTGCCGCTTTGATCGCTATATTCGCCACGGCTCGCACGATCCGAAATCACAAGAATTCCGATCCTTGTCAGATCTTTGTCCTGCGATACGCGCGTTCGAGTGGCTTTCATGGCCCTACGAGCAGCTTCCGCTGCCTCCGCATGTGCAACTTGCAGCCGCCGCAACTTGCGGCACCTCATCCTGCCTGAGCGACCAATCCACCATGAATGCAAGGCATCCGGTGCCAGGATCGGCAGCCCGCTCAAGCACGTTCATCAAGCCCAGCCAGTCTTCGCTGCCCGCGAGATTAGCAAACCTGCGCACAGATCCCGCAGCATACTCGCCGACAGCCTCTCCGAAGCGATCAGCGGCCTCCGCCACGCGTGTGAAGAGTACAAGATCATTGCACGACATCAGAATTTCGCCGGCTGTCGTCTCGTCGCTGAAGTTTCGGATGATCTGACCGAGCTGCATGACGTCCTACTGCACAAGCGGCGATGACGCTGCGCCGAACGAGATGCCGGAAATCTGCGCTCGTCCCGCGAGAATTGAAATGTATTGCGCCACAGCACGATTGCTCACGCTCGCCGTCAGGTAATCCGCGATGCGGTCGCGCACGCGCTCGAACGGCAAGGAACGCCCGGCTACCCGCCGATCCAACCTGATGACGTGAAAGCCGTAACGTGTCTCGGCGATTGCGAAATCGCCGGGGGTCATCCGGGACAGTGCCGCGTCGAACTCCGCGACGGTTTGGCCATGCGAGATTTGCCCGAGCCGTCCGCCGTCCTGAGCGGACGACAGGCAATCGGAGTGATCGGCGGCAAACTCTGCAAATGAGTCAGGCGCCGCTTTGACAGCTTCGAGAATTTTCTCGGCGATGGCGCGCGCGGCCTTGCGCGCTTGAATATCGCCCGGCAGAGCCGCAAGAAGAATATGAGCGGCCTCGCAGAGATCCCCCGAACGGAAGCGCGCGGCGTTGCTCTGATAGAAACGCCGGCAGGCGTCTTCGTCCGGCTCCGGTGTCTTCACTTCATGCGCGACAAGTTCGCGGATCGCCGCTTCGTCCGGGGTTTCGACACGGCCTTCGTCATCGCGGCAAGGCGTCGGGTGCAAGTTCAGGCGTTCGGTTTCCTGACGCAGAAGCTCTTTCACCACCAGCGCTCGGGCCGCCGCCTGCCATGCATCGATCGGCCTCTCGGCCGGATGGTTCTGAACTTCCTGTGCAATCGTTTCGCGCGGAATCACAATGCCGTTGACGGAGATCGTCTTCGGCTTCGGTAATTCTCCCGTAAGAGAACAGCTCATCGCCCTACTCCGCCGGTTGACCGGAGCGCGCAATGCGGCCGTCGCGGCTGCGAACGACCTGATAGCCGCGCCGTCCCAGATACCAGATCGGCGCACTCCACATGTGGACCAGCCGTGTGAACGGGAAGACCAAGAAGAGCGTCATGCCAAGCACGAGGTGCGCTTTGAAAATCGGGTGAACATCAAGCACGTTCGCCGCAGCCCCCGGCTGAAGGCTGACGATGCCCTGTGCCCAAGCCATGAACTTCACCATTTCATAACCGTCGAGATGCCCGAACGATATGGGGATCGTCGCAAGACCCAGCAGAAGCTGCACGAACAACAGCAAAAGAATTGTCGTGTCGCCGAACGACGAATTGGCGCGGATACGCGGGTCGAAAAGCCTGCGATGAGTCAGCAATGCAATCCCGACGAGACACATCAATCCCGCGACACCGCCCGCGACGATTGCCAGCATCTGCTTTGCGCCGTGAGAAATGCCGAGCATGTCGAAAATCCAGATCGGCGTCAGCAGGCCGACGAAATGGCCGGCGAAAATCACCAGAATGCCGACGTGAAAAAGATTCGATCCCCACATCAGTTGACGCCGGCGCAACAGCTGGCTCGATCCTGTTCGCCACGTGTATTGCTCGCGGTCGAAGCGAACGAGGCTGCCAAACAGAAAGACGGTGAGGCAGAGGTACGGATACCAGCCGAACACCATGGAATTGAGGGTCTGTATCATGTCGCGCTCACTGATGAGATGTTGGCGATACTGCGCGTCTGACGTGACGCAATTTGGCGATCAGCCCTTCCTGCCCGCAGGCACCTTGCCCCTGCGCGCCTGGACCGAACCTGACTTCCTCCTCTTCCCACGCGCGGTCGAGCGCCTGATAATCCACTGGATCGGCGTCAGCCTCGGTCAGAAGCGCATCAACGGCCGTCCTGTCCGGAGCCGCAGATGCAATTGCGACGAGTGCGTCGAAGACCGCACGATAGTTCGACTGACGCTGCTCCAGCCGCCCGGCGAGCGCCGCCAGAATGTGCGAGGGTTGCCCCAGCAACTCGCGCGAGGCTTCGACCGGCTGGGTTGAGAGAAATTCGAGAAACAGCGGTATGTAGTCCGGCAGTTCGTTCGCCGAAATATAAAACCCTTCATTCTCGTACAGGGTCTTGAGATCGACCATCGCCTGCCCGCGATCTCGGCTTTCACCATGCACATGCTCGAACAGATGAAGTGCCAGCGTCTTGCTGCGGTCGAACAGCAATCCGTAACGCTCCTGCAAATCGTAGATTTCGCCATTCGCGATCTCGCCGATCAAGCGGTCGAGCGGCGAGCGTAGATGTGCGGGCACCATCGCTTCCCGGTCGAGAATTTCAGGAAATTCCCGCGACGCTTCGATCAATTCTTCCGTCGGATAGCTCAATAGTGCGGATAGAATCTTGAACGTTTTCATCACGCAACCTCCATCGGGCTTTTCGATTTGCGGGGAGACCCGAACAAATTGACCTCGCTCTCGCCGCCCGAACATCCGTTGCCGAACGTGAACCCGCAGGAGCCGCGCATATCGTAGGCATCGGCGCCAAGCTCGCGGTGAGCGGTCGGGATCACGAAGCGGTCTTCATAATTCGCGATCGCCATGATGTGGTACATCTCGTCGATCTGCTCCGGCTTCAGACCAACCCGGCGGGCGATGGCCTCGTCGATCACGCCGTCGATGGTTTTAGAACGCATGAACGAGCGCATCGCGAGCATGCGCTCGAGCGCGAGCGTGACGGGCTTCTCGTCTCCTGCGGTCAGCAGATTGGCGAGGTAGCGCATTGGAATGCGGAGCGACTTGACGTCCGGCATGCTGCCATCGAGGCCGATCTTGCCGGCTGTCGCTGCTGAAGTGATCGGCGAGAGCGGCGGCACGTACCAGACCATCGGAAGCGTGCGGTATTCCGGATGAAGCGGGAATGCGACTTTCCACTCCATCGCCATCTTCCAGATCGGTGAAATCTTAGCCGCGTCGAGCCACGCTTCCGGGATGCCCTGCTTCTGCGCCTCAGCAATCACAGCAGGATCATTCGGATCGAGAAACACCGAAAGCTGCGCTTCGTACAGATCTTGCTCATCCGGCACACTCGCTGCCGCAGCGATCTTGTCGGCGTCATAGAGAACGACGCCAAGATACCGGATGCGCCCGACACACGTCTCGGAACAAACAGTCGGCTGACCGGCTTCGATGCGCGGGTAGCAGAAGATGCACTTCTCCGATTTTCCGGACGACCAGTTGTAGTAGATTTTCTTGTACGGACATCCCGACACGCACATGCGCCAGCCGCGGCACTTGTCCTGATCGATCAGAACAATGCCGTCTTCCTCGCGCTTGTAGATGGCGCCAGACGGGCATGCGGCTGCGCAGGCCGGATTGAGACAATGCTCGCACAGGCGCGGCAGGTACATCATGAAGGTGTTTTCAAACTGCCCGTAGATTTCGTTCTGAACACCTTCGAAATTCGAATCCTGAGAGCGTTTGGCGAATTCGCCGCCGAGAATCTCTTCCCAGTTCGGACCCCATTCGATCTTCTCGATCCGCTTCCTGCCGACCGGCTTCATTCCCTTCCCGGACGAGGCCCG
>JAFKKP010000264.1 GCA_017305515.1 Hyphomicrobiales bacterium
ACAGGTGGCGAAAGGCGAGAAGCCGCTGCAAGTCGTCTGCGGCGCGCCGAATGCGCGCGCGGGACTCTTGAGCGTGTTCTCGCCGCCGGGCACTTACATTCCCGGCAAGAACATCACTCTCTCTGTCGGCAACATTCGTGGCGTCGAGTCGCACGGCATGCTGTGCTCGGCGGCCGAGCTTGAAATCTCCGACGACCATGACGGGATCATCGAACTGCCCGCCGACGCGCCGGTCGGCAAGGCTTACGCGGACTATGCTGGATTGGGCGATCCCGTGATCGAGATCAATCTGACGCCGAACCGTCAGGACTGCACGGGCGTGCACGGCATCGCGCGCGATCTCGCCGCCGCCGACATGGGCAAGTTCAAGGACAATGCGCCGAAGCAGATCAAGGGCGAATTCCCCTGCCCTGTGACTGTGAAGATCGAAGACGAAAAACTCTGTCCGGGCTTCGCGCTGCGTCTGGTGCGCGGCGTCAAGAACGGCCCTTCGCCTGAATGGCTGCAACGCCGCCTGACTTCAATCGGCTTGCGCCCGATCAACGCGCTGGTGGACATCACCAACTTCATGACCTTCGACCGCGCGCGGCCGCTGCATGTGTTCGATGCCAAGAAAGTCAAAGGCAATCTCGTCGTGCGCCGTGCCAAGAGCGGCGAGACGCTGCTCGCGCTTGATTCCAAGACCTACACGCTCGACGATTCGATCTGCGTTATTTCCGATGACAAGAGTGTGGAGTCGCTCGCTGGCATCATGGGCGGCGAAGCCTCCGGCTGCGACGAAAACACCACCGATGTGCTGATCGAATCCGCGTTGTGGAACGAGATCAACATCGCGCAGACCGGCCGCAAGCTCGGCATCAATTCCGACGCGCGCTATCGCTTCGAGCGCGGCGTCGATCCGGCTTTCATGGTGCTGGGGCTTGAGATGGCAACGAAGCTGGTGATGGATCTTTGTGGAGGTTCGCCGTCGGAAGTTGTCGTCGCGGGCAAATCGCATGGCGAAGACCGGATCATTGAATTCCCGGTCGACGAAGTGAAGCGCCTCACCGGCCTTGACGTGCCGCTGACTGAAATGAAGCGCATTCTCGCGCATCTCGGCTTTCTGCTTGTCGGCAAGGAGCCGGTCGTGAAAGTTGCCGTCCCGTCGTGGCGCAGCGACGTTCATGGCAAGGCCGACATCGTCGAGGAAATTGTCCGCATCTTCGGTGTGGATAATGTGCCGATGACGCCGTTCGAGCGCGGCGATGCACCGCGCAAGCCCGTGCTCACGCAGCTTCAGAATCGCACGCGCCGCGCCAAGCGCGCGCTCGCCGCGCGCGGCATGATGGAAGCGGTGACGTGGTCGTTCGTCTCCAAGCCGCAGGCCGAATTGTTCGGCGGTGGCAAGGCTGAATTGTCGCTCGCCAATCCGATTGCGGCGGATTTGTCGGACATGCGCCCGTCGCTGATTCCGGGTCTCGTTGCGGCCGCGCAGGCCAACGCCAATCGCGGTTACGACGATGTGGCGCTGTTTGAGGTCGGACAGATTTTCAAGGGCGACAAGCCGGAAGACCAGTTCGTGGCCACCTCCGGCGTGCGCCGCGCGCTGGCGTCTTCAAAAGGCAGCGGGCGTTTCTGGTCCGGCAGCGCGAGCGTCGATGCGTTCGACGCGAAGGCCGATGCGCTCTCGGTTCTTGCAGCCGCCGGCGCGCCGATGGCTGGTTTGCAGATTGTTGCAGCCTCCGACGCAAAACATTTTCCGCAATGGCTGCATCCGGGACGTTCGGGCGCTATTCAAATCGGGCCGCAGAACGTACTCGGTTACTTTGGCGAACTGCATCCGCGCGCGCTCGAAGCCCTCGGTGCCGAGGGGCCGCTGGTTGCGTTTGAAGTCACCTTGCAGAAAATTCCCGACACCAAGGCAAAGCCGACACGCGCCAAACCGCTGCTCGAACTCGCCGCGTTCCAGCCGGTGTCGCGCGACTTCGCCTTCATTGTTGACGCTAAGGTAGTGGCGGGCGAGATCGTCCGCACGGCGCAGGCCGTGGACAAGAAGCTGATTACGAACGTCACCGTGTTCGACGTGTATGAAGGCAAGGGCATCGACGACGGCAAGAAGTCCATCGCGATTGCCGTCACGCTGCAACCGCGTGAAAAGACCCTGACCGATCAGGACATCGACGCGGTTGCCGCAAAGATCGTCGCCGACGTGACCAGGAAGACCGGCGGCACGCTTCGCGGATAGTTGACCGCACAACGTCGTCCGCCCCGCTTGCAATCGCGCCGGATGACTCTAGCCTTCGCGAAACTTCGCGGAGGACAACATGATCGGCCGACGGGATATTCTCAAAGGTGCTGCGGCGCTTGCTGCGATGAGCGGTTCGCGCGCCTTCGCGCAAGGCACATCGCAAGACAAGCCGAAACCGCGCACGCGCGTCGTGTTTCTCGGCACCAAGGGCGGGCCGCGCGTCACGATGGGCCGCTCCAATCCGGCCAGCGTCCTTCTCGTCAACAACGTGCCTTACGTGATCGATTGTGGCATGGGTGTCTCTCACCAGCTTGCAGCTGCCGGCGTGCCGCTGACCTCGATCCGTGACATCTTCATCACGCACATGCATTCCGATCACAATCTGGAATACGGCAACCTCATCTACAATGCGTGGACCTCCGGTCTCCAGAAGCCGATCCACTCCTTCGGGCCGAAGGGTCTGATCCGCTACAGTTTCACATTCTGGGAACTGAACCGCTTCGACATCGAAACGCGCATCGAGGACGAAGGCCGTCCCGATCTTCGCAAACTTCTGATCGCCAAGGAAATCGACGGCGACGGCCCGGTGACGGACGACGAGAATGTGAAGGTGACGGCATTCCGCACACCGCATCCGCCGATCGTCGAAAACTTCGCCTACAAGTTCGAGACGCCGGATGGCACCATCGTGTTCTCGAGCGACACGGCGTTTAATCCGAAGCTCGCCGAATTCGCCAAGGGTGCGGACGTGCTCGTGCACGAGGTGATGTACGAACCTGCGGTGGATCGTCTCGTGGCGAAGAACGTCAACGGCGCAACGCTGAAAAAACATCTGATGGACAGTCACACCACGACCGAAGATGTCGGCAAGATCGCCGCGATGGCAGGCGTGAAGGTACTGGTGCTCGATCACTTCGTGCCAGGCGACGATCCTCTCGTGACCGACGACAACTGGCTCGACGGCGTGAAGAAAAACTTCAAGGGCAAGACCGTGCTGGCACAGGATCTGATGGAATTGACGCTGCCGGTCTAGAAGCTAGTTCCGTGACGGCCACGCTAATCCGCGCGGCTCCGGTGCCGACGAAATCGTCTCTCGCTTCTCTCTTCCGCGCGGCGCTTTCGCCGGGGCATCGGACGGCAAGGCTTTCAACACGCCGAGACGGCGCATCGCGGCGTCCGCGGCGCGCTCGCCACTTTCCCACGCGCCATTGACCGTCCCCGCCAGCGTTTCGTGAACGGCGTCGCCGGCAAAGAACATGCAGCCAACCGGCTCCATCAGAACCCGATGCATCGGCTGGCCGCCGACCGACGCAGCCGCCATCGCGCCGAGCACGTAAGGCACGTCGTTCCAGCGCGTCGCGTGCGTGCGCTTGACCGCGCCCGCCACGTCCGCACCGAACAATTTGTTCAGCCATTCGACGGCGAACGCCGTCATCGCCGCCTCGCCGCGCGACGACATGTCCGCGCCGAACGATCCAGCAATATCGACCTGACACAATGACGAGCCGCCGAGATTGGCAAGCAGCAACCCGGTTTGGTTGTCGGTGCTCTGCTCGATCACGACATCGTCTTTCGCAAGGCCGAGCGGATTGCCCGGCAATTCGAGCGCGATGTGATCGTAGCTGCCGAGACTCAATTTGTTCGCCGCGTCCTGCTGACGCTTCGGCAGCTCCGGCGAGAATCTCAGTTTTCCCGACAGTAGCGCGTTGGTGGACGCCGTGACGATCACCGCACCCGCCTTGAGTGTGCCCGATGGCGTTTCCACTTGCGCGTCCTTGCCGCTCCAGGAAATACGCGTCACCGGCGTGGACAGCACGACCGTCAGCGACGCGGAGAGTTTCGAGATCAGCGTGCCGAGGCCCTGACGGCACGTCACCGCATTGTCGCGCTGCGCCATCATGACCAGATCGAGCGCCGACAGATTCTGCAAATCCTTGCCGGTGTTCGCAGCGCCGAGCACGAAATCGGCCGTGCCCGCCCATTCGCGCAAATCCTTCGGTATCGCGCTCGCGGCCGGCATGTCGGGCTTGCCGCGAACAGCTTCGCCGATGGCGCGGTTGGCCCGCACCAGCAGCGCCAGAAAATCCTCGGTCTCGCCGGCGCGCGCGTTGCGGCGTCCAATGCGGACGCGCTGGCCGCGTGTTGCGGGAAACAGATCGACCTCGGCGCTGCGTGCGAGCTTTGCGACCGGGCTTGTATCGGTGTTGTAGAGCCAGCGCGCGCCGCGATCGAACGGCACGTCGAATGTCGTCGCATCCGTCTGGCACCGCCCGCCGACCCGATCCGAGGCTTCGAGCACGATCACGCTCCGCCCCAGAGCGGCGATACGGCGGGCTGCGGCTATCCCGGCCGCGCCCGCGCCGATCACCACAGTTTCAGCTTCGCGCGGCAGGGCCGCTGCGAACGCGCCGCGCGGAAAGGCAGCCGCCATCGCAGCCGATCCCGCTACAAAATCGCGGCGCGTCAATTTCATGTCATGGTTTTCCGTTTCTCAACAAAACCGGGAACGCATGGGAATTTGCCGCATCGATACACCTGCGGCAACACACATGGTGAATCTTTGGTGAGCAAGACGCTTGACGCATGAACTAAATTGAAATTGGTATCGACAACAATGGGCCAAGAAGCGGCCAGAAAGCCGCCGCCGGGGGAAACCATCATGGGCTTTATGCTCGACACGGTTGGCAAGGTGATTGCCGGCTACCTGCAGAAGCAGGTGACGGGGTACGAACCCTTTACGCCGAGCGATCCCGAACGGGTGCGAAAGCTCATCCAACAGGGCGACGTACTGCTGGTCGAGGGCAACAACCGCATCTCCGGCATCATCAAATATCTCACCCAGTCGACCTGGTCGCACGCAGCCCTTTATGTCGGGCCGATCGACGGCGCGTCCGAGCCCGACGGCGAACCGCACACAATGATCGAGGCCAATATCGGCGAGGGTGTCACCACCGCGCCGCTGTCGAAGTATTTTGCCTTCCACACCCGCATCTGCCGTCCGGTCGGACTGTCGTTCGAGGACCGCGAGACCGTCTGCCGCTACGCCATCAACCGCGTCGGCTTCGGCTACGACACCAAGAACATTCTCGACCTGATGCGCTATCTGATCCCGCTGCCGATCCCGCAGCGTTTCCGCCGCCGCATGCTGTCGCTCGGCTCCGGCGATCCGACCAAGATCATCTGCTCGGCGCTGATCGCGCAGGCGTTCGGCGCGGTGCGCTATCCGATCCTGCCGAAGATCACCGAGGCGAAGACCCGCCGCGCCCGTAAAGAGATTCTGCACATCCGCGACTCGTCGCTCTACATGCCGCGCGACTTCGACATCTCGCCCTACTTTGAGATCGTGAAGCCGACGATTGCGCTCGGCTTCGACTATACCTCCCTCCACTGGGCCGACACGACCAAGCCGTCCCCGGAGGTGACGGGCGAAGACGATCCCTTTCCAGCAGAGGTCTTCGAAGCGCCTCTCGTTCCTGAAGCGCCTGACGCGCAAGAGGAAGCACCGGTGGCTCGGCATGAAGAAGTAAGGTCCCGCGACATCGAGCGCGCGGCTTAGAGTCAGGAAAGTTAATATCCCTTGTCATGCCCGGCCTTGTGCCGGGCATCCCGATTCTTGGGGGCACTTCGCCAAATTTGCCGGGATCACCGGGACAGGCCCGGTGATGACACTTTTTGTCATTCCGATTTTCCTGTCCCCTTGCTGAAATCCGATCCGGTCTCTAACTCTGCGTGAGTTTCACGGAGACACTTCCCATGCTCAACGCCGCCATCAAGGCACTCTCCCAAATTCTCTCTCCGCCGATGCGCGCGATTCTGTGGAAGTCTGTGGGCTTGGCGCTCGCGCTGATCGTCGTGGTGTCGATCGGCTTGCAGCGGCTGTTGAGCTGGCTTGCGACGATGGGCGAATTGTGGGCCGAGGGCATGGTCGGACCGGACTATTCGACCGTGCTGAACATCTTTACGTGGATCGTCTCCATCGCCGCAGGTCTCGGCGTCGTGGCCGGCGCGATCTTCCTGATGCCGGCGATTACCTCTCTGGTTGCGAGCTTCTTCGTCGATGACATCGCCGATCTCGTCGAGCGCGAGCATTACCCCGCCGACAGGCCGGGAAAGCCGCTGCCGCTGGTGCGCGCGTCCATCGAAGGCATCAAGACCGCGCTCCTGACTGTGGCGGTCTATATCGTCGCGCTGCCATTGCTGCTGATTGCGGGCGCGGGATTGATTCTGTTTTTCTTCGCGACCGCCTGGTTGCTCGGCCGCGAATATTTCGAGCTTGCCGCGATGCGCTTCCGTTCACCCGAAGAAGCCAAACTGATGCGCAAGCAGCATGCGATGGCGGTTTTCACCGCCGGAATGTTCATCGCGGCTTTCGTGTCGATCCCAATCGTGAACCTCGCGACGCCGCTGTTCGGCATGGCGTTCATGGTTCACATCCACAAGCGCCTGTCCGGTACGCCCGCCGAACTGATCGAGCCGCGCAGGCCGGGACTCGAGATTCCTTAAGCGTTGCCGATATAGATCGACTTCTCCGGCCAACGACACAGATCGTTGATGATGCACTTGCCGCACAACGGCTTGCGCGCGACGCAGGTATAACGCCCGTGCAGAATGAGCCAGTGATGCGCATGGCGCGCGAATTCCGCCGGCACGATTTTCAATAGGCCCAATTCCACTTCGAGCGGGTTTTTTCCCGGCGCGAGGCCCGTGCGGTTGCCGACGCGAAACAGATGCGTGTCCACCGCAATCGTCGGCTCGCCGAACGCGATATTCAGAACGACGTTCGCGGTTTTTCGCCCGACGCCCGGCAGCGCCTCCAGCGCCTCGCGCGACCGCGGCACTTGCGATCCATGCTCGGCGATCAGGCGCTCTGACAGCGTGATGACGTTCTTCGCCTTGCCTTTATAGAGGCCGATGGTCTTGATCGTGTCGCGCACTTTGTCTTCGCCGAGCGCGACCATTTTCTCCGGCGTGTCTGCGAGCGGAAACAGATTGCGCGTCGCCTTGTTGACGCCGGCATCCGTCGCCTGCGCCGACAGCACCACCGCGACCAAGAGCGTGTAGGGATTGATGTGTTCGAGTTCGCCCTTCGGCTCCGGATTGGCCGCGCGAAAGCGCGTGAAGGCTTCGGCGACTTCGGCTTCGGTCCAGGGTTTTGGCTTTTTCGGCTTGGCGGCTTTCGCGGCAGGCTTCGCTTTCGCGCGCTTCGTTACGAGCTTCGTCTTTTTCTTTGCCGTCGATTTTTTCGCCATGATAAAGCTATAGTGTCTCTTGATGGACGACCGCAACACTCATGACGATCCCGTGATCTTCTCGGCGCTCCTGACGCCGCATCGCTCGCTGAGCCGCACCGGATTCATCGCGGTGATGGGAGTTCTCACCGTGGCGAGCTTCGCCGCGGGGGTTGTGTTCCTGATGCTGGGCGCATGGCCGGTGTTCGGATTTTTCGGTCTCGACGTGCTGCTGGTCTATTGGGCGTTCAAGATCAATTTCCGTCACGCCAAGGCCACCGAGGAAATCACCATCACGCATACCGAGATTCGCCTGCGCCGCGTCAGCCATCGCGGCCACGCGATGGAATGGACGCTCAATCCGATGTGGGTGCAGCTCGACAAGAAGACGCATGAGGAATTCGGCATAGAGAGACTCTATCTGCTGTCGCGCGGAAAGCGGCTGTCGGTCGGCAGCTTCCTCGGCCCCGACGAGAAAGCGAGCTTCGCCAAGGCGCTCTCGGCGGCACTCAACGCCGCAAAACGCGGGCCGACCTATAATCCGCTCTGAACAATCTGATTTTGCTGCACTATTTCGTTCCGGAAACGGGTGGGTTGCGCTTGGCGTGCGCGCTACATCGAGCGCATGATGAACACAGCGATTGATTCAGCCATGAACGCCCAGATGAAAAATCCTGCCGGATTGCGGCTCGCAAAACCATCGACGCAAGGCGCCGCGCTGCGCGATTACGAATCCGTGCGCCGTGCCATCGGATTCATTTCCGAACACTGGCGCGCGCAGCCGACGACCGAGGCCATCGCCGACGCCGCGCATCTGACACCCGACGAACTGCATCATCTGTTTCGCCGCTGGGCGGGGCTGACGCCTAAAGCGTTTATGCAGGCGCTCACCCTCGACAACGCCAAGCGGCTGTTGCGCGACTCTGCCAGCGTGCTCGATGCCGCCTACGACTCAGGCCTGTCGGGACCGGGCCGGTTGCACGATCTGTTCGTCACGCATGAAGCAATGTCCCCGGGCGAATGGAAGAAAGGCGGCGAAGGCATCGTGATGAAATACGGATTTCACGCTTCGCCGTTCGGAATCGCGGTCATCATCGCCAACGAGCGCGGGCTTGCAGGACTAGCCTTCGCGGATGAAGGCGAAGAACAGCCGGCGCTTGAAGACATGACGCGCCGCTGGCCGCTTGCGACCTACATCGAATCCTACGCCGACACCGCACCACTGGCGAAACGCATTTTCGATTCGACGCAGTGGCGGCAGGATCAGCCGCTGCGCGTCGTGCTCATCGGCACCGACTTTGAAGTGCGGGTGTGGGAAACGCTTCTGAAAATTCCGATGGGCCGCGCGACGACCTATTCGGATGTCGCGAATAAAATCCGCAAACCCAAAGCGTCACGCGCGGTCGGCGCGGCGGTCGGCAAAAATCCGATTTCGTTCGTGGTGCCGTGCCACCGCGTGCTCGGACGCAGCGGCGCGCTCACCGGCTATCACTGGGGCATCACGCGCAAGCAGGCGATGATCGGCTGGGAAAGCGGACGGGCCTCTTAAGCGAGATCCTTCACGCTCGCCACGGTCGAATCCGCGTTGAGCCGGTAGATAATCGGCGCGCCGGTGGCGAGTTCGCGCTTGAGGATCTGCTCCGGCGTCAGTTTTTCCAGCACCATGATGAGCGCGCGCAGCGAATTGCCATGCGCGGCGACCAGCGTGCGCTGGCCGCGCAGCACGCCGGGCTGAATTTCCTGCACATAATAAGGAAGCGTGCGCGCCAGCGTGTCCTTCAGCGACTCGCCGCCCGGCGGCGGCACGTCGAACGATCGACGCCAGATCAGAACCTGCTCCTCGCCACACTTCGCGCGGGCGTCGTCCTTGTTGAGGCCCGACAATTCGCCGTAGTCACGCTCGTTGAGCGCGAGATTTTTCGTCGTCGGAATTTTCTGGCCCATCTCGGCCATCGCAAGTTCGAGCGTGCGTTGTGCGCGCGTCAGCGCAGACGTGAACGCAATGTCGAACTGCAAGCCTTCGGCCTTGAGTTTCTGTCCTGCGCGCCTGGCTTCCTCGACGCCCAATTCGGTGAGGTTCGGGTCTTTCCAGCCGGTGAAAAGATTTTTCAGATTCCATTCGCTCTGGCCGTGACGCACCAGCACGAGAAGTCGGTCGCTCATTCAATATTCCTACTCAACATCGGGTTTCTTTCAAACTGTCATGCCCGGGCTTGACCCGGGCATCCATCCTTTTGAGAAGATGGATTGCCGGATCAAGTCCGGCAATGACATCCTTTTCTCGGTGGCTACTTCTCGCTCAGCCCGAGCACATCGGCCATCGTGTAGAAGCCCGGCTTCTTGCCGCGCGCCCACAGCGCCGCCTTGATTGCGCCGCGCGCGAAGATCATGCGATCCTCGGACTTGTGCGACAACTCGATGCGCTCATACGGCCCGGCGAAGATCACGGTGTGATCGCCGGTCGCAGTGCCGCCGCGCAATGTCGCAAAGCCGATGTCGCCTGTGTTGCGCGCGCCGGTGTGGCCGTCGCGCGAGCGCACCGAACGCTGATTAAGATCGACGCCGCGTCCATCGGCCGCCGCCTGACCCAAGAGATAGGCCGTGCCGGACGGCGCATCGATCTTGGCCTTGTGATGCATTTCGAGAATCTCGATGTCGAAATCCTCATCGAGCGACTTCGCCACCTGCTTCACCAGCGCGGCCAGAAGATTGACGCCGAGCGACATGTTGCCGGATTGTACAACGACAGCCTGCTTGGTGACGCTCTTGATGACGGCGTTATCCGATGCTGACAAACCAGTCGTGCCGATGACGTGAATGATGCCGCGCTGGGCGGCGATGGCGACATTCGCAATCGTCGCGGCCGGAACCGTGAAATCGAGAATCGCATCCGCGCCCTTGGAAATCTCCCAGAGGTCTGCGGAG
>JAFKKP010000265.1 GCA_017305515.1 Hyphomicrobiales bacterium
TTCCGATCTGACGCGTGAACTCGCAGCCCAGGTCAAAGAAAACTTCGACAAATACGGCGCCGGCCAGAAGCTCAACGTCGCGCTGCTTATCGGCGGCGTATCGTTCGGCGATCAGGATCTCAAATTGTCGCGCGGCGTCGATGTGCTGATCGCAACGCCGGGCCGGCTGCTCGATCACACCGAGCGCGGCAAGCTGTTGCTGACCGGCATCGAAGTTCTCGTGATCGACGAAGCCGACCGCATGCTCGACATGGGTTTCATTCCCGATATCGAACGCATCTGCAAGCTGGTGCCTTTCACGCGGCAGACGCTTTTCTTCACGGCAACAATGCCTTCCGAAATTCGCCGCATCACCGACACCTTTCTGCACAATCCCGTCCGCATCGAAGTCTCGAAGCCCGCCTCCACCGCCGTCACCGTCACGCAGTCGCAGGTGGCTGTCGGCCGTGAGCCGCACGAAAAGCGCGAGATGCTGCGGCAGTTGTTGCGCGATGCGAAGGATTTGAAGAACGCTATCATCTTCTGTAACCGCAAGCGGGAAGTCGCGCTGCTCTACAAGTCGCTGCAAAAGCACGGTTTCAGCGTCGGCGCACTTCACGGCGACATGGATCAATCGGCTCGTACCGCGTCGCTCGATCAATTCCGCAAGGGCGAGTTACCCCTGCTTGTCGCTTCCGATGTCGCTGCACGCGGCCTCGATATTCCCGAGGTCAGTCACGTCTTTAATTTCGATGTCCCGCATCACCCCGATGACTACGTCCATCGCATAGGCCGAACCGGCCGCGCAGGCCGCCTCGGCACTGCGATTTCCCTCGTCTCTCCAGCCGATCAGAAATCGGTTCTCGCCATCGAAAAACTGATCGGACAACCGATCGCTCAGGCAAACGTCGAAGTCTCCCACAGCGAGGCCTCATCGTCGCGACAGGAAACCCACCCCGAAGTACCGAGCGAGGAGCGCAAGCCTCGCGATCGTCAGCGCAAACGCGGCGGCCGGAACAAGTCGAACGGCTCAAAATCCGGCAACCGTTCTCCGGCCAAAGCGCCTGCGATGGCAACCCAGCCGCCTTCCATCGGCCGCGAGGCACCTGCCCCGTCACCTCGGGAGCAGCATTCGGAGCCTGCGGACAGTTCTCACCTGCCGGCCTTCCTTCTGCGGCCCATCCGCGCACGCGGTTAACCAAGCCTTCCCACCTACTAACGGCTACGGAACCCGTTTACGGGTCGTTCATTCTCGTCCCCTAATTTGAACCCGTTATTTTTAAGTAATTCGCCGAACGCAAGGACGGCAGGCAGAAGCCTGCTTTGGGGACACGGAACGTGATTGGCCTCCTTGAAGAACATGAACGCACGATGGCGTTCGCAGAAGTCGCTTTGGGCCAAATCAGGTCCCTGCGCCAGACGGCGGTGCCGCGCAACTACGAGATCTGGTACGTTTACGCGACCGGTTACAACTCGGCGCTGAACAAGATCATCAACGAGACGCTCGCCCGCAACGGCAAGATCACCGAGGCCGAGCTCGAGCAAATCTACGAAACCTATCTTTCCCAAATCAAAACAACCGATCGCATCGACCAGGTCGGCTCGCGCGTCATCAACGAGATCGATGACGTCATGACGCTGATTACGGATGCGCTCGGCATGACGACGAGCTTCGACGCCAGCCTTGAGGGCGCAACGCAAAAGCTCGACAAAGCCAAAGACCGCGATCAGGTGAAAGCCGTGGTCGAAGCCCTCGTCGCATCGACACGCGAGATGCAGGAGACCAACAAAGCACTCGAGTCGCGCCTGACTGCGTCGAAGCAGGAAATCGGCCACCTGCAGCAAAGTCTCGAAGCGATCCGTGTCGAAAGCCTGACCGATCCGTTGACGTCGCTCGGCAATCGCAAATTCTTCGACCGCGCGATCGAGACTGCCGTCGAGCAGTCCGTTGCGAACGGCGAGCCACTGACGCTTCTCATGCTCGATATCGACCACTTCAAATCGTTCAACGACAATTACGGCCACCTCACCGGGGACCAAGTGCTGCGTCTGGTGGCAATGTCACTCAAGCAGACGATCAAGGGGCAGGACATCACTGCGCGCTACGGCGGCGAAGAGTTCGCGGTTGTGCTGCCGAACACTGCACTTCGTCAGGCACTGACCGTCGCCGACAACATCCGCCGCGCGGTCATGTCGAAGCAGCTCAAGAAGAAATCCACCGGCGAAATTCTCGGTCGCGTGACGATCTCGGTCGGCGTGTCGATGCTGCAACCGGGTGACGACACCGACGCGTTCATCGAACGCGCCGACGCATGCCTCTATGCGGCCAAGCGCAACGGACGTAACCGCGTCATTTGCGAAGCGGATCCAGAGTTCTCGCCGGCCGACCGCGTTCAGGTCGCCTGACGCTTCTTCTTCGCCGGCTTACTTGTTTTGCGTTTGCGATTTTGGATCGCCCGCTTTGGCGGCTTCTTGGCAATCCTCTTGGATGATCGCTTCGCCTTCTTCGCGGCGTTGCGCTGGGCGGCGCCCACCGCTTCGCGCGCCCAGACGGCCAATTCCTCCGGATCGTCGTACAGCCGCTCCGGCACATGCCAGTACGACTTCACGACGACGGACTTCTTGCTGGTTTCATATTGAAATGGCTTGCAGCCTTCGGCTTCGTATCGTCCGACGGTTGTTTCATCGACGCGGAAGATCAGACCTGCGCGCAACGCCATCGCGAAATTGACGCCGTCGGCGGTAATGCCGAAGCCGCTAAACATGCGACGCAGCGCAATCGGACCGAATTCTGAAAACAGTTCGAGAAGGAAATCGCGGTCCATCGAATGAACCGCGATAAACTAGCTGCCGGCCTTGGCCGGCGTCAGCTGCACGGACTCGCCGCAACCGCAGGCGCTGATCTGGTTCGGGTTATTGAACACGAACTGGGCCTGCATCTTGTCGGCCTTGTAGTCCATCTCGGTGCCGAGCAGAAACAGCACGGCCTTCGGATCGACCAGCACCTTTACGCCCTTGTCCTCCACAACCTCATCGGTCGGGCGGACATCGTGCGCGTATTCGACGGTGTAGGACTGGCCGGCGCATCCGCCGTTCTTGATACCAACGCGCAGACCCACGATCTGCGAATCCGCACGGGCCGAAAGCTCCTTCACGCGCTCAGCCGCAGCGTCCGTCAGGCGCATGACCTGAGGCCGCGGACGGGGCGCGGACTTCGCTACAGGCGTTGGGCTATTTGGCGTCATACCGGTCATTTGGCGATTTCCTGCGGCCGTTCAAGCCGAACTTCGTCCAGATTACGTTCCGAATCGTAAAGACTTCAATTCACCACATGTTGAGAACAAGGCGTGCCTCGTCGGACATCCGGTCCGGCGTCCATGTCGGCTCCCAGACCACATTCACGCTGACCGGGCCGACGCCTGCGACGCTGGCGACCGCATTCTCAACCATCGTCGGCAACTCGCCGGCTGCCGGGCAATTCGGTGTTGTCAGCGTCATCTGGACGTCGACCGAACGGTCATCCTTGATGTCGACCTTGTAGATCAGACCGAGTTCGTAGATGTCCGCCGGAATTTCCGGATCGAACACCGTCTTCAACGCGGCGACGATGTCGGTGCCGAGGCGTTCGGTTTCCTCCGGCGGCAAGGCCGAACTGGTGTCGAACTTTCGCGACGCTTCGGCGGCCTGAACTGTATCGCTCATGAAAACAACTCCCGCGCCTTGATAAGCGCCTGCGCAAGCTGATCGACCTCAGCGCGCGTATTATACATGCCGAACGACGCGCGGCACGTTGCGGTGACATTGAATCGTTCCAGAAGCGGCATCACGCAATGGGTCCCGGCGCGAACCGCGATCCCGCTCCTGTCGATGACGGTGGCGATGTCGTGAGGATGCGCGCCTTTCATCTCGAACGAAATGACCGGACCCTTATCCTTCGCATTGCCGATGATGCGCAGAGAATTGATCGCGCGCAGCTTGTTCGTCGCGTAGGCGAGAAGGTCGTGCTCATGTTTGGCAATGCGCTCCTTGCCGATGGAGTCCACATAGTCGATCGCCGCCCCGAGCGCGATGGATTCCACAATTGCAGGTGTGCCGGCCTCGAATTTGTGCGGCGGATCGCCGTAAGTGACCCAGTCCTTCGCGACTTCGCGGATCATTTCACCGCCACCGTTGTAGGGGCGCATCGCGACCAGATGATCGTACTTCGCGTACAGCACGCCGATCCCGGTCGGGCCGTAAAGTTTGTGGCCGGTGAAAACGTAGAAGTCGCAATCGATGTCCTGTACATCGATAGCCAGATGCACGGCAGCCTGACTGCCATCTACGAGCACGGGAATGCCGCGCGCATGCGCGATTTTCACGACGTCCTTGACCGGCACAACGGTGCCGAGCGCGTTCGACATCTGCGTGATGGCGACGAGCTTGGTTTTCGCCGTCAATAGCTTCTCGAATTCGTCGATCAGGAAATTGCCTTCATCATCGACCGGCGCCCATTTGATGACGGCACCATGACGTTCACGCAAGAAGTGCCAAGGCACAATATTGGAGTGATGCTCCATGATCGAGAGCACGATCTCGTCGCCGGTCTTGATGTTCGGCTCGCCCCACGAGGATGCGACGAGATTGATCGCTTCGGTCGCATTGCGTGTGAAGATGATCTCTTCGTTGCGTTTGGCGTTGAGGAATTTAGCGACCTTTGCACGGCCGCCCTCATACGCATCGGTCGCGGCATTTGCGAGATAGTGCAGTCCGCGATGAACGTTGGCGTAATCGAATTTGTAGGCGTCCATCATGCGGTCGAGAACCGCATTCGGCTTCTGCGCGGAGGCGGCGTTATCGAGATACACAAGCGGCTTGCCGTAGATTTTCTGGGCAAGCGCCGGGAAGTCCTTGCGGACCAGTTCAACATCGTAGGAACCGTTCGCGACCGCCGGGTGCATGTTCACCGCCGCGCCGCCAGCCACCGTTCGGCAGTGGCCATCGCGACATCGCGCAAATCGTCGCTGACGATGGATTCGATCGTTTCACCCACGAAAGCTGCAATCAAAAGTGCCTGCGCTTCCTTTTCCGACAATCCCCGCGCCCGCAGATAAAACAGCAAGCTCTCGTCGAGCGCGCCGGTTGTTGCGCCGTGACCGCAGGTCACGTCATCCGCAAAAATCTCAAGCTCCGGCTTGTTGTCGGCTTCCGCTTCATCCGACAACAGAAGAGCGCGCGTCATCATCTTGGCGTCGGTCTTTTGCGCGTCAGGATGCACGTTGATGCGACCCTGAAACACCGAATGCCCGCGATCGTCGAGCACCGAGCGAAACACTTCGCGGCTCGAACAGTTCGGCGCGGCGTGATCGAGAACCAGCGTCGTATCGCCGTGCTGCGTGCCGTTCAGCAAATTCACGCCATTGGTCGCGACGCTCGAATGTTCGCCGGTGCACTTCACGAACGCCTGGTAGCGGCTCAAGGTGCCGCCCGACGTCATGCAGAATGTATTGAAATGCGAGTGGCTTCCGACCGTCACAATACCGGTCGAAATGTTAAACGCATCGCGCGCGTCTTCCATCAGGCGCACATGGTCGAGCCGTGCATGATCGCCGATTGAGACAATGAGCGCGTCGTGAACCTGATAAGCATCTGCACCTTCGGCCACGATAAATCGCTCGACCAAAGTCGCTTTCGCTTTGTTGCCGACATGAATAAGCGAGCGGGTAAATACTGCGGCGTTCTTGGCCGTGGAAATATGAACGATGTGAAGCGGTAGCGAAAGTTCGAGGCCGTCGGCGAGTTCGATAACAACGCCATCCGTCATCATCGCGGTATTCAATGCGATCATCGGATCGGCGGAAGTTGCGGAAGCCGTCAAGCGCGACTGCATCGCTCCGTCGCCGGATTCCAGCACGTCGCGCAGCGCGCGGATGGTCAGACCCTTCTCGAACTTCGCGACATTGGACAGTTGCGGCGCGAACGCGCCGTCGACCAGCACGAGCGTGCGCGCGCTGTCAGTCGGGTACGATTCCAGCGCATCGCCCGCGCAGCTGAGAGCGGCCTTATCGGGCGGTGATGCTAACGGTGCGACTTCGCGCATCGAAACGCGAAGATCGGTATATTTCCAGTCTTCCAGCCGGCGATGCGGCAAGCCGATCCGCTGGAACGTCTCGAATGCTTTCTGCCGTGCGGACGCGACCGCGCCCTTGCCGGGCAGCCCGTCACGCGCGAGGGCAAACAGGTTGCCGACCGCCTGCGCGTCGTTGGTTTTTGCCACCGCAACGTTCATCGTATTTACGCCGCCTTGTCTTCAAATTGCGCGTAGCCGGATTTTTCAAGCTCCAGCGCCAGTTCCTTGCCGCCGCTTTTGACGACGCGGCCCTTGGACATGACGTGGACGAAATCCGGAACGATGTAGTTCAACAAACGCTGGTAATGGGTGATGACGACCATCGCGCGATCTTTCGAGCGCAACGCGTTGACGCCATCGGCCGCGATACGCAGCGCGTCGATGTCCAGGCCTGAGTCCATTTCGTCGAGAATGCAGAGCGAAGGCTGAAACAGCGCCATCTGCAAAACCTCGTTGCGCTTCTTTTCGCCACCCGAGAAGCCGACATTGACGCCGCGCTTCATCATGTCCATCGGGATATTGAGCGAGTTCGCCACTTCGCGAACCTTCTTCAGAAAATCAGGTGTCGAAAATTCGCTTTCGCCGCGTGCTTTGCGCTGCTCGTTCAGCGCCGTGCGCAAAAAGGTCATGGTCGCGACGCCCGGAATCTCCACCGGATACTGGAATGCGAGGAACACACCCTTGGCAGCGCGCTCGTCGGGAGCCATTTCCAAAAGGTCTTCGCCCTTGAACAGAATTTCTCCCGCGGTCACGTCATAGCCTGGCTTGCCTGCGATCACATGCGACAGCGTCGATTTACCGGAACCGTTCGGACCCATGATGGCGTGAACTTCGCCTGCGTTCACAGTGAGGTCGAGACCGTGCAGAATCTCGTTGTCTTCCACCTGAACCTTGAGGCCTTTGACTTGCAGTAACGCGGTCATCCCACACTTCCTTCCAGCGAGATCGAGATCAGCTTTTGCGCCTCGACCGCAAATTCCAGCGGCAATTGCTGCAACACGTCCTTGACGAAGCCGTTGACTACGAGCGCCACTGCTTCTTCCTGCGAGAGGCCGCGCTGGATGCAGTAAAACAGCATGTCCTCGGAAATCTTCGACGTCGTCGCCTCGTGCTCGAACAGCGCCGACGAATTCTTGGCTTCGATATACGGCACGGTATGCGCGCCGCATTTGTCGCCGATCAGAAGCGAGTCGCACGCCGTGAAGTTGCGCGCGCCGGTTGCCTTGCGATGTGCGGTGACGAGACCGCGGTAGGTGTTCTGCGATACGCCGGCGGCGATGCCCTTCGAGATAATGCGGCTGGTCGTGTTCTTGCCAAGATGAATCATCTTGGTGCCGGAATCGACCTGCTGATAGCCGTTAGAAATCGCGATCGAATAGAATTCGCCGCGCGAATTGTGGCCACGCAGAATACAGCTCGGATATTTCCATGTGATCGCAGAGCCGGTCTCAACCTGCGTCCAGGAAATCTTGGAATTCTTGCCGCGGCAATCGCCGCGCTTGGTGACGAAGTTGTAGATGCCGCCCTTGCCTTCCGAATTGCCCGGATACCAGTTCTGCACCGTCGAGTATTTGATCTCAGCGTCATCCAGCGTAACGAGTTCGACGACGGCGGCATGCAACTGGTTCTCGTCGCGCTGCGGCGCTGTGCAGCCTTCAAGATACGAAACGTAAGCGCCCTTGTCGGCGATGATGAGCGTGCGCTCGAACTGGCCGGTGTTGCGCTCGTTGATGCGGAAGTAAGTCGATAACTCCATCGGACAGCGCACGCCCGGCGGCACGTAAACAAAGGAGCCATCCGAGAACACCGCCGAGTTCAGCGTTGCGAAATAATTGTCGGAGGTCGGCACGACGCTGCCGAGATATTTCTTCACGAGTTCCGGATGCTCGCGGATCGCCTCGGAGATCGGCATGAAGATCACGCCGGCGGCTTTCAGTTCTTTCTGGAACGTCGTTGCAACGGAAACGGAGTCGAACACGGCATCGACGGCAACGCGGCGCTCGCCTTCCGGCCGCACCACGCCTTCGAGCATCTCGACTTCGCGCAGTGGAATGCCGAGTTTCTCGTAGGTCTTGAGAATTTCCGGATCGACTTCGTCGAGCGACGCTAGCGCCTTCTTCTTCGGCGCGGCGTAGTAATACAGATCCTGATAATCGATCTTCGGATAATGAACGCGCGCCCAGGTCGGCTCTTCCATCGTCAGCCAGCGGCGATAGGCCTCAAGACGCCACTCCAGCATCCATGCCGGCTCGTTTTTCTTCGCTGAAATGAAACGAACGGTTTCTTCCGACAGGCCCTTTGGCGCCTTGTCGGTCTCGATGATGGTCTCAAATCCATATCGATATTGATCGACGTCGATCTGGCGGACCCGATCGACGGTCTCCTGGACGGCTGGCATTCATTCCTCCGCTCGCGGTTTCAAGGACCGCGGTGGACCATCAAGTTGTAGAAGGGCCTGGGCGCAGCTTATGCGCGAGGCTTAGAACCATTCAAGCCGATAGCTCATTCTCTACCTAATACACCTGACAGCTTTCTCCAAGCCTCAAGAGTGCGGTCAATGTCCGCCTCGGAGGTCTGCCAGCCGGTACTCAGGCGCAATGCTCCGGCTGCAAGGCTTGCAGGAATGCCCATCGCTGCAAGCACATGCGACGGCTGCACTTTACCCGAAGAACACGCCGATCCAGACGACACCGCAACGCCCTCCAGATCGAAGGCGATCACGGCGGTTTCCGCCTTCATTCCAGGTCCGGCGACAAGCGTCGTATTCGGCAGGCGCGGAACGGAGTCGGCGAAGATCACGACTCCCCGGCCGGCCCTCAGACCTGCTTCCAACCGCCGCTGAAGCAAACCCATTCGCTTGGCATCGTCCGGCATGCTCATCATCGCTGCTTTCAAGGCAGCACCGAAACCCGCAATTCCGGCGACGTTCTCCGTCCCCGCGCGACGTCCCTGCTCTTGACCGCCGCCGCGAAGCGCGGCGTTCAATCCCTGAAGTTCGTCGGTGAACACCAATGCGCCAACGCCTTTCGGTCCCCCGAGCTTGTGCGCCGCCAGCGTGATGCAGTCCGCGCCGAGCGCGCTCAAATCGACCGGAATTTTGCCCAATGCTTGAATCGCATCGACATGCAGAACGCCACCGGCCGAACGAACCAGTGCAGCGATGTCTGCGATCGGCTGAATTGCACCCGTTTCGTTGTTGGCAAGCATGACGGACACCAGCGCAGGGCCGTCATCGCTTAACATCGACTGAAGCGCATCAAGATCAACGACGCCTTGTTGCGTGACAGGCGCCTGCGCGATGGCGCCGGGTGAAAACCGGCCGCCTGCCAGCACCGACGGATGCTCGATTGCCGACACGATCAGGCGCTTCACTGGCGCGCCGGCGTGCTGATGCAGCCCCGGCGCGAGTGCAAGTGCGTTCGCCTCAGTCCCGCCGGATGTAAAAACAACGTTCCGCGTCTGCGTGCCGACAGCCTTCGCGACAGTTGCGCGCGCTTCTTCCACAAGACTCCGCGCCGCGCGACCTTCCTCGTGAACGGACGACGGGTTGCCGATCGCATCCAGAGCCAACGCCATTGCCGCGCGCGCTTCGGGACGAAGCGGCGTGGTGGCGTTCCAGTCGAGATAGATTCGTTCGCGCGACACGCGGGCCTTCCTGCGACAGCCAAACGCCCGGCAAAGCCATGCATTTGGCCCGCCGAACCCTCTTAATATGCTTGATTTTCGCCCTGCGCCCTATGCTAGAACGCGGCCTCAGATTCACGCCTTCGCGGGTCCTGACCCGCCGACAACCCATCGACGTTCCATTTGCACAGGCTAACCGCCTGCACAACGTCGATTGACCATCCGCTCAAGGATCCTCGATGCCTGAAGTCATTTTCACCGGCCCCGCCGGCCGTCTCGAAGGCCGCTATCACCCGGCGAAGCAGAAGAATGCGCCGATTGCGATGGTGTTGCATCCGCATCCGCAGTTCCACGGCACGATGAATCACCAGATCGTCTATCAGGTGTATTATTCGTTCGTGGCACGCGGCTTCTCGGTGCTGCGATTCAACTTTCGCGGCGTCGGACGCAGCCAAGGCTCGTTCGATCACGGCACGGGCGAGTTGTCGGACGCCGCGTCCGCGCTCG
>JAFKKP010000266.1 GCA_017305515.1 Hyphomicrobiales bacterium
TTCGTGACCAGCGGGCAGGTCGCGTTGAGAACGGGGAGGCTGCGCGATGCGGCTTCTTCCTCGACGCTTTTCGCGACGCCATGCGCGGAAAAAACCGTAATCGCGTTGGCGGGGACTTCGTGAAGATCTTCGACGAACACCGCGCCCTTGGCTTTCAGGCTTTCGACGACATATTTGTTGTGCACGATCTCGTGGCGCACATAGACCGGCGGACCGTACTTCTCCAGCGCGCGCTCGACGATCTCGATCGCACGGACGACGCCCGCGCAGAACCCGCGCGGCTGTGCCAGCAGGATTTTCATCTCTGCTTTCTGGGGAGTGCGATCAAGCAAGCTGCACCGCTCCGATGTCTTTCTCGCGTCCGAGCGCCTCGAACACCTTGATGACGATGCCCTTGGCGTCGAGTCCGGCCTTCGCATACATCGCGGCCGGCGAATCCTGATCGATGAAGGAGTCAGGCAGCACCATCGAGCGGACCTTCAATCCCTTGTCGAGCGCGCCGTGGTCGGCGAGCGTCTGGAAGACCTGTGCGCCGAAGCCGCCGATGGAGCCTTCCTCGACGACGATGAGGACTTCGTGCTCGCGGGCGAGGCGCAGAATCAGATCGGTATCGACCGGCTTGGCAAAACGAGCATCGGCCACCGTCGTCGTCAATCCGTGGGACTTTAGAACGTCCGCAGCCTTGAGACATTCTTGCAGGCGGGTGCCGAGCGAGAGAAGCGCGACCTTGTCGCCCTCGCGCACGATACGGCCTTTGCCGATCTCGAGCGGCGTGCCCATTTCCGGCAATTCGACGCCGACACCGTCACCGCGCGGGAAGCGGAAAGCCGACGGCATGTCGTCGATGGCGATGGATGTTGCGACCATGTGGCGAAGCTCGGCTTCGTCAGCCGCCGCCATGATGACGAAGTTCGGCAGGCAGCCGAGATAGGCGATGTCGAACGATCCTGCATGCGTCGGGCCGTCGGCGCCGACGAGACCTGCGCGGTCAATCGCAAAACGAACCGGCAGTTTCTGGATCGCCACGTCATGCACGACCTGATCGTAGGCGCGCTGGAGGAATGTGGAGTAGATCGCAACCATCGGCTTCATGCCTTCGGATGCGAGACCAGCCGCGAATGTCACGCCGTGCTGTTCGGCAATACCGACATCGAAGGTGCGGGCAGGGAAGGCTTTAGCGAAAATGTCGATGCCGGTGCCCGATGGCATGGCAGCGGTGATGCCGACGATCTTGCCGTCTTTCTCGGCTTCCTTGACGAGCGTTTCGCCGAACACCTTGGTGTAGGACGGCGCGTTGGCCTGCGCCTTCGCCTGCTTGCCCGTGGCGACGTCGAATTTGACAACGCCGTGATATTTGTCCGCCGAGGTTTCGGCGTGGACGTAGCCTTTGCCCTTTTCGGTGACGACGTGAACGAGCGTCGGGCCAACCTTGGAATCGCGGACGTTCTTCAGGATGGGGAGAAGCTGGTCCATGTTGTGGCCGTCGATCGGGCCGACATAGTAGAAGCCGAGTTCCTCGAACAGCGTGCCGCCCGAGAGCATGCCACGCGCATATTCTTCGGCGCGCTGCGCGCCCTTTTCCATGAACTTCGGAAGATGTTTGGCGACCTGTTTGCCCAGTTCGCGGATCTGGCGATAGGTGTTGCTCGACGTCAGGCGCGACAGATAGGACGACATCGCACCGACCGGCGGTGCAATCGACATCTCGTTGTCATTGAGAATGACGATAAGACGCGAGTCCATTGCGCCGGCATTGTTCATCGCCTCATAGGCCATGCCCGCCGACATCGCGCCGTCACCGATCACTGCGACAATGTTGCGATCCTCACCCGCGAGGTCGCGTGCTACCGCCATGCCGAGACCGGCTGAGATCGAAGTCGAGGAGTGAGCGGCACCGAAACAATCGTATTCGCTTTCGGCGCGCTTGGTGAAACCGGACAAACCGCCGCCCTGACGCAGGGTGCGGATGCGGTCGCGGCGCTCGGTCAGAATTTTGTGGGGATAGGCCTGATGGCCGACGTCCCAGATGACGCGGTCGTTCGGCGTGTTGAAGACATGATGGATCGCAACAGTGAGTTCAACGACGCCCAGGCCGGAACCCAGATGTCCGCCGGTGACGGCAACGGCATTGATCGTCTCGGCGCGCAGTTCTGCGGCGACCTGAGGCAGATCGCTCTCCTTCATCTTGCGGAGATCGGCCGGCGACTTGATAGAGTCGAGCAATGGGGTCGATGAGGTCATACCAAGGCTTCCAGTGCGACAGGGGAACAGGACAGGAACATATTGCAGTGTAGCATTATGGCAGCTATTCAGCAGTAATTCTGGGGAACTGCTGATGTTATGCCACTATTGTGTGACTTAAGGGCATCGCTTGAAACCCGAACCAATTAACCCGCCCATCCGCTAGGCAGTTCCAACAAAGCACGCCCGGCCGCAAGACATAGAAAGAAAATCTGTGCTGACAAGGATAATCGTTTCACTTGTGCGATTCTGCACGCGGTTCGCATGGCTAGTCCTGACACTTGGGCTAATTGTGGCAGCTTCGTCGGTTGTTTATTCGGTCCGGCATTTCGCGATTAATACCGACGTCAACAAGCTGATTTCGCCCGATATTGACTGGCGGCAGCGGGAAATCGGCTTCGATAAGGCCTTTCCGGGCCGGAATGACCTGATTCTGGCTGTTGTGGAAGCCCAGACGCCGGAAATGGCCAAGCAGGCCGCCTCGGTTCTGGAACAGAAACTTATCCCCCAGAAAGACAAGTTCATCGAGGTCGCCCGCCCCGACGGCGGTCCGTTCTTTGCGACCAATGGCCTGCTGTTTCTGCCGGCGCCCGAAGTCGCCAAGCAGACTGCGCAGCTTGTACAGGGCGCGCCGATTTTCTCCATCCTCGCCGACGACCCGAGCATCAGGGGTCTAACCGGCGTATTGGAGTTCGGTCTCGGCGGCGCGGCGCGCGGCCGCTACACCCGCGATTCGATGGCGCGGCCGCTGAATGTCGTTTCCGATGCTGTCGAGCAGGTGCTCGCCGGCAAACCGGCATGGTTCTCGTGGCAGGGGCTTGCGAAGAACGAGCCGCTTTCGGCTTCCGACACGCGCAGCCTGCTGACCATTCGTCCCGTTCTCGACTTCAAGGCGCTTGAGCCGGGCGGCGCTGCGACGGCTGCGATCCGCAAGTCGGTTCAGGAACTCGATCTCGCCGGAAATTACGGTGCGCGCGTCCGTCTCACCGGACCCGTTCCGATCGCCAATGAGGAATTCGCAACCGTTCAGGACGGCGCGTGGGAAAACGGCATCGCGACCGTTCTGATCGTGCTGTTCATCCTGTGGTGCGCGCTGAAATCGCCGAAGATCATCGTCTCGGTTTTCATCACGCTCATCATCGGCCTGTCGATCACCACTGCGGTCGCGCTGATGCTCGTTCAGGCGTTCAATCTCATATCGATTGCATTCTTCGTGCTGTTCGTCGGCCTCGGCGTCGATTTCGGCATCCAGTACAGCGTCCGCTATCGTGCCGAACGGCATGCGGCCGACCAGAAACGCACGGCGGATGGGCTGCGCACGGCTCTGGTCAAGGCCGGCGAGTATTCGGCGGTGCCGCTGACGCTCGCCGCCGTCGCAACCGCGTGCGGCTTCCTGTCGTTTCTGCCGACCGACTACAAGGGCGTGTCCGAACTTGGCAAGATTGCCGGCGCCGGCATGATCGTCGCTTTCATCGCGGCCATCACTGTGCTGCCTGCGCTGCTGGAAATCTTGAATCCGCCAGGCGAAGAAGAGCCGCTCGGCTACAAGTTTCTCGCACCGGTCGACGACTTTCTCGAAAAACACCGCATTCCAGTGGTCGTCATTACGCTTGGCGTCGCCGTTCTCGGTTTGCCGCTGCTGTATTTCCTGCACTTCGACTTCAACCCGATGAACCTTCGCAGTCCGAAGGTGGAATCGATTGCGGCCTATCTCGATCTGCGGCGCGATCCCAACACCGGCACCAACGCCGTCGAAGTGATCGCGAAGTCGCAGGCCGACGCCCGCGAAATTCAGGCCAAGCTCGCCAAGCTGCCTGAGGTCGCGCGCGTACTGTCGCTCGACACCTTCATTCCCGACGATCAGCAAACCAAACTCGGTATTATCCGCAGGGCGGCGCCCGGATTGGATTCCGTTCTCAAGCCTGCAAAGCCGGGCACGCCGCCGACCGATGCCGACAATATCGCGGCCTTGAACGGTTCGGTGACGAGCCTTCGCAAGGCTGCGGGCGACGACAAGGGACCGGGCGCAGTCGCCCAGCGCCGGCTTGCCGATGGACTTGAAAAGCTCGCAAAGGCCGACAAGCCCGTGCGCGACAAAGCGGAAGCCACATTCCTCAAGCCGCTCGATTTGGCGCTCGATCAGATCCGCAATCTGTTCAAGGCGCAGCTTATCACGGCGAAGAACCTGCCGGCCGATATTGTGCACGATTGGGTGTCGGCCGACGGGCGCATGCGCGTCGAAGCGCAGCCGAAGGGCGATCCGAACGACAACGACACGCTGCGTAAATTTGCGGCAGCTGTCCTGAAGGTTCAGCCGGATGCCATCGGCGGTCCGATTTCGATTTTGAAGTCAGGCGACACCATCGTCTCGGCGTTCATTCAGGCCGGACTTTGGGCATTGCTGTCGATCTCGATCCTGCTCTGGATCGTGCTCAAGCGCATCGGCGACGTGTTGCTGACGCTGGTGCCGCTTATTCTGGCAGGCGTCGTCACGCTCGAAATCTGCGTGCTCATTCATCTGCCGATGAACTTCGCCAACATCATTGCGCTGCCGGTTCTGCTCGGCATCGGCGTGGCATTTAAAATCTACTATGTCACGGCGTGGCGGGCGGGGCAGACCAAGCTGCTGCAATCGAGTCTGACCCGCGCGATCTTCTTCAGCGCGATGACGACGGCAACGGCATTCGGCAGCCTGTGGCTGTCGAGCCATCCGGGCACGTCGAGCATGGGCAAGCTCCTGGCGCTGTCGCTGGTAACGACGATGGCGGCGGCGGTGCTGTTTCAGCCCGCTTTGATGGGCGCGCCGCGCAAGATCGTGAAGCAGTAACCGCGCGCGCGGCTATTTCGGAAGCGTGGCTGCGATTTCCGGAATGGCGCAGATTTCAGCCGCCGCCGGATCGTTGCCGGCGGGGGCTTTTGCACCCTTCGGCGCGCTTTTGGATGCGCCGATCGGTGTTGGAAATGGCGTTGCCGCCGTCGTTTTAGGCGCTCCGATTGTGCCGGTCTTCCAGCCGCCGGACGGTCCGTAGGTAAATCCGGACGTTCCGGGCTCGACGCGTTTCCATGTCTGGCCGCCGCAAAGGACCATGGCGACACAGCCCTCGACGCGCAGATCGGTTGGGCTTTTTGCGACGATGGACGAGTCGAACAATTTGCCGCGGATCGGGTCGTAGATCTTGCCTTCCCACGTATCTTCTTCGTCCTTCGACTTCACCATGTTGATGAGGATGGGCATGCCGAGCGTCGTGCGGCTTCGCTTGGCAGCATCGGGATTGTTGGTATCGAGATGGCCTGGCTGTTTCTCGGAAGCGATCACGCCCCAAAGGGCCGAGCCGCAATCGACGACGCGGATGGTTGCCTTGCCGTCCTCGTCGCGCCATTCACCTGTGGCGTCCCCGGCATGGGCAGCGCCCGTCGCGCCGAGAAAGATCATTCCATAAAGAGCTATTTTTCGCATAAAACCTCGCGTGCGCTGCAACCGGTTTAAAGCATGAGAATCATTTACAGTTCCAGAGATAGGCAAAACGACGCATACTTTATTTTCGATTGACTAGGCGCCCGGCAACCGAAGTATGTAGGCGATGATGAAGTCGAAATTGGACATTTCGGAGATGTTCGCGGACCGCCAGTTCCAGCGAAACGCTCTGCATACGCGCTATCTGAATGAGCAACTTGTCCGGGTGCTCAAGACGATCGGGTATGACGTCGGGTTTCAGCGCGGCCACGGCCAGTATCTCTATGACCGGGACAACGACCGTTATCTCGATCTTTTGAGCGGATTCGGCGTTTTCGCTGTCGGCCGCAATCATCCTGTCGTCAAGGATGCGCTCAAAAGCGTCCTCGACGCCGATATGCCGAATCTCGTGCAGCTCGATCTGTCGACTCTCGCCGGAATTCTTGCCGAGCGCCTGATCGCGCAGGTGCCGTATCTCGACAAGGTCTTTTTCGCCAATTCCGGCACCGAATGCGTCGAAGGCGCGATCAAGTTCGCGCGCGCCGCGACCGGCCGCACGCAGATCGTTTACTGCGATCACGCCTATCACGGCCTGTCCTACGGATCGCTGTCGCTGACCGGTGACAAGAATTTCCGCGAAGGCTTCGGCCCGCTGCTGCCCGACTGCTTGTCGGTGTCGTTCAACGATCTTCCCGCGCTCGAACGCGCGCTGGCGACGCGCCAGGTCGCTGCGTTCTTCGTCGAGCCCATTCAGGGCAAGGGCGTCAACATGCCCGACGATGACTATCTCTCCGGCGTCGCGGCGTTGTGTAAACGCTATGGCACGATCTTCGTCGCCGATGAAATCCAATCGGGCATGGGCCGCACCGGTCGCTTCCTCGCCGTCGAGCATTGGAACGTCGAGCCGGACATGGTGCTGTTGTCCAAGGCGCTCTCGGGAGGTTACGTGCCGGTCGGCGCGGTGCTTATGCGCAAGGCGATCTTCGACAAGACATTCGACCGGATGGATCGCGCGGTCGTTCACGGCTCGACCTTCGCCAAGAACGATCTTGCGATGGCCGCTGGCATCGCCGTGCTCGACGTTATCAAGAACGAAAAGGTAATCGAGAACGCGGCCGCGCGCGGCGAGCAGTTGATCGCGGCGCTTTCTGCGATGATCCCGCGCTACGAGTTGTTGAAGAACGTGCGCGGCAAGGGCCTGATGATTGGCGTCGAGTTCGGTCCGCCGAAGTCGATGACACTGAAGGCGTCGTGGAATCTTCTGGAGACGGCGAGCAAAGGATTGTTCTGCCAGCTCATTACGATTCCGCTGTTCAAGGAACACAAGATTCTCAGCCAGGTGTCAGGCCACGCCAGCCACACGATCAAGCTGATTCCGTCGCTGACAATCACCAACGAAGATTGCAAATGGATCGAGACCGCGTTCGATTCCGTGATCGGCGCGAGCCATCGTGTACCGGGAGCGATCTGGTCGCTCGGCAAGACGCTGGTCGATAACGCCGCGCGGAAATCGGCGTAAGACGGAAAAACCCGCCGGCAAATCTGACGGCGGGATTTCACAACTTCAAAACGATCGAGGCGAGTGGCGAGAGCCGCTTATTGCCCGTTGCTGTTGAGCACCTTGTCGCACGCCTTGCTGATCTTCGAGCGGTTCGCCTTGAGGCAGCCCAGCACGATGAGATCGGCGTCGTTCATCACTTCGCGGCAATAGCGCGACACGTCGGGCGAACACGCGCGCTGTTCCTCGGGCGTGCCGCTGCGCTTTGGGTTGACCTGGGCGAGTGCGCCGCTGACGGAGGCGACGAGAAGAGTAGCGGCGAGCAACGGTTTCAGCATTTTGATTCCTTGGAAAGCGCGTGAAGTTGGCCGGGACTATAAATAGGCTTGCCGAGAATGCCAGATACAAACTCTGCTGCGGCAAGTCCAATTTATGTTTTTGGCCGGGTGTGGCGGCATGGTCGCCACACTTAGTGGCGCGAGGCCGATGTTCGGTTCATGTTCATCATGCGGGAACCGTTGGATCGCGGCGCATGAGAAAAAGCGCCAGAGCCACCGTGGGAACAAGCACCGCCAGCCCCAGCAGCACGATGTTGATCTGTGAGATCGGCATGATGCCGCCGCCCGGCGTTGCGATGATAAAGCCGCCGATCACCAGCAATAGCCGCAGCGGCCATTCCATGAAACCGGCCCGCCGCAGATCGCCGACATAGGCCTGATAGCCTTGGATGCCACCGCAGATGAACAGCGTCCCAAAGGCCGCGAGCAGCATCAGCCCTATCGCTGTGAGATAGGGGTTTGTCCCTTGAAGCACCAATGCGGGGTTCAGGACAAAAAAGAACGGAATGAAATAGATGATGCTTCCAACCCACATCGACTCCCAGCCGGTCTTCATCGCAGGCGAACCCGCGATGCCGGCGGCCGCGAATGACGCGATGGCGACGGGCGGCGTGATCGAGGACAGCATGCCCCAATAGAAGATGAACATGTGTACGGCCATCCTGTTGAGGCCGAGCTTTTCCAGTGCCGGTGCGACGAGGATCGCAAGGAAAATGTAGCAGGCAGTGGTCGTAAGACCGAGGCCAAGCACAAGGCTGGTGAAGGCACACATAAACAGCAGCAGAAATGCGTTGTCGCCGGCGATGCGCAGCAGGTCGTTGGCGAGGCTTGAGACCACGCCGGTCATTGAGAACGCGCCGATCAAAAGTCCGCAGCCGGCAAGAATGCCGGCGAGTTCGACGAAGGTGCGCCCGTTCACTTCCAGAAATTTATTTATTGTCGCGCCCGTCCAGCGCGTTTCCTTCGAGAACAGCTGATTCAAGACGAGCAGCAGCGCGGTTGCATAGAACGGCGCATGGCTTTCGCGTTTGAAGTAAAGCAGCATCACGATCAGCAGCGCGATCACGAATACATAGAACCAGCCGTCCTTGATCGTGTCCCAGACTTTCGGCAGCTCTGAACGTGGAATGCCTTTGAGTCCGTGGCGGGCGGCATAGGAGTCGACCTGCATGAACAGGCCGAGATAATAAAGCGCAGCCGGAATAATGGCGGCGACGGCAACCTCCGCGTAGCTGACGTTTAAGAATTGCGCGATGACGAAGGCTGTCGCGCCCATTACAGGCGGAGCGAGGACGGCGCCGGTCGATGCGCAGGCTTCGATCGCTCCCGCATAAGAGGCGCGAAATCCGCTTTTCTTCATCACGGGAATTGTCATCGTGCCGGCGGTCAAGACGTTCGAGATGATCGATCCCGACATCATTCCGAGTAGTCCGCTGGCGAAGATGCAAACCTTCGCCGCGCCGCCGCGGAACGTGCCGCATAAAGCGAACGCGATATTGATGAAAAACTTTCCGGCACCTGTCATCATCAGCGCCGTGCCGAACACAAGAAACCCGATCACGGTATCGGCGAATGCCTGGATTGGAATGCCGAGCAGACTCTCGCCCGAGAGCACATGATAGGCCGTCGTTTGATCGAGCGTCAGTTGCGAGCCCCGAAAGGGACCGAGCCATTTGGCGTCGGCAAATAACGGATAAAGCGTGAAGGGCAGCACACACCACAACAGGCTCCAGCCGCCGGTGCGCCGAAGCGCCTCCATGAGAACAGCCCACATGATGAGGCCCGCATAGATGACGTTCTTCGGCGCGCCGTCGGACTCCCATCCGAACTGCGCAGCCTTGCGGATATTCATCATCAGAAAGATCGCTGCCGCGAACGTCGCGACAAACAGTACCGCATCGTACCAGGGAATCCGGTCGAGCGGCGCGGCCGCCGTGCCGGGGAAGATCAGAAACGTGAACGGCAGCATCAACGC
This sequence comes from Hyphomicrobiales bacterium, assembly GCA_017305515.1. Classification (GTDB taxonomy): domain Bacteria; phylum Pseudomonadota; class Alphaproteobacteria; order Rhizobiales; family Xanthobacteraceae; genus Afipia. The sequence goes on from JAFKKP010000266.1 coordinate 9,507, forward strand.
GATCAGAAGATAAAAGTATTCTGTGTTCAGCTGCGTGAAGTCCACGAAGAAGCGCAGCGAGAATTGCTGATTGATGCAAAGTAGAATTGTCGCTGCGGTCGCGCCAATGAGGGCCGCTCGCCAGATGCCTTTAAGCGAGCGCACACGAGTGACTTCGGCTTCCTGGAGACCGCCGACACCGGCATGCGGGTCGTCGAAAACGACTTTCTTTTCGGCCCTGGCGATCTCGGCGGCCGAGACTGTTGCCACGTTTTTCGGCTGATCGGACGATGACGACATCAAGGCTCTCACTATGTCCGAACTTGCGCGCTGATCCTATTCGAATCCGTTCGGCATGTTAGCCTTCGCTAGCGCGTCCGCACGCGCTTTCATCCAGCCTTCGAGGAATTTGTCGGCGTCGGCAGGCGCGCTCGACGTGTTGTACGCCGTCCACGCTGCGGTCAGCACGCCTTGGCGCTTAATCAAGTCATCATTCCATTTCTGGTCGGCGTCGGTCCAGTTGCCGGCTTCCTTCAGGGCTTTCGCGGCTGCTGGGTGGAAGGGAACGACCCATTTCATCGTCTGCTTCTTTGCTTCCAGTCCCAGCGCGCCGGGGGCAGAATCCTTGTAGGCATCGAAGCCGTCGATCATCGATTTTGTGAGCGAGTAGACCTGATCGGCAGGCTGCGACGCGTAAACCGCCGCA
>JAFKKP010000267.1 GCA_017305515.1 Hyphomicrobiales bacterium
ATGGCGGTTCAGGGCGTGTCGATCGAATCTGCGGCCGGACCATACGATCGCGCCAAGGCCCTCAGCGCATTCAAGTTCGGCGACAAGGCGTTCTACTGGACCACGCGCCTCTCCGCGATTTCGGTTCTCCTCATTCTCGGCGGCATCATTCTCTCGCTCATCGCAGGCGCATGGCCCGCGATCCGGCAATACGGTTTTGAATTTCTCACCACGCTGCGCTGGGCGCCGTCCGCCGATCCGCCGGTGCTCGGTGCGCTCGGCCCGATCTACGGCACATTGGTGACGTCGTTCATCGCCATGCTGATCGCCATTCCGGTCGGCCTCGGCATCGCGATCTTCCTCACCGAACTGTGCCCGCAATGGCTGCGCCGTCCGATCGGCATGGCGGTCGAACTGCTCGCCGGCATTCCCTCGATCATCTACGGCATGTGGGGCTTCTTCGTGCTCGGCCCGTTCCTCGCCGGATCGTTCCAGCCCTTCATGATCAAGCTGTTCGCCGATATTCCGCTGCTGAACACGATCTTCGCCGGCCCGCCGTCCTATCTCAGCCTGTTCAATGCGTCGCTGGTGCTGGCGATCATGGTGCTGCCGTTCATCACCTCGATTTCGGTCGACGTGTTCAAGACGGTGCCGCCGGTTTTGAAAGAGGCCGCCTATGGAGTCGGCTGCACGACATGGGAAGTCGTCAAGAACGTCGTCATTCCCTACACGCGCGTCGGCGTGATCGGCGGCATCATGCTGGCGCTTGGCCGCGCGCTCGGCGAGACGATGGCTGTCACCTTCATCATCGGCAACTCGTTCCGCATTAACGGTTCGATCTTCGCGCCCGGCACGACGATCTCGGCGGCGATTGCGTCGGAGTTTGCGGAAAGCGACGGGCTGCATCAGTCCGGCCTGATCCTGCTCGGCCTGTTGCTCTTTATCCTGACGTTCTTCGTGCTGGCGGCTGCGCGCATCATGCTGTCGCGGCTCGAGAAGAAGGCGGGCAACTAGGATGACCGACACCACCATCTCCGCACCCAACCGCGACATCAACGCCATCTACAGCGGCCGCAAGCGCAAGGACGTGCTGATCCGCGTTCTGTGCGTCGGCGCGGCGCTGTTCGGCGTCACCTGGCTGGCGCTGATCCTGTTCACGCTCCTCGTCAACGGATTGTCGGGTCTGCACCTTCAGATCTTCACCGAGAACACGCCGCCGCCCGGCTCGGACGAGGGCGGACTGAAAAACGCAATCGTCGGCTCGATCATCATGACGGTGATCGGCGTCGGCATCGGCGCGCCGCTTGGCCTGTTCGCGGGAACGTATCTGGCCGAATACGGCAAGCACGACAAGCTCACGGGAGTGATCCGCTTCATCAACGGCATTCTGTTGAGCGCGCCGTCGATCATCATCGGCCTGTTCGTCTACGGCGCCATCGTGGTGCCGATGGGCGGCTTCTCGGCTCTCGCCGGTGCGCTTGCGCTGGCTGTGATCGTCATTCCCGTCGTGGTGCGGACGACCGAAGACATGCTGGCGCTGGTGCCGAACCCGCTGCGCGAGGCGGCCACGGCTCTCGGCCTACCGCGTTCGCTGGTGATCCGCCGCATCGCCTATCGTGCCGCGCGCGCCGGCCTCATCACCGGCGTGTTGCTTGCGACCGCGCGCGTTGCCGGCGAGACCGCGCCATTGCTGTTCACTGCACTCAGCAATCAGTTCTTCAGTCTCGATCTGACCAAGACGATGGCGAACCTGCCGGTGACGATCAACAATTTCGTGCAAAGCCCCTATGCCTACTGGAAGCAGCTCGCCTGGAGCGGCGCGCTTCTCATCACCCTGACCGTACTGGCCCTGAACATTGGCGCGCGCATCCTCGGCGCCGAGAGGAAGAAATCATGAGTGAGTTGTCAGTCAACGTCGAACTGCCGCGCGGCCACATGCCGCCGATGGCGGGCGCCATGCACGAAGCGCGTGCGAAAGTCACCGCGCGCGACCTCAACTTCTACTACAACGATTTCCACGCGCTGAAGCACATCAACATTGCGCTCGGCGAAAACCGCGTCACGGCCTTCATCGGCCCGTCGGGCTGCGGCAAGTCCACGCTGCTGCGCATCTTCAACCGGATGTACGATCTCTATCCGGGCCAGCGCGCGGAAGGCCAGTTGTTGCTCGACTCGACCAACATCCTCGACCCCAAGCTCGATCTCAATCTGCTGCGCGCGCGCGTCGGCATGGTGTTCCAGAAGCCGACGCCGTTCCCGATGACGATCTACGAGAACATCGCGTTCGGCATCCGCCTCTATGAAAAGATCTCGAAATCCGAAATGGACGGCCGCGTCGAGCAGGCTTTGCGCGGCGGCGCGCTGTGGAATGAGGTGAAGGACAAGTTGAACGCCTCCGGATTGAGCTTATCTGGCGGTCAGCAGCAGCGTCTGTGCATCGCCCGCACCGTCGCCGTCCGTCCCGAAGTGATCCTGTTCGACGAGCCGTGCTCGGCGCTCGATCCGATCTCGACGGCGAAAGTCGAGGAACTGATTACGGAATTGAAGGAAAATTACACGATCGCCATCGTCACGCATAACATGCAGCAGGCGGCGCGCGTGTCCGACAAGACAGCCTTCATGTATCTCGGCGAACTGGTCGAGTTCGACGAGACCACGAAGATTTTCACGTCGCCGAAGGATCGGCGGACGCAGGACTACATCACCGGCCGGTTCGGCTGAGGGAGCAATCATCATGGCATCCGAACATACAGCCAAGGCATTCGACGAAGACCTCCAGGAACTGACGCGGCTGGTCGCCGAGATGGGCGGCCTCGCGGAGCGGCAGATCGTGGATTCGGTCGATGCGCTCATTCGCCGCGACATCGCGCTCGGCAAGCGCGTGGTGGCGGCCGACCTCGAACTAGACAAATTGCAGCACCTCATCGAGGAGCGCGCGGTGCTCACCATCGCGCGCCGGCAGCCGATGGCGGTCGATCTGCGCGAGATCGTCGGCGCGATGCGCGTGGCGGCCGATCTCGAACGCATCGGCGACCTGTCGAAGAACATCGGCAAGCGCGTCTCTCAGCTCGACGGGGACTTCCATCCGCTTAAACTGATCCGCGGCCTCGAACACATGACCGACCTCGTGCAGAGCCAGGTCAAGTCCGTGCTCGATGCCTACGCCGCACACGATTTGCCGGCCGCGATGCAGGTGTGGAAGGGCGACGAGGAAGTGGACGCAATCTGCACCTCGCTGTTCCGCGAATTGCTCACTTATATGATGGAAGATCCGCGCAATATCGGCTTCTGTATCCATCTGATGTTCGTGGCGAAGAATATCGAGCGCATCGGCGATCACGCGACGAACATCGCCGAAACCGTGTTCTATATGATCGAAGGCCAGCAGATGCTGGATCAGCGTCCGAAGGGCGACATGACGGCGTTCGCGACCGCAGCGTCGGGGAATTGAATTGCGAAAGGCCGCACAAAACACCGCTCATTCCCGCGCAAGCGGGAATCCAGAGGCGGCAAGGCTGGGTCCCCGCTTTCGCGAGGACGAACGGAATAACTTGTTGTCGCTCTGCGCGTCGCAACAACGCGAACACAAGGACTGACACATGAGCGCGCGAATTCTGGTGGTGGAAGACGAAGAGGCGCTGACCACGCTGCTTCGCTACAACCTCGATGCCGAAGGCTACGACGTCGAGACCGTGATGCGCGGCGACGATGCCGACACGCGGTTGAAGGAGAACGTGCCCGATCTGATCGTGCTCGACTGGATGCTGCCGGGCCTTTCAGGGATCGAACTGTGCCGAAGGCTGCGTGCGCGGCCGGAAACCAAGCAGGTGCCGATCATTATGCTCACCGCGCGCGGCGAGGAGAGCGAGCGCGTGCGCGGGCTTGCGACCGGCGCGGACGATTACATCGTCAAGCCGTTTTCCGTTCCCGAACTTCTCGCGCGCGTGAAGGGCCTGCTGCGCCGCGCCGCGCCGGAGCGTCTCGCAACCGTGCTGACATTCGGCGACATCGAACTCGACCGCGATCGCCGTCGCGTCGCGCGATCCGGCCGGCCGATCGATCTCGGTCCGACCGAGTATCGCCTGCTGGAATTTTTCCTCGAACATCCGGGCCGCGTGTTCACGCGCGAGCAGTTGCTCGACGGCGTGTGGGGCCGCGACATCTATATCGACGAGCGCACGGTGGACGTTCACATCGGACGCCTGCGGAAAGTTCTGAACGCCGACAGCGATTCCGATCCGATCCGCACGGTGCGCGGCGCGGGCTACGCGCTCGACGATCGATTTGCCAAGGCGGCGGAGTGACGCCGCGCGAGCGCGCGGTCACGTTTCCGCCATTCGATTCCAAGTCCGTCAGAATTTCGTAACAAAAAAGCCTCTTCGCATGCGCAGAGGCTTTTTCTGTTGTGGGGTGAGGCGGTTTGATCATTTTCCGCCGGGTCCGCGGCGACGGCGGTCGGACGCCGGCTGATACGCCACGCGCGAGTGATGGGCGCAGTAGGGAAGGCTCTCCAGCGCCTTGCCGCCGCAGAAAAAGAAATCCGGGCTCGACGGATCGCCGACCGGCCAGTGGCAGGTGGATTCATTGAGTTGCAGAAGATTGAGCCGCTGGCTCATCGGCACGACGTTGTCGTAGGCGATCGGATCGGGCTCGGCTTCGACCTCAAAGGCTTGAGCCAGCGCGGTATTTCCACGTGAAACCGGGCGGCTGATGCGCATCATATGCTGCGCGGGACGCACCTTGCGGGGCCGCGGCGCCGATGAAGAGGGGCTTTTGGCGCGGCCCGACAGGCCGAGGCGGTGGACTTTGCCGATCACCGCGTTGCGGGTGATGTTGCCCAGTTCCGCTGCGATCTGGCTGGCCGACAGACCGGCCTCCCAGAGCTTCTTGAGTTGTTCAACGCGATCGTCGGTCCACCCTGCTGCCGTCATCGCCTGTTCCTTTTGTCTCGCGCCGGCTGTTTTCGACCCAGCGTCGCAACCCGAAAATCTCAATCGGCGGAATCCCTTAGAATCCTCCCGCGCTCGCCGGCCGCGCTTTCCGCGACCGGGCGTTTACGCCTCACACAGGACCATCGAGATTTAGAACCGCCGCACGATATGTCGTACCCGACATTTAAAATGCTACAATATGCCGTGACTCAGGCGCAAGAGTCGGGCTCCGCAAGTCCACATGTTCCAGCTTTTCAAGCAACCAAATCGGCTTTTTGTGAGTCTTGCTGCGAAGTGCGCCAGCGCGGAAGAAAAGTTAAGTCCCTGAAATGCGGACTCATTCCGGCCTTCGCGGCGGCTTCACAATTCTTCACGGTCGCGGTGTTATGTTGACAGTCGGGGTTCCGACAATACAATCATCGCCACGTGCCGCCTTTCCGGGCGGCACATTTTGTTTCCGGGCAGGCATTTGAAAGGACTGCGCTTTCGCGCTTCCCGATGCTGTCGGCCCATTGATCTCGATCAGGTTGTCATGAGCCAGAACGCAAAGTCGCACACCGAAAACCACATGCTGCCCGTGTTCGCGCGAGCCGACGTCGCTTTCGAGCGCGGCGAGGGTGTGTGGCTGATCGCGACCAATGGCGACCGCTATCTGGATTTCACCAGCGGCGTTGCGGTGAACGCGCTCGGTCACGCACATCCGCATCTCGTTAAGGCGCTTCAGGAGCAGGCCGCGAAGCTGTGGCATGTCTCCAATCTGTTCCGCATTCCCGAAGGCGAAGAACTCGCGAACCGCCTATGCGAGGTGAGTTTCGCGGACGTCGCGTTCTTCTGCAATTCCGGCGCCGAGGCGATGGAAGCCTGCATCAAGATGGCGCGGAAGTTTCAGGCTGCGAACGGCAGGCCGGAGCGTTATCGCCTCATTACGTTTGAAGGCGCATTCCACGGTCGCACGCTCGCAACGATTGCCGCCACCGGCCAGCAAAAGTATCTCGAAGGCTTCGGGCCTCCGGTCGATGGCTTCGATCAGGTGCCGCTCGGCGATCTCGACGCGGTCAAGAAAGCTATAGGTCCGCAAACCGCCGGCATCGTCATCGAACCGCTGCAAGGCGAAGGCGGCGTGCGTGCGCCGGAGCCCGCGTTTTTCCGCGCGCTGCGGCAATTGTGCGACGATAACAAGCTCGTGCTGATTTTCGACGAAGTACAAACCGGTATGGGCCGCACCGGCACGCTGTTCGCGCATGAGCGGCTTGGCGTGACACCGGACATCATGGCGCTGGCGAAGGCGCTCGGTGGCGGCTTCCCGATGGGGGCGTGCCTTGCGACGTCCGCTGCCGCTGTCGGCATGACACCCGGCACGCATGGTTCGACCTTCGGCGGCAATCTGCTGGCGATGGCGGCAGGCAATGCGACGCTCGACGTGATGCTGCAACCAAAATTTTTCGACAAGGTTCAGCGGTCGTCGTTGTTGTTGAAGCAAAAGCTGGCGTCGATTGTCGATCGCTATCCGGATGTGGTCTCGGAAGTGCGCGGTGAGGGACTTCTCATTGGAATAAAAGCTGTCGTTCCGGCAGCCGATCTGTCGAATGCGCTGCGAAATGAAAAGCTGCTGACGGTTGGCGCGGGCGAGAATGTGGTGCGCCTGTTGCCGCCGTTGATTGTGAACGAGACCGAAATCGAGGATGCGGTGTCACGGCTTGAGCGCGTGTGCGTCAAGCTCTCGAAGGCACGCGGGGCTGCGTGATGAATAAGCTGCGCCACTTTCTCGATCTGACCGAGCTTCCGACCGCGGAACTGCGCGCGATTCTTGACGCCAGCGTTGATTTGAAGAAACGCCAGAAGGCCGGAAATCCAGCCAAGCCGCTTGAGGGCAAGACACTCGCGATGATCTTCGAGCGGCCTTCGACGCGGACGCGCGTGTCGTTCGATGTCGGCATGCGCCAGCTCGGCGGCGAAGCCATCATGTTGACGGGTCAGGAAATGCAACTGGGCCGTGGCGAGACGATCGCGGATACCGCACGCGTTCTGTCGCGTTATGTCGATATCATCATGATCCGAATTCTGAATCATGACGCGCTATGTGAACTGGCCGAATACGCGACCGTTCCCGTCATCAACGGTCTCACGCGGCGTTCGCATCCTGGTCAGGTGATGGCGGATGTCATGACGTTTGAAGAACATCGCGGTCCGATCAAAGGCCGCACGGTTGCGTGGGTTGGCGACGATAACAATGTGCTGGCATCGTGGGCTCACGCGGCGGAAAGATTCGATTTCAATCTGCGCGTGGCGACGCCTCCGGAACTTGCGCCCAACAAACTACTCAAAGACTGGATCAAATCGTCCGGCGCGCCGATCATGCTGGGATCGAAGCCTGAAGAAGCGGTGAAGAACGCGGATTGCGTCGTCACCGACACGTGGGTTTCGATGGGTGACAAGGACGGCGAGCATCGCCACAATCTTCTGCGACCTTATCAGGTCAACTCGCAACTGATGTCGCTCGCCAAGCCGGACGCAATCTTCATGCATTGTCTGCCTGCGCATCGCGGCGAGGAAGTGACCGATGAAGTGATCGACGGGCCGCAATCGGTGGTCTTCGACGAAGCAGAAAATAGGCTTCATGCGCACAAGGGAATTCTTGCCTGGTGCCTGAACGCGGTGGGCTAACGGCCGGTCGTCCCCTTTATTATTTGTCGGACGCTCTTATATAGAGCACACTCCCAAGCAAGAGACCGCGATAGTCATGATTGCCGAGACGCCGATCCGTGCGCCGTCCCAAACGCCTGTTGACGATGCCGTGCTACCGTTTGAAGTCAGCGCGCTCGACGTGCGGGGCCGCATGACCCGCATGGGGCCGGCGCTCGATGAAATTCTCACCAAGCACGATTATCCCGCGCCCGTCGGCAAGCTGCTCGGCGAAGCGATCGTTCTCACCACGCTGCTCGGCTCGACCCTGAAATTCGATGGACGTTTTATTTTGCAGACACAGACCGATGGGCCGGTGTCGCTGATCGTGATCGACTATCACGCGCCAGATCGTCTGCGCGCTTATGCGCGGTTCGATGCCAAACGTCTCAAGCCCGGACAGGATTCGGCGGCGTTGCTCGGGCGCGGCCATCTTGCCATGACCATCGATCAGGGTGCGGACATGAGCCGTTATCAGGGACTGGTCGCACTCGAAGGCGGCAATCTCGAAGACGCCGCGCACGAGTATTTTCTGCGTTCCGAACAGATTCCGACGCGCGTGCGACTCGCGGTCGGCGAAGAATTTCGCGGCGGCGACGGCCCGAAACATCGCTGGCGCGGCGGCGGCATGCTGATGCAGTTTCTTCCCAAGGCGCCTGAACGTGCACGGCAACCCGATCTGCATCCGGGCGATGCACCGGAAGGAACAAAAACGCATGTCGGTCCCGACGACGATGCGTGGGCGGAAAGTCAGTCGCTGTTCAGAACGATTGAAGACGTCGAACTGATCGATCCGGATCTGTCGGCGGAGCGATTGCTGTTCAGGCTGTTTCACGAGCGCGGTGTGCGGGTATTTCCGACGCAAACCTTGCAGGCGAAGTGCTCGTGTTCGCGTGACGCCGTTGCCGGAATGCTGGCGAGCTTTGAGCCGAAGGATCGCGCCGATATGGTTGAGAACGGCAAAGTCGTCGTGACCTGCGAATTCTGTTCTTCGGTCTATGAATTCACACCGGAGGAAGCGGGCGTTGACCGGGGCGGCGAAGCGTCAGTTTAGCGTTCGCCGCTGGCTTGGGCTGTCCAGCGAAAACGTCGGAATATCGATCTCGAACGGCTCACCCTTCAGCGTGATCATCTGATAGCGGCCGGTCATAAACCCCGACGCGGTCGGCAAAGGCACGCCGCTGGTGTATTCGAATCGCTCGCCCGGCGCGAGAACAGGCTGCTCACCGACAACGCCTTCGCCGCGGACCTCTTGGTTGCGCCCTGTTCCGTCCGTGATGATCCAATGCCTCGTTTTGAGCTGTACGGTTTCATTGCCGAAATTGTGGATGACGATCGTGTAGGTCCAGAAATAGCGTCCATGTTCCGCCGACGAGCGATCCGGCTGAAAGCTCGGCTCCACCGTGACCTCAATTCCGCGTGTTACAGCGCGATACATGCCACTCGTCCTCGGTCTCGCCGCATCATAGCCGTGTTCACTGCGGTTGCGTAGCGATTGCTTTGTTGCGGGGGCAGGCGATTGCCGTTTGCGAGCGTTCCCGAACTTTCGTAAGATTCGAGAAGAACGCAGAACGCCAATTCATGACGATTGCCACGACCGATATCCCCGGCAGAAGGGTTGCCGCAGCCTCATCTGCGAAAGACATCGTCTTGCCGGTTGCGGCGGGTGAACGCGAACTGCGGCTCGATTTGTTTCGCGGCTTCGCGCTCTGGCTGATTTTTATCGACCATCTCCCGACCAACGTGCTGACGTGGTTCACAATCAGAAATTACGGCTTCAGCGATGCGACCGAAATTTTTATCTATATCTCGGGCTACACGGCTGCGTTCGTCTACAGCCGCGCGATGCATGACCGCGGTTTTGTGATCGCGAGCGCGCGCATCTTCAAGCGCGTCTGGCAGATCTATGTGGCGCACGTCTTTCTTTTCACGATTTATCTCGCCGAAATTTCTTATCTTGCGGCGCGGTTCGACAATCCGCTCTACACCGAGGAAATGGGCATCCTCGATTTTCTCAAGCAGCCGGATGTGATGATCGTGCAGGCGCTGTTGCTCAAGTTCCGCCCGGTCAATATGGACGTGTTGCCGCTCTACATCGTGTTGATGCTATTTTTGCCGCTGATTTTGTGGCTGATGCAGCGTAAGCCCGATCTGACGCTGGCGCTGTCGGCGGCACTCTACGCGCTGACATGGCAGTTCGATCTTCACCTTGAAGCGTATCCGAACGGGTTTTGGGCCTTCAATCCCTATGCATGGCAGTTGCTGTTTGTGTTCGGTGCATGGTGCGCGCTGGGGGGCGCCAAACGTATGTCGCGCATTCTCGCGTCGCGCGTCACGCTGTGGATTTGCATCATCTATCTTCTGTTCGCGTTTGGAGTGACATTGACCTGGTATGTGCCGCGGCTAAATTTTTTCGTGCCGCACTGGCTCGAAAACGTGATGTACCCGATCAACAAGACCGATCTCGACGTGCTTCGCTTCGCGCACTTCCTTGCGCTTGCGGCGATCACGGTACGCTTCCTGCATCAGGACTGGCCGGGGCTGAAATCGC
>JAFKKP010000268.1 GCA_017305515.1 Hyphomicrobiales bacterium
CCGGGGATCATGCGCAGCACATTCGTCTGCGGGCCGTATTTCAGTTTGGTCTGGAATCCGACGATGTTGTAGAGCGTCCCTAACTTGTTGTCCTGGCGAAGCTGCACGATGGCGTAGGGCTTCACGTCCGGCGCGCGCGGATTGGTGAGGCCGACCGGCTTCATCGGCCCATGACGCAGCGTCTCGCGGCCGCGCTCCGCCATCACTTCGATCGGCAGGCAGCCATCGAAATAGGGCGTAGAAGTTTCCCAGTCCTTGAAGTCGGTTGTTTCGCCCGCGAGCAGCGCGTCGATGAAAGCGTCGTATTGTTCGCGATTCATCGGGCAATTGATGTAGTCAGCGCCCGTGCCGCCGGGGCCGACTTTGTCGTAGCGCGACTGAAACCACGCGGTGTCCATATCGATGGAGTCCTTGTGGACGATGGGCGCAATCGCATCGAAGAAGGCGAGCGAGTCCTCACCGGAGAGTTTGCGGATGGCGTCTGCGAGTGCGGGCGAGGTGAGCGGGCCGGTTGCGACGATGACGTTGCCCCACTCGGCGGGCGGAAGGCCTGCGATCTCCTCGCGCGCAATTTCGATGCGCGGATGCGCGGCGAGGGCGGCACTGACCGCGTGCGAGAAGCCGTCGCGATCCACCGCGAGCGCGCCGCCCGCCGGCACTTGATGGGCGTCGGCGGAGCGCATGATGAGCGAGTTCAGCTTGCGCAGTTCGGCGTGAAGAAGTCCGACCGCGTTGTTGGCGGCGTCGTCCGAGCGGAAGGAATTGGAGCACACGAGTTCGGCGAGAGAGTCGGTCTTGTGCGCGTCGGTCGTGCGAAGTGGACGCATTTCGTGCAGCACGACATCGATGCCGCCGTTCGCAATTTGCCAGGCGGCTTCTGACCCCGCGAGCCCGCCGCCGATGATGTGAATCGGTTCGCTGGTGCCGAGAGGCGTGTTCGATTTCGGGATGTCGGTCATGGCTCACAGTTAGAGCCAGAGCGGGGACTGTGCAACGCGGCTGATTTTCAGGCTGGATACCGGATCAGGTTCTGCCGGTTTCCTGACCCCAGACACGACAACGCCCGCGTGATGCGGGCGCAATCGTAAATTTATGTCGGACGGCGATTAGCCGTTATAGGCGCCGGCGGCGACGCGCTGGATGTCCGAACGGTCGAGCCCGATGTCGGCCAGCTCGCGGTCGCTCAGCTGCGACAGCTCGGCAACATTGCGCTGATAGTCACGGAACGCCTGGATCGCGCGGATAAATGAAAGCAGCATATTCGTCTCCTTAGCAGTTCCGATTCAACCCTTGGAGCAGCTGAATCGTTGACCCCAATATAGGAGACGAATTCTCGGAAAGGCAGTGTGAATGTTGCGGTGCAGCTAGCCGAATTATGCATGCCATATATAAGAAATGATTAAATCTTCAACTTACAATCCGGCGCGATTCCAAGAAGCAAAGCGAAATAATACGATATATGTCAGATACATATAGGGGGGCTGTCCGATTCTTGGCTGCCCGCAAATGGTATCAATCACTCGAAATCCGGACTAGAATGCGAGAATTCTATGACAAGACCGCATGATATAAATGAATATTAGTTCATTTACTTTGGGAGCTTTCTATAGAAAGCCGGACGCGGCGAAGGCTTGTCCGTCGCGCAAACCGAGTTCGAACGCGGCTTGGATGCCACCCGGATTGGTGATGTCGAATTGGCTGACCGATATCTTCTGGGATGGCTGAACATAGGTCCGGCATTTGACCGACGGCGTCCCATCATAGACGCGCGTGAGCAGAACCAGCGTCCGCCCGCCCGCGCGTTCAATTGCCTCGGCTGGCTCGATCGGGACGTTATCGACCAGGCCGCCGTCGAAGGCCGGAACGTCATCGACCAGGGTGACGGGCATGAAGGGCGGCACGCCACTGCTCGCCAGCAACGCATCGCGAAATTGTGCGGCGTCGCTTACGGCGCGCGAGGAAATGAACTCAGGCCGAAAACCCAGTGCGCGTCCAAACTTCGGATGGACGGGATGAAAAATCTGCTTTTCGATCTGGTAGGCGCCGATACCGATGACGGCGCCAGCAATTGGAGAACGTAACCATTTCGGCAAACGCGAAACCGCGATTTGCAAATCAGTCGCGGTGTTGATCCGCGCAAGCGCGGCATCATCGACGGTGTGTGCTAAAAGCTCGGCATACATCGGTCCCACGGGGCAGAGGGGCTTGCCGGCGCGCCATGCTCCGAAATCGAAATTCTTAAGTTCAGGATTGCAGGCAGCGATCACGCGTGCGCGCGTGGCCGGGCCTAATTGAAGCAACGAATAAGTGGCCGCGAACGCGCCGGCGCTCGCACCGACGACAAGTTTTGGTTTCAGACCGGTGCGCTCGGCTACGGCTTCAAAGAAGCCGCCCTGCCAGTAGCAGCGGTTTCCTCCGCCCGCAAAAACGATGACGTCGAACATTGATGCGGGTCATAGCAGATTTGACACGCGTGGGAAGAGCGCCACGTCTAGCCGGGGATCAGGAAATAAGTTTGCGGTAGAGATGCCAAGTCGCATGCCCAAGCACTGGAATAACGACCGTAAGACCGAGAAAGAACGGCAGAGTGCCCACCACAAGCAACGCCGTGACGATCAATCCCCATGCTGCCATTGTCACTGGATTTTCGGCGACAGCACGGACGGAAGCGAGGACTGAGTCCGCGACATTGGCGTCACGATCCAACAGCAGCGGGAATGACACGACACTGATGCAAAGCGAAACAGCCGCGAACAGGAATCCGACACCGCAGCCGACCAATATTAGCTTATGGCCGAGTTCGGTCGTCAGGACTTGGTGAAAGAAGCCCGGAATGTCCGCCGCAGGCGTATAACCGAACGTCGCGCGATAGATCGATTGCGCGGTCGCGATCCAGACCAGGAACAGGATCAGCAGCACAACACCCAGTGCCAGAATTGATCCTATCGCCGGCGATTTCAAAACGCGTAATGCATCGGATGCGCTCGGTTCTTCGCCATCTTCGCGGAGCCTGCTGAGTTCGTAGAGGCCGAGAGCGGCGAACGGACCCAAAAGCGCGAAACCTGCGGCGAGCGGAAACAGCAGCGGAATGACCGCAAGGCCATGCACTGTTCGCGCGAGGATTAGGCCGAGCACAGGGTAGATGATCGCGAGCATGACTGCATGAGACGGAACTGCCTTAAAATCTTCCCAACCCATGCGAAGCGCGTCGCCGAGATCGGAGAATTGAATTTTGTTGATTGTGAATGTGTCCGTCGGTTGCGAACGGCGGAACTGCGATCCGATGCTTTTGATAACCATTATGGCCGCCTCGTTTTGTCGCGGTCTCAACGGACCGCAGAACCGGTAAGCTGAAAGGTCATTGAAAATCTAGCACGCTTAATTCTGACACAAACGGCAAAATATCCAAGCTGCGGCTACGTGCGGGAGTTTTCCGGACAATGCTGCATTGGCAAGGCTATGCGTCACGTCTAGAGTGAACCCACGACCGGTTCGGTGTTCTCGCCGACCGGGGACGTGTCAACCGGATCCCCAGTCGATCGACTGGTTATCAGGAGTATTTAGAATGAGCATCTTTGGAAAAATTATGAGCGCGATTTTCGGCACAAAGGCCGATGCAGCAACGCCGGCAGGCGGTGCGGGTTCGTCCGGCCTGCCGAGCGTTGACGTGGCGCCGATCCTCGATAAGGCCGTTGCGGCGAAGGGCGAGAAGCTCGACTGGCGCCACTCCATCGTGGATCTGATGAAGGCGCTGGACATCGACTCGAGCCAGACCGCACGCAAGGAACTTGCCAAAGAACTCGGCTTCACCGGCGACATGAACGATTCAGCGAAGATGAACATCTGGCTGCACCAGCAAGTGATGTCCAAGCTGGCCGCCAACGGCGGCAAGCTGCCGCCTGACATCGCGAAGCACTGAGCGGCCAATCCTCGTAAGTCGAAAGGCCCGCCAGATGGCGGGCCTTTTTCGTTGCGCTGCACACGAAGCGCGCGGATGCTTTTCAAATCCGCACCAGCGTAATACAAAATGCCAGAGCCGTATAAAGCTGACCGCTTGCGATCATGGCGGTTGTTCGGCCGGACAAGAACAAAAATTGACATGCGCGAACAGCGCCGGGAGAAGACGAACATGGAAACCATTAATCGCAGAACCGTTCTCGCGACGGGAGCGGCTGCACTTGCCGGAGTTGCCGCGCTCAACGACGCGGCTGAAGCGCAGGCCGGCCCGAAGGCAATCTTCCCGGTGGGGCAGACGACGATTCCCATCGCCGGTTCCAAAGACGTTTTCCCGGTGCGGCGCATCTACTGCATCGGCCGCAACTACGCAGCTCACGCGATCGAGCGCGGATCGGACCCGACACGCGAGCCGCCGTTCTTTTTTCAGAAGCCGACGGATGCCATTCAGGTGGTTGCGGTCGGCACCGTCGCCGATCATCCTTATCCATTGCTGACGAAAAACTACCATCACGAAGTCGAACTGGTGGCTGCGCTGAAATCCGGTGGCACCAACATCCCCGCCGACAAGGCACTCGATTGCGTTTACGGCTACACGGTTGGGCTCGACATGACACGGCGCGATCTGCAAAACGGGATGAGCGCCGAGAAGAAGCCGTGGGAAATCGGCAAGAGCTTCGACCACTCGGCGGTCCTCGGGCCGATCCAGCCTGTCAGTAAGACAGGTCACTTCGCGAAAGGCGCAATTTCGCTCGCCGTGAACGGCGCCGTAAAGCAGAACTCCGATCTCAAGAACATGATCTGGTCGGTCGCCGAGCAGATTTCAAAGCTGTCCGAGGCTTTTGAATTGAAGGCCGGCGACATCATCTACTCGGGCACGCCCGAGAATGTGGGTCCGGTGGTGAAGGGCGACGTGCTGTTGTGCAAGCTGGAGGGCCTGCCGGACATGTCGATCAAGATCGTCTGATCGCGGCCAAACGCAAAAAAGAGAGCCCGCCGCTCGGCGGGCTTTTTCATGCCTGAATATCCGAAAATTCCGGATGGCTGGCGAGATAGTCGACAACAAAACCGCAGCCGGCGACGACCTTCGATCCTTCTGCGCGAATTTGGTCGAGCGCGCCTTTCACCAGCTGCGATGCGATGCCCCGGCCGCGAAGAGCCGCAGGCGTTTCGGTGTGCGTGATAACGACCACACCCGGCTTGCGCCGATAATTTGCGAAGGCCACCGATCCGTCGACTTCAAGTTCAAAGCGGTTCAATGCTGCGTTGTCGCGAACTGTATTCACGTCGGTCATTTCAGCACGTCTCTTTCATCGATCATTCAGCGGCTTCATCTGCTTTGCGTTTCTTGCTGGCGCGGCCTTTCTTCAACACCGGGCCGAGAAACTTGCCGGTATGGCTGCGCGGCGCTTTGACGATGTCTTCGGGCGGTCCCCATGCGACGATTTCGCCACCGCCGTCGCCACCTTCAGGCCCCAGATCGATAACCCAGTCGGCGGTCTTGATGACTTCAAGGTTGTGTTCGATCACGACAACGCTGTTGCCCTGCGCGACAAGCTCGTGAAGCACTTCGAGCAGCTTTGCGACGTCGTGGAAGTGGAGCCCGGTCGTCGGCTCGTCGAGAATATACAGCGTTCGACCCGTAGCGCGCTTGCTGAGTTCCTTGGCGAGCTTGACGCGCTGCGCTTCGCCGCCCGAAAGGGTCGTCGCCTGCTGGCCGACATGGATATAGCCGAGGCCGACGCGCTGTAGCGTGTTGAACGTCTCGCGCACGCGCGGCACAGCCTTGAAGAATTCCGCCGCTTCATCGACGGTCATGTCGAGCACGTCTGCGATCGATTTGCCTTTGAACAGAACTTCAAGGGTCTCGCGATTGTAGCGTTTGCCTTTGCAGGTATCGCAAGTCACGTACACGTCCGGCAGGAAGTGCATCTCGATCTTGATGAGGCCGTCGCCCTGACATGCTTCGCACCGTCCGCCTTTGACATTGAACGAGAACCGGCCGGGTTCGTAACCGCGTGCTTTCGCTTCGGGAAGGCCGGCAAACCATTCGCGGATCGGCGTGAAAGCGCCGGTATAGGTTGCGGGATTCGAGCGCGGCGTTCGGCCGATCGGCGACTGGTCAATATCGATGATCTTGTCGATATGCTCGAGACCTTCGATACGGTCGTGCGGAGCAGGGCCTTCGGAAGCGCCGTTGAGCTTGCGCGCGATCGACTTGTAGAGCGTATCGATCAGGAGCGTGGACTTGCCGCCGCCGGACACGCCGGTGACGCAGGTAAAAAGACCGAGCGGAATCTCCGCCGAGACGTTTTTGAGATTGTTGCCGCGCGCATTGACGACCTTGATGGTACGGCGATGGTTCGGAGGCCGCCGCTCCGGAATGGGCACGAACATTTCGCCGGTGAGATATTTGCCGGTCAGCGACTTTGGATTATCCATCACCTGTTGCGGCGTGCCGTGGGCGACAATGTTGCCGCCGTTGATTCCGGCGCCGGGCCCCACGTCGACGACGTGATCGGCAGCCTCGATCGCGTCCTCGTCATGCTCGACGACGATGACCGTATTGCCGAGATCGCGTAGCCTTCGCAGCGTGTCGAGCAGCCGCGCGTTGTCGCGCTGATGCAGGCCGATGGATGGCTCATCCAGTACGTACAGGACCCCGGTCAAGCCTGAGCCGATCTGCGATGCAAGACGAATGCGCTGGCTCTCGCCGCCGGACAACGTACCTGCCGAGCGCGACAGCGTCAGATAGTTGAGGCCGACATCGAGCAGAAATGTCAATCGTTCGCGAATTTCCTTCAGGATGCGCGTCGCGATTTCATTTTGCTGCTTGTTGAGAGATTTCGGAACGGTATCGAACCACTCGAGCGCGCGCAGCACCGACAGTTCCGAAATTTCGCCGACGTGCTTGCCATCGATCTTGACGCATAGTGCCTCCGGCTTAAGGCGGTAGCCGTGACACGCCTCGCAGGGCACGTCGTGGAAATACTTCGCCAGTTCCTCGCGCGCCCATTCGCTTTCGGTTTCGTTGTAGCGGCGCACGAGATTGGTGACGACGCCCTCGAACGGCTTTTTGGTATCGTAGGAGCGAACGCCGTCTTCATAGGAAAACTTGATTTCATCTTCGCCTGAGCCGTCGAGAATGGCGGTCTGGGTTTTTTTGGGAAGGTCCTTCCATTTTGTGTCGAGCGTGAACTTGTAGAATTTCGCGAGCGCCTGAAGCGTCTGCAAGTAGTAAGGCGACGATGATTTGGCCCAGGGCGCAATCGCGCCCTTGCGGAGTGTCAGATCCTTGTCGGGAACGACGAGATCGGGGTCGATGTGTTCCTCAACGCCGAGGCCGCCGCATTCTGGACAGGCACCGTAGGGATTGTTGAATGAGAATAGTCGCGGCTCGATTTCCGGAATTGTGAAACCTGAAATGGGGCAGGCGAACTTTTCCGAAAAGAGAATTCGCTCCGGGCCGCTTTTGTCGTGAATTTTGGCAGTCTTCTTGTCCGCTTTTTTGTCGGCAGGTGAAGCAGCGGCAGGTGCGTCGGCGTATTCAATGATCGCAAGGCCTTCAGCGAGCTTGAGTGCGGTCTCGAAGGATTCCGCCAGACGCTGCGCCATATCGGGGCGAACGACGATACGATCGACGACGACATCGATGTCGTGGGGAAATTTCTTGTCGAGCGAAGGCGCGGTGGCGAGTTCGTGAAAAGCGCCGTCGATCTTGACGCGCTGGAATCCCTTTTTCAGATATTCGGCCAATTCCTTTTTGTACTCGCCTTTGCGCCCCCGCACGACGGGCGCGAGCAGATAGAGACGCGTACCTTCCGGCAGCGTAAGAACGCGATCGACCATCTGCGAGACGGTTTGGCTTTCGATCGGCAATCCTGTCGCCGGAGAATAAGGAACGCCGACACGCGCCCACAGCAGCCGCATGTAGTCGTAGATTTCAGTAACCGTGCCGACCGTCGAGCGCGGGTTCTTCGATGTTGTCTTCTGTTCGATGGAAATTGCAGGCGACAGGCCGTCGATCTGATCGACGTCCGGCTTTTGCATCATCTCCAGAAACTGGCGCGCGTAAGCCGAGAGCGATTCAACGTAGCGGCGCTGGCCCTCCGCATAAATCGTGTCAAATGCGAGTGACGATTTGCCCGAACCAGAGAGGCCGGTGAAAACGACGAGCTTGTCGCGCGGAATTTCGAGGTCGACGTTCTTGAGATTATGCTCACGCGCACCGCGAACCGAAATTGTCCGGAGGCTCGATTTGCGGTTTGCCTTGATAACTTCATCCATGTCGGCGTTCCGGGCGCGTGCGCGCAATAGCGGCGCGGTCTCCGGAAACGCCGGAACCCAACGCCAGTTTCTTGCAAGGCGGCGATCGGAACATAGGAAGAACGGCGGGCAATTTCCAGCCCCGCGCTGAAAACATCAACTGAATAGGTGCGAAGCCATCGGCCGCGCCAAAACAAAGGGGCCGGCTCATTGAGCCGGCCCCTCCGTTATCCTGAGAAGTTCAGGCCGAACGGCGCTTAGTACTTCGCGACGACCGGGCCACCCCAGTTGAAGTGATAGTTCACGCCGAGCTTCACCGTGTGGAAGTCGTCGCGATAGCTGAGGTTGCCAGCAGGCGTAATCACGCCGGTGTCGCCGAAGTTGAAGTACTGGTACTCAACCTTCGCAGACCAGGCCGGAGCGAACATGTACTCCAAGCCGCCGCCGACGGTGTAGCCGGTGTCCTGACGGCTCACGAGAGCAGGCGCGAAGCCAGCAGTGACGCTGACGCCGTTGGTGTCGCGGAAGCCGACACCGCCCTTGGCGTAGATCACGCCCGGACCCCAGACGTAGCCGAGGCGACCGGTGACCGAAGCAAGCCAGTCAGACTTGTCGGTGAGCGTGTTGACGCCGTTAGTGAACGAGCGGTTGTTGTTTGCGAGGCCGCTGATCTGGCCTTCGACACCGATCAGCCAGTTCGGCGAGAACTGGTAGTCAGCGCCGACCTGACCGCCGCCGAGGAACGATGCGTTGCGGTTGTTGGTGACGAGACCAGGAATGGTCGTCACAACGTTGTTGTCGCTGTTGAACGCAGCGCCGATGTGAGCGCCGACGTAGAAGCCGGTCCAGTTATAGACAGGTGCGACGTAGGCCGGTGCCTTGGTGTAGGTGCGGGCAGGGAGGTCAGCAGCGACCGCCGAGGCCGAACCGAAGGCAACCAGTGCCGCGGTGGCGAGCAAAAACTTCTTCATTTCTTCTTCTCCAGTTTTAAGTCCGCCACGATTTTCCGAAGCGGTTTTTTCCAACGCGCGAACGCAATGGGATTAGCGATTCCGTGCCGGGAATATACTTCCCCCGAAGCAAAAAGCCGTCTCCGAACTGCAACAGTCAGTCACCAACTGAATCCGGCTAAGCCAAGGATATCTTTGGAACTTTTTAACTTTTCTCATCACTTTTTCGTCACGTTTTTGACGTGTTTGGGTTCCCGTTTTCGAAAACGAATTGCGCGTCAAAGGGTTCCCTTTTTTTGAAAATGTTCCTTGAGAACAAAAATAGAACATAATAAGGTATTACGAGACCGTCACGGAGATCATCGGTGGATAACGGGGCGTGCGCAATTTTTGCAGCGATTGAAAAAGATAGGGTCGTTTGTCTGAGCGCCTGTCTTGCGATCTTTTGTCCGCGTCCGCGCGGCATATGTCATGGCGCATGAGAACTTGCGTGAATTTGGAGAGCAGCGATGGCGGGAAGCGTCAATAAAGTGATCCTGGTCGGCAATCTCGGTGCCGATCCGGAGATCAAGCGAACTCAGGACGGCCGTCCGATTGCAAATCTGAGCGTGGCGACATCCGAGACCTGGCGCGACAAGGCGACCGGCGAGCGCAAAGAAAAAACTGAATGGCATCGCGTCGTCATTTTCAACGAAGGGCTTTGTAAAATCGCCGAACAGTATCTGAAGAAAGGCGCGAAGGTTTATCTCGAGGGCCAGCTCCAGACCCGCAAGTGGCAGGACAAGGACGGCAAGGATCGCTATTCGACCGAAGTCGTGCTGTCGAATTTCAATTCGACGCTGACCATGCTCGACAGCCGCAACGCTGGCGGCGGTGGCGGCATCG
>JAFKKP010000269.1:0-1848 GCA_017305515.1 Hyphomicrobiales bacterium
AGCACGCGCCGCCAACCTGAGCGGGGCCGATGGCAGTTTCACGCAACCGAGCAATCCTGGATTGTCGGTTGTGCAGCGGCGGCGATTTTGCGCAAAATCGCGCCAAGAAAAAATCAAATGACCGTCTCGACCGATTCTCCCGAAAAACTCTCGTTCATCGGCCGCCTTGCCGATCAGCCTTACCTGCTGCTCAGCCTGACATCGCTGTTCTGGGCGGGCAACATCGTGCTCGGCCGCTTCGTCGCGGGCCACGTTCCGCCGGTGACGCTGTCGTGCATTCGCTGGGCCGGCGCATTCGCGATGCTGCTGCCGTTTGCCTGGCCGCATCTGCCGCGCGACTGGAAGGTGATGAAGACGCATATTCCGCTGCTGATCGTTTTGTCCGCGACCGGATTCGCCGCCAACAACACGCTGTCCTATTGGGGGCTGCAATACACGCAGGCGCTCAACGCGCTCCTGATCCAGTCGTCGGGACCGCTGTTCGTCGCGCTGTGGTCGCTGATATTATTCGGCGTGCGGCTGACGCTGGCGCAAACCATCGGCATTGCGATTTCGCTGATCGGCGTTTTGGTTATCGTTCTTCGCGGCGACTTTGCGGCATTGAGCGCGATCGAATTCAACATCGGCGACCTGATGTTCATGGGCGCGCTGCTCGTGTTCGGCATTTACTCCGCGCTGATGCCGCGCCGTCCGAAAATTCACCAATTGTCGCTGATTACGTTCACCACCGGCTGCGGCGCGCTATTGCTGTTTCCGCTCAGCGTGTGGGAATTCTCGACCGGCTTCAGGCTCGCATTCGACGCGCAGAGCATGTTCGCCGTCGTCTATGTCATCATTTTTCCGTCGACGCTGGCCTATCTGTTTTTCAATCGCGGCATCGAACTGATCGGTCCCAACCGCGCAGCACCCTTCTTTCATCTGGTGCCGGTGTTCGGCTCGGTGATGGCCATCCTGTTTCTCGGCGAGCAGTTGCGGCTGTTTCACCTGATCGGATACGCGCTGGTGCTGGCGGGAATTTTCATCGCCTCGCGGCAGAAATCCGCAGCCGCTACCGCGCCTCCGCTCGGCGAGCCGCCGCTGGCGTGACGAAATTATTGCGGCGCGACGACGCAATCTCCGGCTTTTCATTTCCGTTTGGGACAGCGTAACCTGCCGGCATAAAAATGCCGGGAGGAATAATGAGCTCGAAATTTCGTGTATGCGCGACAGCGGCAATCCTGGCGCTGTTCGCAACAATTGCCGCAGCCGACACCGACTATCCAAAACCCGGAAAGAACATCACGCTCGTGCTGCCGTTCGCAGCCGGCAGCGGCACCGACACCACGACGCGGCTGATCTCGAAAGAACTCGGCACGGCACTCGGCGCCGGCATCGTCATCGACAACAAGGCCGGCGCCAACGGCTCGATTGCGGCGAGCTATGTGGCACGCGCCGAGCCCGACGGCTACACGCTGTTCGTCACCACCAACACGACGCATTCGGCGAATCCGTATTTGCTGAAAACCCTGTGCTACGATCCGATCAAGGATTTCACGCCGATTGCACGTACCGGCGATCTGCCCTTCATGCTCGTCATCAATCCGAGCGTGCCTGCAAATTCCGTCGCCGAGATGATTGCGCTGGCGAAGAAGGAGCCGGGCAAACTCACATACGCAAGCGGAAGCTCGTCGTCCTACGTCTCCGGCGCGACCTTCGCGTATCTCGCGGGCCTCGACATGCTGCATGTGCCCTACAAAAGTTCGCCACCCGCGCTGACCGACGTGATCGCCGGACGCATCAGCATGATGTTCGTGGACGTGCCGACCGGTCTGCCGCATGTGAACGGCAAGGTGCTCAAGGCGCTCGCCG
>JAFKKP010000269.1:1933-14364 GCA_017305515.1 Hyphomicrobiales bacterium
TCGCCGTGACGACGAAGAAACGCTCTGCGCTGCTGCCCGATCTGCCAACGATGGACGAAGCAGGCGTGAAGGGTTTCGACATCACCTCGTGGCAGGGCTATCTCGGCCCGGCGAACCTGCCGAAAGACATTGTCGTTAAACTCAACGCCGAGATTCAGAAAATCGTCGCGCGGCCCGACATCAAGAAGGAACTCGCCGACCGCGGCATGGAAGCGTTTTCCGGCTCGCCGGAAAGTTTCGACGCGTTTCTGAAGGAGCAGCTTGTGGTGTGGAAGAAACTTGTCGAGGACGCCAAGATCGAGCCGCAGTAGAAAGATTCTTCCAAAATCGATCCTCGCGCGATCCGGCCCTATCGTGCGAGGAAAATCGGCGGGATACTGCGCTCTCGCATGGGATTCCTGAATGCCGCGTTCGAGTTGTCGGCAACCGACGCGCCGGGCGGTGGAAAGGCGTAGCCGACAATTGTTTTGACTACGAAACGATCAGAAGCGGGCGTTAGACCGTACCCCACACCGAAATTAATTCCGAAATCCCCGAGCTTGAAGTCCGTGACCGCAAACAGCGTGTGCTGCTGTTCGTTCCACGCCGAAAAATTCCCGATCTCGCCGTAGTCCGAATAAAGCTCCAAGCCGAGCGCGAAGTCGGGTGTGATTTTCTTCGCAGCTCTGAAAGCGGGCTTGAAATCCGCCGCGCCTAGTTGGCCGAGGCCAACCGCAACGATTGGATTGATCATGAATTCGTAGTCGCCCTTTCGCAGGCCAAGGATTGGGCGAACTTCCAGGGAGAATCGCGTTTGCGAAAACTTAGGCATCTCATGGCTGAATTCAAAATTCACGCCGTAAAAGAACTCACGCTGCTCCGCATTAGGCGAGACGAAGAGCGTCCTCAGCTTGAACGCATTGGAGAGAAACTGACTGTCCTGAACAGCGAAAGGCAAGTAGAGACCAACTTCCCACCACTCGTTGACGCCATAGGCGAACTCCGGCGTTCCATTCAAACTGCGGTCAGATCTGAAGCCGCCTGGAAACGGCGGCATCGCCTGGCCGATACCGACGTAGTTCAGGTGTTGCTGGATCGTGAGCTGACCGGGCGCAGCGATCGATCCGTTGTAAACCTGAATCTCATCCGTTGCGTGGGAGGCAGTTGACCCCAGCGACAATAGTGCGACCGCACAAACCGCAATGCGACGGGCAGAAAATTTGACGGGCAGCACAGTCATCGGCCAAACCGGTTACACATCAGCATCGCGCAGGACTAGGATTGCGCAAATCAACAATGCAGTCCGCACGCTTCGGTGTCAAACGAGGCAGGCGGCGAAAGCAAAATGCTTCCGCCGCCTGATGTGACTTTGTCACTTTGGCAATTGCCGAACACGCTCGCTTGATAGAGCGCCGTGCGTGTCAGAACTTCAGCGCCTTCGCCTGCTTCACCTGCGGCAATGCGGCCACCTTCGGCAGAATTTCCGCAGGCACCTCGCCGTCCACTTCGATCAGCGCAATGGCATCGCCGCCGGCCTTGTTGCGGCCGAGATGGAAGGTCGCAATGTTGACTTTCGCGTCACCAAGCAGCGAGGCGAACTTGCCGATAAAGCCCGGCTTGTCTTCGTTCGTCACGTAGATCATCGACTTGCCGAACTCCGCATCCATGCGGATGCCCTTGATGTCGACAAGACGCGGCTGACCGTCGGCGAACACCGTGCCCGACACCGAACGCTCCTGGCGCTCCGTCGTCACAGTCACTGTGATGAGGCTGTCATAATCGCTCTGCGCCGCACGGACGACTTCATCGACGGTCATGCCGCGTTCCTTGGCAACAACCGGCGCGGAGACCACGTTCACATCGCCGAGCATCGGACGCAGCAAGCCGCTCAATGCCGCCGAGGTCAGCGCCTTGATTTTCATTTCGGCGACCGCGCCTTCATAGGTGATCTGAACCTTGGAGATTCCGGTCTCGGTGAGCTGGCCGGCGAACGAGCCGAGCTTTTCGGCCAACTCGATGAACGGCTTCAGCTTCGGCGCTTCTTCCGCCGTGATCGAGGGGAAGTTCACCGCGTTGGAAATTGCGCCGGTCAGAAGGTAATCCGACATCTGTTCGGCGACCTGTAGCGCGACGTTCTCCTGCGCTTCGGTCGTCGATGCGCCGAGATGCGGCGTGCAGATCACGTTGGGGCGGCCGAACAGCACGTTGGTCTTGGCGGGTTCTTCGATGAACACATCGAAGGCCGCGCCCGCGACATGCTTGGAATCGAGCGCGGCTGCAAGTGCTGCTTCATCGACCAGACCGCCACGCGCGCAGTTGATGATGCGCACGCCCTTCTTGGTTTTCGCAAGCGCCGCTGCGTCGAGGATATTTTTCGTCTTGTCTGTGAGCGGCGTGTGCAGCGTGATAAAGTCCGCACGCTTCAAAAGATCGTCGAGTTCGACTTTCTCGATGCCGATGTCCTTGGCACGCTCCGGCGACAGGAACGGATCGAACGCGATCACTTTCATGCGAAGTCCGAGCGCGCGATCCGCGACGATCGAACCGATATTGCCCGCGCCGATGATGCCGAGCGTCTTGCCGGTGATTTCGACGCCCATGAAGCGGTTCTTTTCCCATTTTCCCGCCTGCGTGGACGCATCGGCGGCTGGAATTTCACGCGCGAGCGCGAGCATCAAGGTAATCGCGTGTTCGGCGGTGGTGATCGAATTGCCGAACGGCGTGTTCATCACGATCACGCCCTTGGCGGTGGCGGCCGGAATCTCGACGTTGTCGACGCCGATGCCCGCACGGCCGATGACTTTCAGATTCTTTGCCTTCTCCAGAATCTTCGCTGTCGCCTTGGTGGCGGAGCGGATCGCGAGGCCGTCATAATTGCCGATGATCTCGGCGAGCTTGTCCTTGTCCTTGCCGAGGTCCGGCTGGAAATCGACTTCGACGCCGCGATCCTTGAAGATCTGCACGGCGGCGGGAGACAACGCGTCGGAAATGAGAACTTTGGGTTTGGCCATTTGAGTATTCCTGTGAAGGAGAATTGTTTTCGGATGTCACCCGCGGGCTTGACCCGCGGGTCCATCTTTTTCGATGGATGGCCGGATCAAGTCCGGCCATGACATTTATGCTTGATGATAAAGCTACGCCGCTTTTGCGCGCGAGGCCTTGGTTTCGGCGAACGCCCAGTCGATCCACTGCGTCAGGATTTCGACGTCCTTGACCTCAACCGTCGCGCCGCACCAGATGCGAAGGCCGGCAGGCGCGTCGCGGTAATGAGCGAAGTCGAAACCTGCGCCTTCCTTCTCGACCAAAGCGACGAGCTTCTTGGAGAAGTCAGCCTGTGCGTCAGCCGACAGCGATGTGACGGCCGGATCGACGATCTTCATGCACACCGAAGTGTTGGAGCGGATCGCCGCATCCCTGGCGAGGAAATCGACCCACGGCGTCTTCGCCTTCCAGTCGGCAAGCACCTTGGTGTTGGCATCGGCACGCGCGACCAGACCCTTCAATCCGCCGACGGATTTGGCCCAGTTCAGTGCATCGAGATAATCCTCGACGCAGAGCATCGACGGCGTGTTGATGGTTTCGCCCTCGAAGATTCCGGCGTTGAGCTTGCCGCCTTTGGTCATGCGGAAAATCTTCGGCAGCGGCCACGGCGGATTGTAGCTTTCGAGACGCGCAACAGCGCGCGGCGACAAAATCAACATCCCGTGCGCGGCTTCGCCGCCAAGCGCCTTCTGCCAGGAGAAGGTCACGACATCGAGCTTCGGCCAATCGAGTTTCTGCGCAAATGCCGCCGAGGTCGCGTCGCAGATCGTAAGGCCTTCGCGGTCGGCCTTGATCCAGTCCGCATTCGGCACGCGCACGCCGGATGTCGTGCCGTTCCATGTGAACACGATGTCGGTTTTCGGATCGGCCTTCGACAGGTCGGGAATGTCGCCATAGCCCGCATTGAGCTTGGTGACGTCCTTGAGTTTCAATTCCTTGACGACATCGCTGACCCATCCTTCGCCGAAGGATTCCCATGCGATCATCGTCACAGGACGCGCGCCGAGCAGCGACCACAGCGCCATTTCGACAGCGCCGGTGTCGGACGCAGGCACGATGCCGATTTTGTAATCGGCCGGCACTTCAAGCACCTCGCGCGTCGTCTCGATCGCGAGTTTCAGCTTGGCCTTGCCGACCTTCGCGCGATGCGAACGGCCGAGGGCTGCGTCCTTGAGATTTTGGGAGTTCCAGCCGGGGCGCTTGGCGCAGGGGCCGGACGAAAAATGCGGTACGTTCGGCTTTGAGCCGGGCTTCGCTACAGTCATGATCTATCCTTCCAGATAGCAAGCCTCCCGTTGGGGGGAGGTGTCCCGCCGCCGTGAATAGGGAAGAGTCGAGTTTTCGTCAAGGAACTTTGCGCGCCGGAATTCACAAACCCGGCATGCGCGGAAGGAAGCGCCGCTTAACAATGACTTACTCGGGCGATGCGCCGACCGGCGGACCTCCGGGCGGACGGTGCAGGAAGGTGATCGTCAGATACGCGCCGATCCACGAGCCAATGGCGGCGAACGCCACATACATCCAGTTCTCGGTGTAACTAATGACGGCGTAGGACGAGAGCACGTACCAGACGCTGCTCCAGCTCGCGGCCGGGACGCGCTTTCGCGCGACGACGGCGGAGGTGAACATCACATAGACGGCGTCGGTGGCAGCGGTGGCGGCGAGAACACCCGCGGCGGTCAACGGATCGATCGAGGTCATGATGCGGCTCTTTCAGGTGACAGGACACATCACCCTACTCCGCACGCCTCTTGCGCGAAACGCGCGAACGAAGCCGCCTTAAAGTTTTAGATGTTTTTCGCAGGCTCCGATCCAGCGCCTGACCGACGCATAGCCGTCGAGATGAAAGCCGCCTTCATGCGCAACGCGCGTATAGGCGAGCAGCGAGACATCCGCGAGCGTCATCGAATTGCCGACAAGAAACGCAGTCGCATGAAGCTGATGCTCCATCAGCGCCAGCGCCGCATAGCCGCGCTTGACCTTGTCGGTATCGAGGTCACCTAGAGATTTCTTCAGATAGACCATCTGAAAACGGCAGACGGCTATGTAGGGCTCGTGGCTGTATTGCTCCCAGAACAGCCACTCGTCCATCTTCGCGGCAAGATACGGGCTTTGCGGAATGAGGCTGCTGTCGCGCGCCAGATAGCGGATGATCGCATTGGATTGCGCCAGCGGCCTGCCGTCGTCGAGAACGACAAGAGGCACCTGCCCCGCGCCGTTGAGCTTGAGAAACTCCGGCGTGCGGCTGCCGCCTTTCATGGTGTCGACTTCGATCCACGCGTAAGGCAGCGAAAGATGATCGCTGACCCACTTCACCTTCTGGCAGTTGCCGGAATTGGAATCGCCGTAGATCTTCATGCCTGGGCCGCCTCAAGGATATGAGACGAGTCGATCAAGCAGCGCGCGTGTCGTCAAGTGCGGCAGAGATTCAGAAGATCAGAATTTGTAGCCGGCGCCGACGCGAGCGGATGTGACGGTCGCTTCCATGCCCCACGCGCTGGTGAAGCGATTGACCTCGACTTCGGCGCGCATGAACAGGCCCTTGTACATCGCAAGATCGAGACCGCCGCCATACGAATAGCCATAGAGAAATGCGCCCGGCTTGGTCTCGACGCCGGTTGCGCTGTAGGGCACGGGTCCGCCGCCATTATCGACGGTGCCGCTGACGTTGATCGTGCGCGCCATGTCCGCACGGCCGAGCGCGACGCCTACCGTTGCGTAAGGAAGGAAGCAATCGATCGCCCAGCCGGCACGGAAACGCGCCGAGCCGTAATCGGTGATCTTCATCGTCGCAGCACCGGACGTGGTCGTGTTGTAGGTGCTGGGGCCGCTGACAAGCGTTCTGAATGCCGGATTGACGACGTAGGAGACCTGCTGGCCTGCGAAATTGTAGTTCACGTCCACGCCGAGCACGACGTCGGTCCACTGCGCGTTATAGCCGGCAAAGCCACCCCAGGCGCTCGCGGTCGTCTTGTCGTTGAACTGCATACCCGACAAGGTGCTGACGGCCGCGATCGACGTGTTGCCTGCAAGACTATCGAGCGCCGAGAGCACGCCCGGCGTTCCGAAATTGGTGCTGCTGTAGCCGTACTGGCCGCCGAAGTAATAGCCCTGCCAATTCTTGATCGAAGTGTTCAGTCCGTCGCGGACCGCGCCGCGAAGAATCGGCAGGTTCGTCAGATCCGGCATATCGGCTGCCTGCACGGCCTGAGCCGTCACCGTCATCAACGCAGCCACCACAAACCGACGCATCGCAACACTCCAGTTATGAACGCTTAACCATGTTGGATCATCGCGCGTTAACCTTAACCAATCGTTGTCGGCAAAAAGAAAACGGCGCGAAAATTCCGCGCCGTTTCAATTGGTACCGATCGCCTATCAGCCTTTGCGAATCAGCGGCGGCGCATAGACCGGCGCCGGCGTCGGCTGGAGCGACCAGCGCACGCCGAGACGCACATCCTGCGACGTCAGCGTCTTGAACGTCGTCGGATTGTACACAGCGTTGATGCCGGTAAAGGTCTGGAGATCGCCGCTGATGCCATCGCCCATGTTCAGATAGCGATAGGCGAGTTCGACGGTGAAGCTGTTGTTGACCTTGTAGGACAGGCCGGCGTAGGCGGCGTATGCGAACTGCCACTGCGACGAATTCAGACCATAGGCAACGCCCGCGTTCGGCGTATTGATGTCGGTGAAGTTCGAGATCGTGTTGCGCGAGGTGCCGACGCCGACGCCGATGAACGGAGTGACGCACCACCAGGTGCCCAGATCCGCATAGGCGTTCGCGAGCACGAGCCATTCCGACTTGCTGGCGTGATACTCGTCGGTGCCGATGACTGCGCCGCCATTGCTGATGATTTCAAGGCCGTGGAAATTCGACTTGCCGCGATATTCAACCGTGCCATCGACGCGGAACCAGCTGTTGAACTGGTAGCCGACGCCGCCGCCGAATGTCATGGCGCTGTCGAAGTCGTAGAAGATCGGATTGACTCTCGTGCCCGGCGCATTGTTGAGCACGTTGTACAGGCTTTTCACGGACTGATTGCTCATTCCGATGTCGCCGCGCAGATACCATCCGCCGAAATCTTCGCAGCATGGCGGCGGCACATAAAGCGGCGGCGGGGGCGGCATGATCGAAGGCATATCGGCAGCAAGCGCAGCCGTTGAAATCAGCGATGCCGCTCCGGCGGCGATCAGATACTTTACGCTACGCATTTTTCGGTCCTCTCGTCCGGTGAGGCAGACGACGCAAAGGCCTCACTCACAAAACTCACAGGCGGACGATGGCACCAAATGTTTAAGCGGCACTTAACCCTAATTCTTAACCGTGAATTTTAATCGACGTTAAGAATTGCGGCGTGCATTTGCGCGCGCAATCGCGAAGCGCGTCACAACGATGAACAAAATGTTGACGGAAATTGACGCGCAGTCGACCATTTAAGCGCGGCCGGACGCAAAACCGGTGCCCACTTTTGCTGGCCGCGCTTAGTGCGCGGCGCGCTTCATCTTCGGCAGAAAGACCGCGAGCAATCCGATGGCCGGCAGGAATGCACAGACCTGATAGACGAAGTCGATGCCCTTGAGATCGGCGATCTGTCCCAGCACGGCCGCGCCGACGCCGCCGATACCGAAGGTGAATCCGAAAAACAATCCGGAGATCATGCCGAGGCGGTGCGGCACCAGTTCCTGCGCGTAGACGACGATGGCCGGAAACGCCGACGACATGATGAAGCCGATGAACACGCTTAAGACCGCGCTCCAGAACAGGTCGGCATGCGGCAGGGCGATGGTGAACGGCAGCGCGCCGAGGATCGACAGCCAGATCACATATTTGCGGCCGAACCTGTCGCCCAGAGGCCCGCCGAAGAACACGCCGGCGGCGTTCGCGCCGAGAAACAGGAACAGATAAAGCTGCGCGGTCTGCGTCTGCAGATTGAATTTATGCATCAGATAGAAGGTGTAATAGCTGCCGATACTCGCCATGTAGAACGTCTTGGAAAACACCATGACGACCAGAATGGTGAGCGCGAAGAACGTCACGCCGCGCGGCAATGTGCCGGCGTGAGCGGCAGCCTTCGCGGCCCTGCGCGGCACGATGCGCGGTTTGTACCAACTGCCGATCCGCCAGAGGATCGCAATCGCCAGCGCCGCGACCAGCGAGAACCACGCGACGCTGCCCTGCCCGAGCGGCACGACGATCAGCGCAGCCAATAGCGGCCCGATGGCCGAGCCAAAATTGCCGCCGATCTGGAACACCGATTGCGCGAATCCGAAACGTCCGCCTGACGCGAGCCGCGCAATCCGCGAAGACTCCGGATGGAAGATCGCCGAACCCGTGCCGACGAGCGCAGCAGCAACGAGGATCAGCAGGTAATGATGCGCGGTCGAGAGCAGGATCAACCCTGCGAACGTGAACGCCATGCCGAACGCCAGCGAATAGGGACGCGGATTGCGATCCGTGTAGAGGCCAACCAGCGGCTGAAGCAGCGACGACGTGAACATGAACGCCATCGTGATGAGGCCGATCTGGCCGAAATCGAGCGCGTAGTTCGCCTTCAGAATGGGATAGATCGACGGGATCAGCGACTGCATCAGGTCGTTGAGGAAATGCGAAAAGCTTACAGCACCCAGCACCGCAAATGCGGGCTTCACGGGCACTTTCGATTTGCTGGCGTCGACCACGATAGGCGCGACGAGCGTTTCCTCGGTGACAATGACGTTCTTGTTCACGGCTGATTCCGCCCAGGAGAGACGATTGCCTTACGATGCCAGAGACACAGCGACCAGCCGCAAATGCCGATGGCAGCGTTGCCGGATTAATCAGGCTGCGGCGGCAAGCCCAAGCGCGGAGACGATCAGATCGACCGCTTCCTCGACGATGGCGCGGTCGTCGCCCTCGCCCATCACGCGGATCACAGGCTCGGTGCCGGACGGGCGGATCAGCAGGCGGCCATTGCCGTTCAGGCGCTTTTCGGCGGCGGTGATGGCGGACTGAACCTTCGGATTGTCGAGCGGCTTGCCGGCGGCGTAGCGCACGTTTTTCAGGATCTGCGGCAGCGGTTCGAATCGGTGACAGATTTCAGATACCGGACGGCCGAGTTTCTTCACCACCGACAAGACCTGAAGCGCCGCGACAAAGCCGTCGCCGGTGGTCGCGAAGTCCGACATGATGATGTGACCCGACGGCTCGCCGCCGAGATTGTAGCCATGCTTGAGCATCTGTTCGAGCACATAGCGGTCGCCGACCGGCGTGCGGACAAGCTCGATTCCATGCCCGTGCAGATAACGCTCCAGCCCGAGATTGGACATCACGGTGGCGACGATGCCAGGCTTGGCAAGACGGCCGTCGCCCTTCCAGCTCTGCGCGATGACGGCGAGCAGCTGATCGCCATCCACGACATGACCGCGCTCGTCCACGATAATGAGACGATCCGCATCGCCGTCGAGCGCGATGCCGATGTCGGCGCGCATCTCGCGCACCTTCTTCACCAGCGTTTCGGGCGAGGTCGATCCGCAATCCTTGTTGATGTTGAAGCCGTCGGGATCGACGCCGATGGAAATTACATCCGCGCCCAATTCCCACAACGCTTCCGGCACGACCTTATACGCCGCGCCGTTCGCGCAATCGACCACGACGCGCAATCCGTCGAGCGACAGATCGCGCGGCAGCGTGCGCTTGGCGAATTCGATGTAACGGTCGTGCACGCCGTCGATGCGCTTGGCGCGGCCAAGGCTCGCGCTCTGCGCAAGACGCTTGTCGAGATTTTCGTCCATCAGCTGTTCGATCTGCAATTCGACATCGTCGGACAGCTTGAAGCCGGCGGGGCCGAACAGCTTGATGCCGTTGTCGTCGAACAGATTGTGGGAGGCCGAGATCATCACGCCGAGATCGGCGCGCATCGATTTGGTCAGCATCGCAACCGCAGGCGTCGGCATCGGGCCGAGTTGCAGCACGTCCATGCCGACCGAGGTGAAGCCCGCGATCAGGGCGGTTTCGATCATGTAGCCGGACAGGCGCGTCTTGCCGATGACGACGCGATGGCGATGGTCGCCGCGCTGGAAAACGAGACCGGCGGCCTGACCGACTTTCAGCGCCAGTTCAGGCGTAATCAGTCCGTTGGCCCGGCCGCGAATGCCGTCAGTGCCGA
The DNA here is from genome assembly GCA_017305515.1 of Hyphomicrobiales bacterium. Lineage (GTDB taxonomy): Bacteria > Pseudomonadota > Alphaproteobacteria > Rhizobiales > Xanthobacteraceae > Afipia. The sequence continues at coordinate 12,100 of JAFKKP010000269.1, forward strand.
AAAATTTGCGCGCCATGAATTCCCCTGCTCCGTCCGGGCGCAAAAGCTGCTCCGGCGGGCACCCCAAGTCTATCAAGGAGCCGGTTATAATGCGTCAGGCGTGAGCGTTCCTTCAAAATATATGATGAATCATTACTGCCGCAGCGCACCTGCGGCGGTACATAAACCGTTGAAACTCCTTGGATTCAGGCGCTTCAGCCTTTGCGCTTGATGTCCTGATCGTGTCTGGATGGCGCAGGCTGGGTGACATTCACCGGGTCTGAACCGGGGAAAGATTCCTCAAGCGCCTCGTTCAGTTCGTCGTCCAGTTTGCGCTTTTCGGCGTCGGTGGTCTTGGCAGTCTTCGATGCGCGATCCTTATCGGTCATTTCCGCCTCCCACTTGCGCCGGATGTTGGCACAGGCTTCAACCATGATAGATGATGGCCGCAACGGACAACACAAGACGGCACGGGGAAACGCCATGTTGAAGAACATCACCTGCATCGAGGACTTGCGCCAGATTCACATGCGCAAGGTGCCCAAGGCGTTCTTCGACTATGCGGATCGCGGCTCCTACGCGGAAGAAACGCTGCGCGCCAACCGCAGCGACATGGAGAAACTGAAATTCCGCCAGCGCATCCTCGTCGATATTTCAAAGCGCAGCCTCGAGACGAAAATTCTCGGCGAGAAAGCGACGATGCCTTTGATTCTCGCGCCCATCGGCCTCACCGGCATGCAGCACGGCGACGGCGAAATCCACGCCTGCCGCGCCGCGCAGAAAATCGGAATTCCCTACACGCTCTCGACCATGTCGATCTGCTCCATTGAAGACGTGGCGGAAAATGTCGAGAAGCCGTTCTGGTTTCAGCTTTACGTGATGAAGGACCGCGGCTTCGTCAAAGCACTGATCGAGCGCGCCATCGCCGCCAAATGCAGCGCGCTCGTGCTCACCGTCGATTTGCAAGTGATCGGCCAGCGCCACGCCGACATCAAGAACGGCATGACGGTGCCGCCGCAATGGTCGCTCGGCAAGGTGTTCGATTTCGCGACAAAACCCGGATGGGTGTCGGGCGTGCTCCGCGGCAAGCGCCGCACCTTCGGCAATCTCGCAGGCCACCTGAAAATCGAGAGCGACATCAATTCTCTCGGCGTGTGGATCGCCTCGCAGTTCGATGCGTCTCTGAACTGGAAGGATGTCGAGTGGATCCGTTCGATCTGGCCGGGCAAGCTCGTCATCAAGGGCATTCTCGACGTCGCCGACGCACGCGAGGCTGTGAAAACCGGCTGCGATGCGATGGTCGTCTCCAACCACGGCGGACGCCAGCTCGACGGCGCGCCATCGTCGATCTCGGTTCTGCCGGAAATCGTGCAAGATGTCGGCGGCAAGACCGAAATCATTTTCGACGGTGGCATCCGTTCCGGTCAGGACGTGATGCGCGCGCTCGCGCTCGGTGCGAAGTCGTGCATGATCGGCCGCGCCTACATCCACGGCCTCGGCGCCGGCGGACAAGAAGGTGTCGAGACCGCACTCGACGTGATCGGCAAGGAACTGAGCGTCACGATGGGTCTTTGTGGTGTGAACCGCATCGAGGACATCGACCGCCGCGTGCTGACCGACTACATGCAGACGAACGCGTGAGCAGCCCGAAAAGTCAGCGCGGACCTCATCCTGAGGAGCGCGCCGAGCGCGCGTCTCGAAGGATGGCAACACATCGCTCTCATGGTTCGAGACGGCGCAAGCGCGCCTCCTCACCATGAGGAACTAGCGCCGCAAATCCGCCTCGACCAGCGCGCGCAACTCGCTCGTGACGCTCGGCCGCTTGCCGAACCACAATTCAAAGCCGCGCACCGCCTGATGCAGCAGCATGCCGAGGCCGTCGGCGGTTTGCAGCTTGCGTTTTTTTGCCGCTTTGAGAAGCGGTGTCTGCAACGGCACATAGACGAGATCGGCGACCGCTGAACTGGCGGGAAGCAGATCGAGTTTCACCTCCAGCGGCGGCTGACCTTTCATGCCGAGCGACGTCGTGTTCACCAGCAGGCCCGCACGCGGCAAAACGCTGTCGAGCCTGTCCCACGCCACCGGCTGCACTTTTTTTCCGAATTGCGCCGCCAGCATTTCTGCGCGCGCCGACGTTCTGTTCGCAAGATGCACACGCGCGATGCCGCGCTCGATGAGCCCGAACACGACAGCACGCGCAGAGCCGCCCGCGCCCAACACGACGACATCTTCCGTCTTGTCCCATCCCGGCGCGCTGGCGTCGAGATTGCCGATGAAGCCTTCGAC
>JAFKKP010000270.1 GCA_017305515.1 Hyphomicrobiales bacterium
GGTCGAGGCGGCGCTGCAATTGACGCAGCAGATCGACCGTCTGGGCCTGAAAAAGCATGTCGAGCGCGCTGGTCGGCTCGTCCAGCACCACGAAATTCGGTTCCAGCACGACGGCGCGCGCGATCGAGATGCGCTGACGCTGACCGCCAGAAAATTCGTGCGGGTAGCGGAAGCGCGTTACGGGATCGAGGCCGACTTCCTTCAGCGCCTTGACGACACGCGCCGCCCGTTCATCTGAGGAAAGTTGCGGCTGATGCACGCCAAGGCCTTCGGCCACAATATCGCCGACCGACATGCGCGGACTGAGTGCGCCGTAAGGATCCTGAAACACGATCTGCATGTCGCGGCGGAACGGCCGCATCTGCTTGAAGCCGAACCCCTGCACATCCTTGCCGAGAAATACGATCGGACCCTGCGACGAAATCAGCCTCAGCAGCGCAAGGCCGAGCGTCGTTTTCCCCGATCCGGATTCACCCACAACGCCGAGGGTCTCTCCCTTGCGGACCGCAACGCTGACGCCATCGACGGCCTTGATGTGTCCGACTGTCTTGCGCAGCAATCCGCGCTTGATCGGAAACCACACTTTCAAATCATCTGCCGACATTACCACCGGCTCGTTCGGTCGCGGCGGCGCGGGATCCGGCTTCGGCTCGGCAGCAAGCAGCGCCTTGGTGTAAGGATGCTTCGCCGCGGTGAACACCTGCTCCACCGGCCCTTGCTCGACGATCTTGCCGTTGTTCATGACGCAGACAACGTCGGCAATCCGCCGCACGATGCCGAGATCGTGGGTGATGAACAGCATGCTCATGCCGAGTCTTGCACGAATGTCGGCGAGCAATTTGAGAATCTGTGCCTGCACCGTCACGTCGAGCGCGGTAGTCGGCTCGTCCGCGATCAGCAAATCCGGCTCATTGGCAAGCGCCATCGCGATCATCACGCGCTGGCGCTGACCGCCGGACAATTGATGCGGATAGCTTTCCAGCCGCGTTTCCGGTTCCGGGATTCCGACCTGCGTCAGCAATTCCAGCGTTCGCGCCCGCGCCATCGCGCCGCGAACGCCGCTGTGAAGGAAAATGACTTCACCGATCTGCGCTTCGATTGTGTGAAGCGGATTGAGCGATGTCATCGGCTCCTGAAAGATGATCGAAATGTCGTTGCCGCGGATCGAGCGAATGTCGTTCTCGCTCATGTTGAGCAGTTCGCGGCCCTTGAAGTGTATGCTGCCGCTAGGATGGGCGGCAGTCGGGTAAGGCAGCAATTTCAGCACCGACAACGCGCTGACGGATTTTCCCGATCCGGACTCTCCGACCAGCGCCACGCACTCGCCGCGGTTGATCGAGAATGAAATCCTGTCGACCGCCAGCGTCTCACGGCCGGCCTGCCGGAATCCCACCGACAGATCGCGCACATCGAGCAACGGCTGATTGATTGCGTCCATCCCAATCACCTGAACGTCTTGCGCGGATCGAAGGCATCGCGGACACCCTCGCCGATGAAAATCAGAAGCGACAGCATGATCGCGACCGAGAAGAACCCGGTAAAACCAAGCCACGGCGCCTGCACGTTGGATTTACCCTGCGAGAGCATTTCACCGAGCGACGGGGACCCGGGCGGCAAACCGAAGCCGAGAAAATCGAGTGCGGTGAGCGTCATCACCGACGACGACACGATGAACGGCAAAAACGTCATGGTCGCGACCATCGCATTCGGCAGCAGATGACGGAACATAATCGTGGCGTTCGACACGCCGAGCGCGCGCGCCGCCTGAATATATTCAAAATTCCGTCCGCGCAAAAATTCCGCGCGCACAAGCCCTACCAGCGATACCCACGAGAACAGCAGCAGAATGCCGAGCAGCACGAAGAAGCCGGGCACCAGCACCGACGACAGGATCAGCAAAAGATAGAGAGATGGAATTGCAGTCCACACTTCAATGAATCGCTGAAAACCGAGATCGACCCAGCCGCCGAAATAGCCCTGCACACCTCCGGCCGCGACACCAATGATGGATGAAACAATCGTCAGCGCGAGGCCGAACAGCACCGAAATGCGAAACCCGTAGATCAGCCGCGCCACGACATCGCGGCCCTGATCGTCAGTACCAAGCCAATTATATTCCAGATCGCGGCAGCTTTTCAGCCCCTTCTTCTCGACCACCGGCTTGCATTGCGCTTCCGTCAGCATCCATGTCGGCTTCGACGGCGCCGGTGTCGGCAGATCGAGATTGTGTGTGTCGTAGGAATAGCGGATCAGCGGCCAGACGATGCTGCCGCCCTTTTCCGCAATCAGCTTCTGCAAGTACGGATCGCGATAATCGGCAGCAGTCTGGAAGTCGCCTCCGAATGCCGTTTCCGGATAGGTGACGAAGGCCGGAAAATAAAGTTTGCCATCGAACTTGATGAGGAACGGGCGATCGTTGGCGATGACCTCGGCGAACAGCGAGATGAAGAACAGCACCATGAATATCCAGAACGACCAATAGCCGCGCCGGTTGGATTTGAAATTCTGCCAGCGCCGCTTGTTCAGCGGAGACGGCGCAAGTGGCCGGCGCGATGGCGGCACAGCTTCGCCGAGCGGTGCCTGCGCCGTGGTCTCGACAGGAACGGGCGCGGTATCCGTCATACTTCGCGCGCCTCGAAGTCGATACGCGGATCGATCCACATATAGGCGAGATCGGAAATCAGGTTCACGACGAGACCGACCAGCGAAAAAATGAATAGCGTTCCGAACACGACCGGATAATCGCGATTGAGCACGCTCTCGAAACCGAGCAGGCCCAAACCGTCGAGCGAGAAGATCGTCTCGATCAGGAGCGAGCCCGAGAAGAACGCGTGAATGAATGCACCGGGAAATCCGGCGATGACGATCAGCATCGCGTTACGAAAGATATGCCCGTAAAGCACCTGCCGCTCGCTGCATCCCTTGGCGCGGGCCGTCATCACATATTGCTTGCGGATTTCGTCGAGAAAGGAATTCTTTGTCAGCAGCGTCATTGTCGCGAACGCGCCGAGCGCCATGGAAATGAGCGGCAACGTCAGATGCCAGAAATAGTCGGCAATTTTCTGATACCAGGGAAATTGCGACCAGTTGTCGGAGGTCAATCCGCGGAGCGGAAAAATATCGAAGAACGATCCGCCCGCGAACAGAATAATGAGAAGGATCGCAAACAGAAATCCCGGAATCGCAAAGCCGATGATGATGACTCCCGATGTCCAGACATCGAATTTCGATCCGTCCCTGATGGCCTTGCGGATGCCGAGCGGAATCGAAATCAGATACGTCAGAAGCGTCATCCAGATGCCGAGCGACATCGAAACCGGCAGCTTTTCCTTGATGAGCTGGATGACGCTGACATCGCGGAAATAGCTCTTCCCGAAATCGAAGCGCGCGAAATTCCATAGCATCAGAAGAAAACGCTCAGGCGCGGGCTTGTCGAAGCCGAACTGTTTCTCCAGACTTTTGACGAAATCAGGATCGAGACCCTGCGCGCCGCGATATTTGGACGAAACGGCATCCGCTGACGCGCCGGCTTGCGGGCGCGACGCGAAGTCACCACCGCTCGATCCTGAAATGCGCGAGCTTGCACCAGTGTCGGTACCCGACAGTTGCGCTATCACGCGCTCGACGGGTCCACCCGGCGCAAACTGCACCACGACGAACGACACGAAAAGAATTCCCAGCAAGGTGGGGAACATCAGAATGATGCGTCGGGCGATGTAGGCGCTCATGGATACGCTCTTGGCTCACTTCGCCTGTTCGGGCTTGGTCTGCTCCGGCTTTTTAGCCTTGGCTTCGTCAAACCACCACAGTTCCGGCGCGCCGACCCCACCGGTATAACGCGGAATTTTAGGCGGATGTGCGAACACATCCCAGTAGGCAACGCGATGTCGCGATGAATACCATTGCGGCACCCAGTAGCGTCCGGCCCGGAACACCCGATCGAACGCCCGGCACGCGATGCGCAGTTCATCGCGGTTGTCAGCGGCGATAATTTTATCAATCAAAGCATCGAGCGCGGGGCTCGCAACGCCGGCAAGATTTTGCGATCCCTTGATGCCGGCAGCCTGCGACGAAAAAAACGTGCGCAGCGCATCGCCCGGGGTCGAAGCCATGCTGAATCGCTCGATCGTCATGTCGAAATCGAAATCGTCGAGCCGCGCGCGATATTGCACGGGATCGACGAGGCGAAAGCTCGCCTCGATGCCGAGCGTCGCGAGATTCTTGATGTAGGGCGCGTGATGCGGCTGCAATGACGGCTCATAGTTCAGGAATTCGATCTTGAAGGCATCGCCGTTCGGCAACCGCCGTTTGCCATCTTTAATCTCGCAGCCCGCCTCCGTCAGAAGTTGCGAGGCCTTGCGAAGCAACGTGCGATCCTGCCCCGAACCATCGGAGACAGGCGGCAGATAAGGTTCGCCGAACACCTCGTCCGGCACCTTGCCGCGGAATGGCTCCAGCAGTGCGAGTTCTTCCGGCGGCGGCTTCCCGGTCGCCATCAGGTCGGAATTCTGGAACGGCGAATGCGTCCGCGAATACGCGTCGTACATGATCGTCTTGTTGGTCCACTCGAAATCGAACGCCTGCGTCAGCGCCTCACGCACGTGCGCATCCTTGAACTGCTCGCGCCGGGTGTTGATGAACCAGCCCTGCGCGCCGGAGGGCGTCTCGTCAGGCAAGGTCTCGCGCATGACGCGGCCGTCCTTCACGCCGGGGAAATCGTAGCGGGTGTTCCATATGCGGGCCGTGAATTCCTCGCGATAAAGATAATTGCGCCCCGTGAAGCCCTCGAACGCAACGTCACGGTCGCGATAGAACTCAAAGCGCACCACGTCGAAGTTGAAAGCGCCGCGCGACACCGGCAGGTCCTTCGCCCACCAGTCTTTCACACGCTCGAATTCGACAAAGCGGCCGGGTTCAAAACGTCCCACGCGATAGGGACCGGAGCCGAGCGGAATATCGAGCGTGGATTCATCGAACGCGCGATTTGCGTAATACGTCTTCGAGAAGATCGGCAGACCCGCAACGAACAAGGGCACGTCGCGTCCGCGCTTCGGCGCAAAGGTGACGACCACGGTTGCATCGTCCGGCGCGTCGGCTTTCATCATGTCGCGCAATTGCTGACGGATGATGGGATGGCCTTTCTCCTTCAGCACATTGATGGAGAATGCTACGTCCTGCGCCGTGAGCTTGCTGCCGTCGTGGAAACGCGCCTCGGGGCGGAGTGTGAAACGATAGGTGAGTTTGTCCGCCGATATTCTGATCGAGCGCGCGACGAGACCGTACATGGCATCCGGCTCATCGCCGGCGCGCACCATCAGCGAGGCAAACGTCTGCTCCATTCCGGTCGCGCCGTCGCCCTTGAGAATGAAGCTGTTGAGCGAGTTAAATGTCGTGAACGACTGATTATAGGAGCGCCCCCACGGAATCGTCGAAAATGTGCCGCCCTTCGGCGCGCTGACATTGACGTATTCAAAACTCCTGAAGTCCGCCGGATATTTCAGGTCGCCGAACGCCGACATGCCATGCGATTCTGCGCCGGCAGTTTGCGCCCGAACGGCACCCGTGCGCGTGGCAGCAAGAACTGCTCCACCGAGAACAAGAACGCGACGGCGCGTGACATCAATCAAGAACGCTTTCCAATCTTGTCGGCTTTCTCTTTGTCGAACCACCACAGCGTCGGAAGTCCGGATCTCGCGTATTTCGGAAGCGGCGCATGGCCGAACCGGTCCCAGCGCGCATAGCGCGAGAAGCCGTAGGTAAACTGCGGAACCACATAATAGTGCCACAGCAAAACGCGATCGAGCGCCTTGGTCGCGGCGACCAGCGTTTCACGGTCTTTGGCGTACACGATCTTGTCGATGATCTTGTCGATCACAGGATTTTTGATGCCGATTGTGTTGCGCGAGCCCGGCGTGTCGGCGGCTTGCGTTCCCCAGAAGTCGCGCTGCTCATTGCCGGGCGAGAGCGACTGGCCCCACACGTCCGTAATAATGTCGTAGTCGAAATTGCGCAGCCGGTTCTGATACTGCGCCGTATCGACGGTGCGCACCGTCACATCTATTCCCAAGCGCGCGAGCGAAGGCTTGTAGAACAACACGATTCGCTCCGATGGCGGGCTATCGATCAGAAATTCGACCGAGACCTGCTTGCCGTCCTTGTCGACGAGCTTCTGATCTTGAACTTCGTAACCGGCTTCCTTCAGCAGCCGCGTCGCGTTGCGCAGATTGTCGCGCACTTTCTCGGGATCGCCGCCCACCGGATTTTCGTAGGGCTTGGCGATGACCTCCGGCGGGATGTCTTCGTAGAGTTCTTTCAGGATCGCGAGTTCCTTGCCGACCGGAATTCCCGAACACGCTAGTTCGGTGCCCTCGAAGTAACTGCCGATGCGTTTGTACTGCCCATAGAACAACTGCTTGTTCATTTCCTCGAAATCGAACGCGTAGTTGAACGCGCGGCGCACGCGCTTGTCGGCAAACAGCGGACGGCGAATATTGAAGGCAAAGCCCTGCATCCGGCCGGAATCGTTGATCGGAAATTCTTCGAGGACAACTCGTTTATCTGTCACAGCCGGAAAATCGTAAGCCGTCGCCCAGTTCTTTGCCGATGACTCGATGGTCCAGTCCGCCTGATCCGCCTTAAACGCTTCGAGCGATACGGTTGTGTCGCGGAAAAATTCAAAGCGCAGTTCGTCGAAATTGTTCTGCCCGATACGGGACGGCAGTTTTTCGCCCCAGTATTTCTTGACGCGCTCAAGCGTCACGGAGCGGCCGGCGGAGAATTCCTTGATTGCATAAGGACCGGAGCCGAGCGGCTTCTCCAGCGTCGTCGACCCGATGTCGCGTTTGCGGCCTTCGGCGTCCTTGCCTTCCCACCAGTGCTTCGGCAGCACCGTCAGCTCGCCGACGATGGTCGGCAGTTCGCGGTTGCCCGGCGCGTCGAAGACGAATTTGACTTCATGCGGCCCCGTCTTTTCCATCGTAACGACGTGCTTGTAGTACGACGAATACATCGGGCTGTAGCGTTTCAGCGAATTCATCGAGAACATCACGTCTTCGGGCGTGACCGGTTTTCCGTCGTGCCATTTTGCCTCTTTGCGAAGACGGTAGATCACCCACGAATGATCGTCGGGGTGCATCGCCGATTCCGCGAGTAGCCCGTATTGCGTCGTCGTCTCATCCAGTGAACGCGTCATCAGCGTTTCGTAGATCTGCCCGACCGCCGGAGCGATGGTACCTTTGACGCCGGCGACCGCAATGTTGAAGTTGTCGAACGTGCCGATCGAAATCTGCCGCGCGATGCCGCCTTTGGGCGCATCCGGATTGACGTAGTCGAAACGTTTGAAATCGGCTGGATACTTGATGTCACCGAACAGCGACAACGCGTGCCGCCATTGCGGCGCGCCGGGATGCTGCGGAGGAGCGGTTTGCGCGTTGGCCAAATTGGCAAGCGGTGCAGCGTTCAGCACGGGTGCCGCTGCGATCAACGCTCCGTTTTGAAGAAGACGACGCCGTGAAATGGTCAAAGCAAAATCCCGTCGTTCAAATGTCGCCAGGCGGTCAGGGTCGGCAGCGATTATGTCGGTTTTTGGATACGGCGCCAGCCCGCCACGCCATCACCTTTGCGGCCGATCGTCCGAATAACACAGCACTATTGGAGACGAAAAACGGCCGGGCGAACCCGGCCGTTGATTAAATCTCTGTCATCAGACGAGCGTTACTTGCTCGCAGTTGGCAATGGTGCAGGCGTATCGGCGAGTGTGCGCAGATACGCGATCACGTCCGCGCGCTCGCTGTCCTTCGAGATGCCGGCGAACCCCATCGCAGTTCCGGGAACGAAGCCCTTCGGATTGGCGATGAACTTGTTCAGATCGTCGTAGGTCCACTTGCCGCCCTTCGACTTCATCGCGGCCGAGAAGTTGAAGCCGTTCTTGCCCTCGCCCTTCGGTTCGTCGATCGTGTTGTAGAGGTTCGGACCGACCTTGTTCGGGCCGCCCTTCTCGAACGAGTGGCAGGCGCCGCACTTCTTGGCAGCAGCCGCGCCCTTTTCGACCGAAGCGGTTTGCAGCAATTTCTCGATAGGCTCCGATGGGGCCGCAGCAGCGGTGTCATGTCCGGCGCCCTCGGCTTCCTTCACGGCGATTTCGTAACCGGGCTTCTCAGCCTTAATGGGCGAGAAGATCGCGTTGGCGGTGAAGTTCGTCACCAGCAGAACGAGGCAGGTGCCGAGAACGGCGCCCATGATCTTGTTGAGTTCAAAGGAGTCCATTGTCGAAAAGGCCCCGAGCCGGAAAGTCGATTTGAGAGGCCGATTTTTCGGCCCTGGAGAAGCTACCAGCCGCCGCGTGCGCCGCAATACCGGTAGCGGGATCGAGATAACTTGTTGCCTGCCTTCTGGCAACCCGTATAAACGCGCGACCCCTTGAAAACACCAGTCATTTCCTCATCAATTTGGCTGTGCGAGCCACTCTTTGCCGATGCCGAACGCCCGTACCCTCGTGCTGATACCCGCCCGCATGGCCGCGACGCGCCTGCCCGGAAAGCCGCTGCTCGACATCGCCGGCCTGCCGATGATCGTCCATGTCATGCGCCGGGCGGAGGAAGCCAAAATCGGCCGTGTCGTGGTTGCCACCGACGCGCCGGAAATCGCAAGGGCTGTGAAGGCCAACGGCGGCGAGGCCGTCATGACGCGCGCGGATCATCCCTCCGGATCGGATCGCATTTTTGAGGCGCTGGAATCCCTCGATCCGTCAAGACAGATCGAAACAGTCATCAATGTGCAGGTCGTTCTGCCGACCGTCGCGCCGGTGGATATTCGTGCGCTTGTCGCGCCGCTCGCAGATAAAGACGTCCGGATCGCGGCCGTCGCAGCCATCATCCGAAAAGACGGCGAACACACCAATCCGAACGTCGTCAAAGTGATCGGCTCGCCGCTTGGCGATACGCGAATGCGCGCGCTGTATTTCACGCGTGCTACGGCGCCGGCGAATGACGGGCCGCGCTATCATCACATCGGCATGTATGCTTACCGCCGCGACGCGCTGGCCCGCTTCGTCAAGCTGAAGCCCTCGCCGCTGGAACTGCGCGAAAAGCTCGAACAGCTTCGTGCAATTGAGGCCGGCATGCGGATTGACGTGACGGTGGTTGACAGCGTGCCGCTGGGCGTCGATACGCCTCAAGATCTCAAGACCGCACGCCGAATTTTGGCGGGGAAATAGCAAATGTCCAAGCAGATGAAAATCGCATTCCAGGGCGAGCCCGGCGCGAATTCGCACATCGCCATTGCCGAGGCCTACCCCGGCGCGACGCCGCTGCCTTGCGCGACATTCGAGGACGCGCTCGCTGCGATCTCATCCGGCGACGCCGACCTCGGCATGATTCCGATCGAGAATTCCGTCGCGGGACGCGTTGCGGACATTCATCATCTTTTGCCGCAGTCAGGGCTGTTCATCGTCGGCGAATGGTTTCTTCCGATCCATCATCAGTTGATGGCACCGCGCGGCACGAAGATCGCCGACATCAAGTCGGTCGAGAGCCATGTTCACGCGCTCGGACAGTGCCGCAACATCATCCGCAAGCTGAAAATCAAACCGATTGTTGCAGGCGACACTGCGGGCTCCGCGCGTATCGTTGCCGAAGCCGCCGACAAGTCTCGCGCGGCGATTGCCTCGCGCCTCGCCGCAGACATTTACGGCCTCGATATTCTCTCCGAGGACATCGAGGACGAGACCCACAACACCACGCGTTTCGTCATTCTTTCGCGCCACGAAAACTGGGCGAAACAGGGCTCTTGCCCGCTGGTGACGACATTCGTGTTTCGGGTGCGTAATTTGCCAGCCGCGCTCTACAAGGCGATGGGCGGCTTCGCGACCAACGGCGTCAACATGACCAAGCTCGAAAGCTACATGGTGGAAGGCAACTTCTTCGCCACGCAGTTCTACGCGGATGTCGACGGCCACCCGGACGACAAGAACCTCGCCTTCGCGCTAGAAGAACTGAAATTCTTCTCCAAGGAATTGCGGATCGTCGGCGTC
>JAFKKP010000271.1 GCA_017305515.1 Hyphomicrobiales bacterium
ATTCTTGCGCGTCTCCATGAACGGATGGATGGAGCCGCGCGCCGCACTCCAGCGTTCGCCGTTTTTCTGCGTGACCTGGTAGATGCCAAGCCCTTCCTGATCGGGGCCGTTGAAATCTTCGTTGATCTTGAACTGCGCCTCGCGCGCAGCTTGCAGATAAATCTCATGAACCGGATTGTCGGTTTGCAGCTTGGTGACGCTAAGCGGGCCGTCCTTGCCGTGATACTCGCCGCCGAGTTCGGTGTTGTTTTCCGATTTCTTGAAATAGGGCAGCACGTCCTTGTAGGACCAGCCGGTGTTGCCGAGCGATGCCCACTCGTCATAGTCCGCCTTGTTGCCGCGGATATAGACCATCGCGTTGATCGCGGATGAGCCGCCGAGACCCTTGCCGCGCGGCTGATAGCCGATGCGTCCGTTGAGACCCTTTTGCGGAACGGTGTCGAACGCCCAGTTATTGACCGGATAAGGCACCATCAGGATCAGCGCGCCGGGCGTCGTCACAACCCAGTTGTCGTCCTTGCCGCCCGCTTCGAGCAACGCGACAGACACATTCGGATCTTCGGACAGGCGGCTTGCGACCGCGCATCCGCCCGAGCCTCCGCCAACGACAACATAGTCGAACAAGTCCGACATTATTTCTCTCCCCAAAATTCTTACGCCGGACATTGATGCCGGTCGTACTTCGCCCGCAATTCCAAGACAGAGTACTAAGACATAAAGCGCAGCAGTTTAATCAACCGCGCGATCTTCCCCCCATAGGGCGGATAGAGATCGGCAAGGCGATTGAACGGCGAACGATAGAAGATGGGCTTCATCTTGCTCAGCGTGTTGAAGCCCCACTCGCCGTGATAAGCGCCGATGCCGGACGCGCCGACCCCGCCCATCGGCTGATTGGCCTGCACGAAATGAAACAAACAATCGTTCACCGTCACGCCGCCTGACACCGTGCGCGCCAGAACTTCATCGCGCGCGGCATCGTCCTTGCCGAACCAATAAAGCGCGAGCGGACGATCGTGCGCGTTGATGTAATTGATTGCCTCAGACGCTGTCTCGCATACGCTGACCGGAAGAATGGGTCCAAAAATTTCTTCCTGCATGATTTTCATGTCTGGCGTCACGCCGCTCACAATCGTCGGCGGAAATTTGCGCTTCGATTTCCACGCCGGATCGCTCGGCTTTGCGGCTTGCGTGATCTTCGCGCCGTGGGCTGCGGCGTCCGCGAGCACGGCTTCCAGCCGCGCATAGTGATTGTCGGACACAATCGAGGTGTAGTCCTTGTTGTCGGGGCTGGTGCCGAACATCCTGGCGATATTCGCGCTTGCCTTCGACACGAATTCATCCATCGAGGCTTTTGGGATCAGCACATAGTCCGGCGCGATGCAGGTCTGTCCGGCATTCATCAGCTTGCCGTAGACAATGCGTTCGGCGGCTTCGGAAATATCGGCGGAGCGATCGACAATTGTCGGAGATTTTCCGCCAAGCTCGAGCGTCACCGGCGTCAGATTGCGTCCGGCGGCTTCCGCGACCATGCGGCCGACGCGTGTCGAGCCCGTGAAGATCAGGTGATCGAACGGTAGATTCGCGAATTTCTGCGAAATATCGCCGTCGATGCCGGTCACGTATAGTTCGGTCTCGTCGAATTTTTCCGCGATCAGTTTTTTCAGCAATGCCGAAAACTGCGGCACCAGTTCGCTCGGCTTGATGAGAACGCGGTTGCCGGCGGCAATCGCCGCGATGGCGGGCGCGAGCGTCAGTTGCAGCGGATAATTCCACGGCGCGATGATGCCGACGACGCCGAGCGGCTGCGGCAGCAGGCGGTTCTTGGCGGGGAAATATTGCAGTTCGGTCGCGACATGCTTTGCCGCCATCCAGCGGCCGAGGTGTTTTGTGGCGTGCTTGATCTCGGCCAGTACGAACAGCGTTTCTGCAATCAGCGTCTCGGTGGATGAGCGATTGCCGAAATCGGCGGAGATTGCCTTGTCGAAGGCTAGCTCGTTTTCAACCACAAGTGCGCGCAGCCGCGCCAGACGATCGAGCCGTTCTTTCGCTGTGGCGGGGGCGCCTTCGCGCGACAATGCGATGGCGCGATGGAAGACCTCCTGCATCGCGTTGACCGATGCGCTGTTGACGGATTGGTCCATGTCGTCCTCCCTCGGACTTTGCCGGCCGATATTGCGGGCGAGGCTGGTCCGCGGCGGCAGTCTTGGCAAGGGCAGCGGGCGGTGCGGACGCAGAAATCGCGATCCGAATTCGGCTGAAAGAACCCGTTTTGCCGTCATTATTCGTGAAAAAGGCGGTGTACGGGCCTTTCCAAACGCACATGCCGTTGATACATAACCGTCGCACCATGGACATTGTCCTGGCTGTCTTTTCCGGATCCATCGACGGTCGGATCGGCGCTTTCAGCGTTGAAAAATCGTCCGTCCGCGACCGCCGGAAGAGATCGCAACGGTTTATCGCGGGGTGGAGCAGCCCGGTAGCTCGTCAGGCTCATAACCTGAAGGTCATAGGTTCAAATCCTATCCCCGCAACCAAATAACAAAGGCTCCTGAAACATTCAGGAGCCTTTTATTTTATTTGCCGGGCAGATTTTTCACCACGGCAATCCGCACAGATCGAGCACGCCGTCGCGCGGGCCGTAGCGCATGTCGAACACGTAAGGCTTCATCACGTCGAACAGCACACGCGCGCTTTTGTCGCCTGATTTTTGCTCGACATACATCTCTCCGCCGAACGCGTGCCAGCCGCGCTTTTCGTAGAAGGCTTCGTTGTAAGGCCGGCAAACCAGCACGGCAAAATCAATCGAGCGTTCGTCGCGCAGCGTCTGGATCGCGGCTGTCAGCGCAAGGCCCGCGTAGCCTTTGCGCCGGTGATCGGCATGCGTCGCCACGCCGCCGACGCCGCCGAGGCGGATCTTGCGGCCCTTCCATGTGCCGATGCGCCGATAGATTCCGACATGGCAGACAACCTCTTCGTCGTCCTCGATGAAAACCCGCAAGTCCGGATTGGCCCATTGCACCGGGCCAGTCGGCAATATCATTGCGGCGTCCGGCGGAAAACTTGCCATTACTAACGGCTGGGCACGGGGCCACGACGAGTCGCCTGTTTGAATGTCGATTTCGATGCTCATTTTGTCCGGCCATCATGTCGCGCGCGGATCAGCATTGCTTGCGCGCCGGATGGTAAAACGCCGATTCCGGTGCCAAATTGCAAGCCTGAATTGGAGCTAATAAAGCATGCGCGCGACTGAACTGACGGCCTACCAGAAGTGGTCCATCCTGATCGGTGCCTCGCTGATGCTCAGCCTCGCGATGGGCATGCGGCAGAGTTTCGGGCTGTTTCAGCCCGCCATCCTCCACTCGACGCAGATCACCGCCGCCGACTTCTCGCTCGCCACCGCCATCTCGAATATCGTGTGGGGCATCACCCAGCCCTTCGTCGGCATCGCCGCCGACCGTTACGGCACCCGTTATGTGATGATCGGCGGCGTGTTCGTTTACGCGCTCGGTATCGTCGTGATGATGATGTCGACGACGGTCGGCCCTTTCATCATCGGAATGGGTCTTTGCATCGGGCTTGCGCTGTCATGCGTGGCCTCAAGCATCAGCATGACGGTTGCTTCGCGCGCCGTCTCTGCTGCCAAGCGCAGCGTGACGATGGGAGCGGTGTCGGCCGCGGGTTCGCTCGGGCTCGTGATCGCTTCGCCGTTGGCGCAGTCGCTGATCACATCGTCCGGCTGGCAGATGGCGTTCGTCGGCTTCCTCGGTCTCGTTGCCGTGATGCTTCCGGCTGCATTCGCTGCGGGCAAGTCTGACAAGATCGAGATTGAGAAGAGCGACGAACTCGACCAGACGCTCGGCGGCGTGCTCCAAACGGCGTTCGGCCATTCCGGTTACGTCATCATGGCGCTCGCATTTTTCGTCTGCGGATTGCAGCTCGTGTTCATTACCACGCATCTGCCGAATTATCTGGCGCTGTGCGGCCTCGATCCGTCGCTCGGCGCGTCCGCGCTGGCGCTGATCGGACTGTTCAACGTGTTCGGTTCCTACGCGTTCGGCTGGCTCGGCGGCAAGTATCCGAAGCAACTGCTGCTCGGCGGCATCTATATTGTGCGTTCACTGGCGATTGCCGCATACTTCACGCTGCCGGCGACGCCGACATCGACGCTGGTGTTTGCATCCGTCATGGGCGCGCTGTGGCTCGGCGTTGTGCCGCTCGTCAACGGACTGGTCGCGCAACTGTTCGGGCTGCGCTTCATGGCGACGCTGACCGGTATCGCGTTCTTCAGCCATCAGGTAGGCTCGTTTATCGGTGCGTGGGGCGGCGGACTGATCTACGAGCGCCTCGGCAGTTACGACTACGCCTGGAAGGGCGCAGTCATTATCGGCCTATTGGCAGGCTCGATGCAGATGCTGATGAATGTGCGCCCGCCGAAGGCCAAGGACGAACTCGGCGGGGCCTTGCCCAACGCAGCCTGATATTTCGGCGCTATTTGGCGCGGCATATCGTCTGTTTCCAGGCGATGAAACCATCTATAAGTGGCCGCGTTGACACGTCGTCACCCATCATTCCGGATTTAGTCCCATGACCTTTACGCTCCCGAACCTGCCTTACGCTCATGACGCGCTCGCGCCGTACATGTCGAAGGAAACGCTGGAATATCATCACGACAAGCATCATCAGGCTTACGTGACCAACGGCAACAACGCCATCAAGGGCACGGAATTCGAGGGCAAGTCGCTCGAAGACATCGTGAAGTCGTCGTTCGGCAAAAATCCCGCAGTCTTCAACAACGCAGGCCAGCACTACAACCATCTGCATTTCTGGAACTGGATGAAGCCGAAAGGCGGCGGCGACAAACTGCCGGGCAAGCTCGCCAAGAAGATCGACGAGGATCTCGGCGGTCTCGAAAAGTTCAAGACCGATTTCGCAGCCGCAGGCGTCGGCCAGTTCGGCTCGGGCTGGGCGTGGCTCTCGGTGAAAAACGGCAAGCTGGAAATCTCGAAGACGCCGAACGGTGAAAGCCCGCTGGTGCACGGCGCAATGCCGATCCTTGGCGTCGATGTGTGGGAGCATTCCTACTACATCGACTATCGCAATCGCCGTCCGGACTATCTGAAGGCGTTCGTCGACAATCTCGTGAACTGGGACTACGTCGATCAACTCTTCTCCAAAGCCGTGTGACAAGCTCAAAACTTGAGCCTATGATTTGCGGGATCGCAGCGATGCGATCCCGCTTTTCATTTCAAACCGGCGACCTTTCCTCATGGCCTATCTTCTTGTTTTCTTCGGCGGCGGTCTTGGCGCGTCGCTGCGGCATGCGATCAACGTCGGATGCGCGCGCGCCTGCGGCACGAATTTTCCTTACGGCACGTTCGTCATCAACATCACCGGTTCGACGGTGATGGGGCTGATGGCGGGCTACCTCGCCTTCAAGGGCGACGATTCGCAGAACTGGCGACTGTTCCTGATGACGGGAATTCTCGGCGGCTACACGACGTTCTCGGCGTTCTCCCTCGACGCCATCCTGCTTTACGAGCGTGGGGAAATCGGCTTGGCGGCATTTTATGTCGGCGGCTCCGTCGTGCTGTCGATCCTCGGTCTCGTCGCCGGCCTGGCGCTGGTTCGCCATTTCGCATAACGCCGATTTCATCTTTGTCCGAGACACCATCACAAAAAGCGCCTCGCAAACGCCGCAAGCGCAAGCCGTTCGGCTGGTCGACCTTCATTATTCTTGTGCTTGTTGTCGTCAGCGCGGCGCTGGTCTATCGGCGCGACGGTCTCGACGGCGTTCTGAAAATCCTGTTTCACGATGTTTCGCTGTTCGGCGAAATCATGCCGCGCGTGTTCGCGGGATGTTTGTTGGGCGGTTTGCTTGCGGCGGTGTTGCCGCATGACAAGGTGTCGAAATCGCTCGGGCCTGAATCCGGCCTGAAGGGACTTCTGATCGGGACGGCGTTCGGCGCGATTTTGCCGGGCGGTCCGTTCACCGCCTATCCCGTCGCGAGCGCACTGCTGGCCGTCGGCGCGGATTTCGGCGCGACGATCGCGCTGGTCGTGAGCTGGACGCTGATCGGTTATGGCCGCGCGGTGGCGTGGGAAATGCCGATCATGGGCGCGGACTTTACGCTGTGGCGTATCGTCCTGTGTCTGCCGATGCCGGTGCTTGCCGGCGCGCTTGGCCGCTTCGTCTATGTGCGCATCAGAGAGCGGCTGACGTCATGAATATGAGCGCGCTCATCATCGACATTCTGTTGTGGGGTTCGCTGATTGGCGTCGCGGCTCTCGCATGGATGCAGGATCGCAAGGTGATGACGACGGCGCTGCGCAAGGGAACGATGGATTTCGTCTATATCGTGCCGCGCATCGCGCTCGGCGTCATCGGATCGGGCTTCATCGCAGCCATCATTCCCTCGCATGTCATCGTCGGCGGTCTTGGGCCGGACACAGGCTGGCTTGGCGTTGCGACCGCTGTGATCGCGGGAGCCGCGACGCCCGGCGGGCCTGTGATCGGCTTTTCCATCGGCGCGGTCGCGATGAAAAGCGGCGGCGGCGCGCCGCAGGTCGTGGCTTATGTGGTCGCATGGGCGTTGTTCGCGTTTCAGCGGCTGATCCTGTGGGAAATTCCTTTCATGCCGGCGCGCTTCGTCTGGTTTCGCGCGGCGGTGTCGCTGCCGTTTCCATTTCTCGCGGCGGCGATCGCCATGCTGATCGGAAAACCCTGACTGTGCAGTGCCTTGTGAGGCGCTGGATCGGGCCTATGTTATAATATAACAGGGGCATGGTTTTCCGTCCCGAAAGGCACCGTTCGATGGCTCGTGGCCATTCTCATTCACATTCTCATGGCGCGGCGTCGCCGCATCCGGCGCAAACACCGGATTGGTCCCTGCTGGGAATGACACTCACAGCGCGTCTTGCATTGGCTGCCGTGATCGGCGCCGGATTCTGGGCTCTCGTTATTCTGGCGGCGAGATAGGCATGTCCTGTCACATTCGATTCAGCGACGTGACATTCGGCTACGACCGTCATCCGGCCGTGCATCATCTGAGCGGTGAAGTCGCCGAGGGCGCATTGCTCGCTGTCGTCGGCCCGAACGGTGCCGGAAAATCGACGCTGTTGCGCGGCGTGGCCGGTCTTCTCAAGCCGCTGTCCGGTGCAATCGATTTCGGCGCGCACGATCCGCGCAACACCGCCTATCTGCCGCAGATCAGCGAAATCGACCGCAGTTTTCCGATCTCGATGTTCGATTTCGCCGGAACGGGCTTGTGGCGCGCCACCGGATTCGCCGGCGGCGTCGGCAAAGCCGAACGCAAGCGTGTGGCGGACGCGCTGGCCGCCGTCGGCCTGAGCGGATTTGAAAATCGCGCCATCGGCACGCTGTCCGGCGGGCAATTGCAGCGCATGCTGTTCGCGCGCGTGCTTGTTCAGGATGCGCGCCTGATCGTGCTGGATGAACCTTTCAATGCGGTCGATTCCAAAACGTCGACGGATCTGATGACAATTCTGCGGCGCTGGCACGCGGAAGGCCGCACCGTGCTGGCGGCGTTGCATGATCTCGATCTCGTGCAGAAAAATTTCCCCGAGACGCTGCTGCTTGCGCGTTCGGTTGTCGCATGGGGCAAGACATCCAAAGTTCTCAGCAAGCCGAACCTGTCCGCCGCGCAGAAACTCTGCGAGGCGTTCGACGATGACGCCATGCCGTGCCCGGACGCGCCTCATCCCAAGGCGGCTTGAGCGGCGATGATCTACGACCTCCTGATCGCGCCGTTTACGCAATTCGATTTCATGCGCCGCGCGCTTGTCGCGATGATCGTGCTTGCGTTCGGCGTCGCGCCGGCCGGTGTATTTCTGATGCTGCGCCGCATGAGCCTGATGGGCGATGCGATGTCGCATGCCATTCTGCCCGGTGTCGCGGTCGCGTTTCTGATATCCGGCGTCAACCGCATCGCAATGTCGATCGGCGGGCTGATCGCGGGCGTGCTGGTCGCGCTGCTGTCCGGTCTCGTGACGCGCGTAACGCCCGCGAAGGAAGATGCCTCGCTGGCCGCGTTCTATCTGATGTCGCTGGCGCTCGGTGTGGCGATTGTCTCCTCCCACGGCACCAATCTCGATCTTCTGGAGATTTTGTTCGGCAATGTGCGTGCGCTCGACGCGCTGGTGCTGACCATCGTCGCCGTCAACACGACTGTTTCCCTGTTTGTTTTTGCAATCATCTATCGTCCGCTGGTGATCGAATGCGTCGATCCGCTGTTCTTGAAAACGATGGGACGAGCGGGCGCCGTGGCGCACCTTGCGTTTCTCGCGCTCGTGGTCATCAATCTCATCAGCGCATTTCTCGCGCTTGGGACGCTGCTCGCGGTCGGGCTGATGATATTGCCCGCGGCGATTGCGAAATTCTGGTCGCGCGATCTGACGCGGATGATCCTGATTGCTGTCGCAAGCGCAATCCTGTCCGGCTATATCGGCCTTGTCGTCACGGCTCGCTCTGATATTCCGGCAGGCCCAGCCGTCATCCTCGTCGCCGGGCTGTTTTATTTTCTGTCGCTGCTGCTGGGGTCCGAAGGCGGCATCCTGCGGCGGCTTTTGCCCGGCCGCCATCTTGAGGCGTGACGGCCACAAACCATTCCGAATAACGCGCGGGCCACTTACATTCGCGGCGTCCATTACAATATAAAGCGTCAAATCCGATACGCAGACGACCCGGAGTTCTCATGGCCGAAGCAGCATCCAGCAAAATCCCCGTCACCGTCCTGACCGGCTATCTCGGCGCGGGAAAAACCACGCTGCTCAATCGCATTCTGTCGGAAAACCACGGCAAGAAATATGCGGTGATCGTCAACGAGTTCGGCGAGATCGGCATCGACAACGATCTGATTATCGGCGCGGACGAAGAAGTGTTCGAGATGAACAATGGCTGCGTCTGCTGCACGGTGCGCGGCGATCTCGTGCGGATCATCGACGGGCTGATGAAGCGCAGGAGAAAATTCGACGCGATCATTCTGGAGACCACGGGGCTCGCCGATCCCGCACCCGTGGCGCAGACATTTTTCGTGGATGAAGACGTGCGCGATAAGACGGCGCTCGATGCGGTGGTGACAGTCGCCGACGCGAAATGGCTGAGCAACCGCCTCAAGGACGCGCCGGAAGCCAAGAACCAGATCGCATTCGCCGATGTGATCGTGCTCAACAAGACCGATCTTGTGAGCAAGGCGGAACTTGCTGAAGTCGAGGCGCGGATTCGCGGCATCAACCCTTACGCCAAACTGCACCGCGCGCAACGCGCGCAGGTCAACCTGTCGGACGTGCTGGGGCAGGGTGCTTTCGATCTCGACCGCATTCTGGAAATCGAGCCGGAGTTTCTGGAAGACGGCGGCCACGATCATCACCATCACGACCATCATCACGGCCACGATCATCATCACGATCACGGCCACGCGCATGGCGGGCTGAAGCACTATCACGACGAGGACATGCAATCGCTGTCGCTGCGCACCGACAAGCCAATCGACCCGACCAAGTTCATGCCGTGGTTGCAGGATCTGGTGGCGAAGGACGGCGAGAAGATTTTGCGCTCGAAGGGAATTCTCGCGTTCAAGGGCGACGACGACCGGTATGTCTTTCAGGGCGTCCACATGATGCTCGAAGGCAATCATCAGCGGAAATGGAAAGCGGACGAGCCGCGCGAAAGCCGTCTTGTTTTCATCGGGCGCGAATTGCCCGAGCAGAAGATTCGCGACGGCTTCGCGCGCACCATTGTTACGTGATGAAGGACTTCACTCTTCCGCCGGAACCTGAGTCGATCGTCTCGGTGACGGATCGCGTCACTCAGGTCAAACTGGACTCGCCTGCGACCGCCGTGCATTTTCTGGGCGACGTGGCCGTGTTCGTCGGCCCGGAAAACGGCGTGACCTTCGCTGCAGGAACGGACGATCCGAAATTTGTTTCGGCGCAGATCGCTGGCATCCTCTGCTCGGCGTCGGACGGAAAACGCGTCG
>JAFKKP010000272.1:0-9884 GCA_017305515.1 Hyphomicrobiales bacterium
TCCATCTTGTGCTCGACCAGCAGAATGATTTTCGAGGTGTCTTTCTTCAGCCGCGCGATCAGATCGAGCACGACCGGCACTTCATCGACGCTCATGCCGGCGGTCGGCTCGTCGAACATGAAGACCTTCGGCTCCAGCGCCATCATCAGCGCGACTTCGAGCTTGCGCTGGTCGCCATGCGACAATGCTGCGGCAGCCACCGCGCGGCGATTGCCAAGCGCGACAGAGTCCAGGATCGCATCGGCGCGCGCGATCAGGTCGCGGCGCGTCATCCACGGCCGCAGCATGTCGAAATGCGTACCATTCGCTGCCTGCACCGCGAGGCGGACATTTTCCTCGACCGACAAATTCGGAAACAGGTTTGTGAGCTGAAACGCGCGACCTAGTCCTTTGCGCGTGCGCAGCGGCGCGGTGAGGCCGGTGATGTTTTCATTGTTCAGCAGCACGGTGCCTGCGGTCGGACGCAACTGGCCGGAGATCAGATTGAAGTAGGTGGTCTTGCCAGCGCCGTTCGGGCCGACGATGGCGGTGAGTTCGCCCGGACGAAACGCGCAACTGACTTTGTTGACGGCGACATGGCCGCCAAAGCGGATGGTGAGGTCGCGGGTTTCCAGCGTGAGAGACATGCGAAAACTCTAGCCCGTCATTGCGAGGAGCGGAAGCGACGAAGCAATCCAGATGGCTCTGGATTGCTTCGTGACGTTTGCGATGACGCGTGCTTACCGCTTGTTCTTGATCGGGATCGTCATGTCCCCGATCTTGAGTTCGCGCACCAGCTCGTTGTCCGCCCAGGCGAGGTTCGGATCGACCTTGACGCGGAAATGATACATGCTTTGCAGCGCCTGATGATCTTCCTTGCGGAACACCATCTTGCCCTTCGGCGTATCGAACTCCATGCCTTCCATCGCAGCGATCAGCTTTTCGGTGTCGGTGGACTTGGCCTTCTGAACCGCCGTCACCGCAGCCATCGCAGCCGCAAAGCCGCCCGCCGTGAAGAAGTCCGGCGGCGCGTTGAAACGCTTCTGGTGTTCGGCGACGAGCCAGTCGTTGATCGGATTTTTCGGGATGCCGTAATAATAGTAGGTGGCTCCCTCCATTCCGGGCAGGCGCTTGTAGGCGGCGAGCGCGGGCAGAATGTTGCCGCCGCTCGACAGCTCGATGCCGTAACGCTTCGGGTCCATGTCCTGAAGTTTGGTCAGCGGATCGCCGCCGCCGGCCCAGATCACCCAGATGATCTTCTTGCCGGGCTTGTCCTTCAAAGCGTCGAACAGGCGCTGGCCTGCCGCAGTGAAGTCGGTGGTGGTCGCGGGAACGTATTCTTCGGTGGCGAGCGTCGCGCCGGTCTTGCTCAGGGCTTCCTTGAAAGCCGCGACGCCGTCCTTGCCGAACGCGTTGTCCTGACCGAGCGTGGCGACGGTGACGCCGGCCTTTCCGATCGCGACCGCGTTCGAGATCGCGTCCTGCGACGAGTTGCGGCCGGTGCGGAAGATGTAGCGATTCCATTTTTCGCCGGTGATGGCGTCGGCGACAGCCGGCTCCACGATCAGCACCTTCTTCATTTCCTCGGCGACGGGCAGCATCGCGAGCGCCGCGCCCGACGCGGTGGTGCCGATGGCGAGATCGACCTTGTCGTCCTGATAGGCTTCGGCGAGCGCCGCCTTGGCCAGATCCGGTTTGCCCTGATCGTCCTTGGTGATGAGAACGATCTTGCGGCCGTCGACGGTCATCGTGTTCTTGGTGGCGTATTCGAGGCCCATGCGCAGACCGTTTTCCGTCTGCTTGGCATAGGCTTCGAGCGGGCCGGTCTTGCCGTAGATCAGCGCGATCTTGAGATCGTCAGCCGATGCTGCGGTCGCGGCGAGTGCTGCCACGCCTGCAAGCATTGCGATTTTTTTAAGCATTGTGTCCCTCCTTCTTGGATCGTGCGGCGACCATACATAGGGGGATAGCAAATACAAATAATTTGATGATGCGCCTGCATCTTAATAGTGCGGGGGTTTCTCCGATGACGGCGTGGTGACAGAGCGGCTTTCGGCTTCTGCGAGGCGTTCGCGCAACTCGGCGACGCGGCGATTCAAGCCGTCGATTTCGGACCATTGCGCGGTGATCGTCTTGTTCAATGTCTCGATGGTGTCGTCCTGATAGGCGACACGGGCTTCCAGCGCGTCGAGCCGCTTTGTCAGTGCATCACTCATTCGCTTTGTCCTGGGACTGCTCGCTCATTTCGATTTCGGTGGCATCCGTTATGCCTTGTGACTTGTCGCGTTCGTTCAGCCCGTGTCCGAGCGCGATGCGCTGATCGAACACGAAGCACTCGCCGCGCCACAGGCTTTGGCTTTCGGGAATCTCTTCCAGATATTTCAGGATGCCGCCCTTGAGGTGATAGACCTCGGTGAAGCCCTGCGACAAAAGGTACGAGCTTGCCTTCTCGCAGCGGATGCCGCCGGTGCAGAACATCGCGATCTTCTGGTGTTTCGTTTTGTCGAGTTCGCGCGCAGCGTAATCGGGGAATTCGCCGAAGCGGGTGATCTTCGGATCGACCGCGCCCTCAAAGGTGCCCATCTCGACTTCAAAGCCGTTGCGCGTGTCGATCACGATCACATCCGGCCGGCGGATCAGATCGTTCCAGTCTTTTGCATCGACATAGCTGCCGACCTTGGCGTTCGGATCGACATCGAGATCGCCGATGCGGACGATCTCGGTTTTCAGCCTCACTTTCATCCGGTTGAACGGCATGTCGGCCGCGGATGAGAATTTCAGTTCGAGATTATTCAGGCGCCCGCCGAACAGGTCGCCGTGCTGTAGCTGGTTCATCAGCGCGTCGATGGCGACGTCCGTGCCTGCGACCGTGCCGTTGATGCCTTCGCTGGCCAGCAGAATGATACCCTTCACGCCGAGCGCCACGCACATGTTGCGCAGGGGTTCCCGCAACGCCTCGAAATCGGGCAGGGCCGTGAATTGATAGAAGGCGGCAACTTTATGCGACATGACGGGCTTATAGCAGGGCGGAGCCTTGTACCCTTCGCTTTCACGCCCGCAAAGCCTGAGGAAAAGGACCCGGTTTGCTCGACAGGAACCCGCCGTTTCTGCATAAATTCTGCATTATTTCAGGCATATCCCGGTCCCGCCGGGAAATCTGCTAGATTGCCTCTGCCATTTCACAGAATCGGAACGCCCTTTGTCGCACGGACAGCCTTTCGACCCCGCCTCCGAAACCCCTGGAAAGCGCAATTTCAGCATCGCGTTCGGTCTCGAGCGGATCGGCCTGATCGCGCTGAAAGCGCCGCGTCTTGCCGCTACCGTCCTGCTGGCGCTTTGCGTCATCGCCGTGTTCGGCATCCAGCGCATCAAGATCGACGATTCCCTGAGCCAGCTGTTTCGCTCCGACACGCCCGAATACAAACAGTATGAGGAAGTCACCAAGCGTTTTCCGTCGAGCGAATACGACGTGCTGGTGGTGGTCGAAGGCAAGACGCTGCTGGAACGCTCCTCGCTCGAAAAGCTGCGCGACCTCACCACCGATCTTCAATTGATCGAAGGCACGCGCGGCATCATCTCGCTGTTCTCCGCGCGGCAATCGCCGGAAGCGGGGAAACTTCCCGCCGCGTTGTTTCCGGAGCCGCTGCCCGAGGGTGCGGCCTATGACGACTTCATCAAGAACAAGGTTCTGACCAACGAGATCATCCGCGGTAAACTTCTGTCCGAAGACGGCACGCTGGCGCTTATCGTGCTTGCGCTCGATCCCGCCATCGTCGGCAATAAAGGCTTGAACACGACCATCGCCGAAGTGCGCAAGACGATGGCGGACGATCTGGCCGGCACCGGCTTGAAAAGCGAATTGTCCGGCGTGCCGGTGATGCAGCTTGAAATCCGCAACGCCGTCGAGCGCGACGGGTTGACTTACAACATCGCGGGCATTCTCGCCGGCTGCATCATTGCGATCGTGTTTTTCCGCCGCGTCTCGTTCATGGTGGTGGCAGCATTCCCGCCGCTGCTCGCCATTCTGCTGGCGCTCGGCACGCTCGGCTGGCTCGGTTTCAGCCTCAACATGTTCCTCAACGTGATGACGCCGCTCATCATGGTGATCTCGTTTGCGGACTCGATGCAGCTCACTTTCGCCGCGCGCGACAGATTGATCGCGGGCGAAGACAAGAAGACCGCGTTCCGCAACGCCGTGCTGGTCGTCGGCCCGGCCTGCGTGCTGACGCATGGCACCGCCGCCCTGTCCTTCATCGCGCTGCAATTCTCCAATTCCGATCTGATCCGCGCGTTCGGCGAAGCGGGGCTGATGGCGACGCTGATCGCGCTGGTCGCGGTGCTGTCGCTGGTGCCCGTGTTCGGCGTGCTGTTTGTGCGCAACGAACATCTGATGGCGACCTCCAACGTCAAAGCTGCCGACAGGGGCGTCGAGGCGCTGCGGGCATTCTGCCGCTGGATTGCGGTGCGCATGGTCGGGCGTCCGGGTCTGTTCAGCGCCATCGCGTTTCTGGTGGTGGCCGGACTTGGCATCATCTA
Organism: Hyphomicrobiales bacterium; assembly: GCA_017305515.1. Taxonomy (GTDB): domain Bacteria; phylum Pseudomonadota; class Alphaproteobacteria; order Rhizobiales; family Xanthobacteraceae; genus Afipia. Next base: position 4,516 of record JAFKKP010000272.1, read on the forward strand.
CGCCAATTTGGAACCGCGCTATCGTCTCGCCGATCAGGTGCCGGACAAGGAACAGGCCGTGCAGGCATCGAGCCGGCTCGATGCCAAGCTCACCGGAGCCAATCCGATCGACGTGCTGATCGAATTCCCGAAAGGCAAATCGCTGTACGATCAGGAATCGCTGGAAACGATGGCCGCCGTTCACAGCGCCGTCGAGAAGCAGGCGGGTGTCGGCAATGTCTGGTCGATTGAATCGCTGCGCCGGTGGATCGCGGAAAAAATCGGGCGTTCCGATCCGGCGATCCTGAAAGAGTACGTCGATCTGTTGCCGAAATATCTGGTGCGCCGATTCCTGTCCGAGGGCGGCGACGCCATCGTCGTCAGCGGCCGCGTGCCCGACAAGGATTCGAGTCAGATACTGCCCGTCGTCGAAAAACTCGACGCGGCGATGGAGCCGATCCGCAAGGCGCATCCGGGTTACACAATCGCCGTCACCGGATTGTCGGCGATTGCCGCGCGCAATTCCGCGCAGATGATCGACAAGCTCAATCGCGGGCTGACGCTCGAATTCCTTCTGGTGGCCGCCTTCATCGGCCTCGCGTTCCGCTCGGTGGTCGTGATGTTCGCCAGCATTCTGCCGGGCATTTTCCCGGTCGTGCTGTCGGGCACGGTACTTTATGTGCTGGGCGAGGGACTGCAATTCGCGAGTGTCGTTGCGCTGACGGTTTCATTCGGACTCGGATTGAGCGCGACCATCCACTTCCTCAACCGGCTTCGGCTTGAGGAAAAGCCCGGTGTCGATGAAGGTGAGGCGGTGCAGCGCGCGACCGTGCTGGTCGGCCCGGCGCTGATCCTGACGACGGTGGTTCTGGCCTGCGGCCTTGTCGTGACGGTGTTTTCGGATCTGCCGTCGCTGCGGCTGTTCGGCTGGCTCAGCGCGTTTGCGATGATCGCGGCTTTGATCGCCGACCTCTTTATCCTGCGTCCGACGGCGATGTGGCTCATCAGCACGGCCGACCGCATCAAGGCGGCGTGGGGATCGCGCTAAGCGTGCCTTGAAACAAAAAAGCCCGCGAACGCTGCCGTTCGCGGGCTTTTGACTGTCCGCCAGATCGGCCTCAGTTGCTCTTCGACAGCGACATCGTCACGCCGCGCAACTCGCCCTTGGAGGCGATGTTGATGTTCTGCTTGCCGCCGCGCGTGGAGACGTTGAATGTCGCCGCATAGCCGTTGGTCGTCACGAGCGCGGTGATGTCCGAGCCGGAGATGGTGCCGTCGATTGATCCGTTGACGTTGCGGGTTGCCTCCGACCAGCTGCCGGTGATCTTGCTGCCGGCCGCCTCGACATTGCTCGCCAGTTCGAACTTGTAACTGTCGCTGGCGCATTTGATGTTCTGGTGCAGGCCGTTGCCGGCGGCATCGACGGTGAATATGCCCCTACAGCGAATCCGCTCGGTGCCGGCATCCGCGATCGTGATGGTTCCGTTGCCAGACCATGTGCCCGCATAGTCGTCGAACGCTCCGGCGTGGGCGGCGGAGCCCGACCCGAGCAGGGCCAGCGCCGCGACAAATCCATAAAATTTGCAAACCTTAAAATTCAACAGAGACATTTCCAGATACCTGTTTTGGCTGTCGATCACCCTAATCGAAGTCCAGTACCATGTTTTTGTTCACTGCAAAATGGCGGCTAACACACGGTTCCTGGAAGCTGGGTTGCACAGATGTCGCAGAGGCCCCGCATCGCTGCACCTTGCGGCTGCCTGTTTTTTGGTCCCGTTGATCGGCGATCATTTTCGCCGCGCCGATATTGTTAAAGCCGTCAACGACCGGATTTCGTGCGGTGCAACAGGCCCGAGCGGCGCGGAACGATTTTTCGTGTGCCAGTGGACAAGCAGAAAATTCATCCCTCTAATCCCGATCAATAAGGCCAGCGGCAAACGCATGGCCATTTGGGAGGACGTAATGAAGCTGACGAGACGAGATTTTTCCGTGGGCGTTGCTGCAACCCTCGCGGCCCCTTCAATCATCAAAAGCGCACGCGCCCAGGGCGCGACGATCAAGATCGGCATGGTGCTTCCGGTTACGGGATCCGCTGCCGAGCAGGGCAAGTTTGCGCTCAATGGCGCGACGCTCGCGCTCAATGCCGTCAACAAGGCCGGCGGCGTGATGGGCAAGCAGGTGGAACTCATTACGGAAGACGACCAGACGACCAATCCGGGCGTCGTGCTCGCCTTCTCCAAGCTCGCAGCCCAGAACGACATCGTCTGCTTCCTCGGCTCGATCCGCTCGACGCAGGTGCACGCGATGGCGCCGGACGTGCTCAAGCTCGGCAAGCCTGTCGGCATCGGCGGCACCGATCCGAAACTGACCCACATGGACAACAAGTGGCTGTTTCGCTTTCGCCCGAACGACAGCTATTCGGGCAGCGTGATCGCCGATTTCGGCACCAATACGCTCGGCAAGAAGAAATGGGCCGTGCTGCATTCGACCGACGCCTTTGGCACGGCGGGCGGGCAGGCGCTGACCGACGGCTTGAAAAAGCTCGGCGTCACGCCGGTGATCGATCAGGGCTATGCCAACCAGAGTCAAGACTTCACGCCGGTCGTGCTCGCGATCAAGCAATCGGGCGCGGACATTCTCGGCTCATATTTTACGTTCGAGAACGATCTCGGCATTTTCGCCCGCCAGTTGCGCCAGCTCGGCGTTACCATTCCTTGGGTCGGCTCGCCGTCGATCGTCGGCGTGTCGTCCACGCGCCTTGCCGGTGCCACGCTTTACGGCACCTACGGCGTTGCCGATTACGCCGAGGAATCCAATCCGACCTCGAAGGCGTATGGCACGGCCTATCGGGCGGCCTACAATCTTGCGCCCGACAACCAGAGCGCATGGACCTACGACGCCATCACCGTCTTCTGCAAGGCGATGAACGATTCCAAGTCCACCGATCCGGAGAAAATCCGCAGCGCCGTGCTGTCGATCAAGAAATTCGCCGGAGCCGAAGGCGAATATAATTTCGACGCTAACGGCGACGGGCTTCACGGCTACAACATTGTGAAGAACGACGGCGGCAACATCGTTTTCGACAAGCACATCGAGTCGGCGAACTGACAGACGGGCGGCCTTCGCAGGAAGGCCGCCGTCATTGCGAGCGAAGCGAAGCAATCCATCGGTTCATCACTGGATTGCTTCGTCGCTTCGCTCCTCGCAATGACAACCACTTCGTTTCTTCGGTTTCTGCCGCGAGTTCTTCATGGATCAGGTTCTTCAGCTTCTCTTCACCGGCATCGGCATCGGCTCGGTGTACGCGCTGGTCGCGCTCGGCTTCGTGCTGATCTTCCGCGCCACCAACGTCGTGAACTTCGCGCAGGGCGAATTCTCGATGGTGGCCGCGTTCCTGATGGTGGTTTTCGCCGTCGATCTGCAATGGCCGTACTGGCTTTCGTTCCTGATCTCGCTTGGCGGCATGGCGCTGTTCGGCGTCATCTTCAATCTCGGCGTTTATTATCCGCTGCGTAACCGCACGTTTCTGCCGGTCATCATCGCCACCATCGGCGCGTCGATCTTCCTCGCCAATTCGGTGCTTGCGATCTATGGCCCTGCGCCGCAGGTCTTGAACGGATGGTTTGAGACGCCGGGCATTCAGGCCGGTCCGGTCTATCTCGACAGCCAGTATCTGCTCATCATCTTTGTGACGATCGTTCTGGTGATCTTCAATTACTGGTTCTTCGAGCACACCATGCTCGGCAAGAAATTGCAGGCGACATCGCAGGACAAAGAAATGGCGGCGCTGCTCGGCATTTCCGTCTCGTCGATGATTATGATTACCTTCATCTACTCGGCGGTGCTCGGCGGTCTCGCGGGCATTCTCGTCGCGCCCATTCTGTTCGTGTCGATCCAGATGGGCGGCACGATTGCGCTGAAAGCATTCGCCGCAACCATCATCGGCGGCTTCGGCGATGTCGCGGGCGCGATCATCGGTGGCATCGCGCTCGGCGTGATCGAGACGTTCGGTGCAGCGTATGTGTCGGTGCCGTATAAGGACGGCTTCGCGTTCCTCGTGCTGGTCGCGTTTCTGGTGTTCCGCCCGCAGGGCATCTTCGGCGAACGCGTGGCGGAAAAAGCATGAGCGCGTCGGCCGACAACATTCAGGCAGCCGCGCCGCGCGTGCGCACCACGCCGCTTCTGCTCCGGCATCTGCCTTACTTTCTTTTGGCGGCAGTCGCTGTCGCTGCAGCCGCGACGCTGCGCTTCGATGGCTACACGCTCAACATCCTGATGCAGGCGACGACGTTTGCCGTTGCGGTGTTCGGGCTCACGGTGGTGCTCGGTTTCTGCGGCCAGATCAATCTCGCGCAGGCGGCGTTCTTCGGCCTTGGCGCTTACGCAGTCGGACTCGGGACGGCTGACTATCAGTTGAACTTCTGGATCGCGCTGGCGGGCGGCGCAGTGCTATCGCTGATTGCCGGCGCGTTTCTCGGCGCGTCGACGCTGAAACTCGGCGGACACTACTTGGCAATGGTGACGATTTCGTTCCAGCAGATTCTGACGCTGGTGATGATCAACGCCATCTGGCTGACGCACGGACCTGACGGCGTCTCGCGCATCGGCAAACCCGGACTGTTCAATACGCAGCAATCGTTTCTCGCTTTCTGCGTCGGCGCGCTGGCGCTGATCGGTTATCTCGTCTGGCATCTGCCGGATACCCGCACGGGCCGCGCCATGCGCGCGGTGCGCGACAATGAATTGGCGGCGAGCGTCGCGGGCATCGATGTGTTCCGCACCAAAGTCACGGCATTTGCGCTCTCGGCCTTGCTCGGCGCGATCGGCGGCGGATTGTTCGCCGGCGGTTTCGCGTATGTGAGTCCCGACCAATTCTCGTTCGCGGAATCCATTGTGTTCCTGACGATGGCGCTGCTCGGCGGCGTCGGCTCTCCCATCGGGGCTGTGATCGGAACGGGATTGCTGATCCTCATTCCCGAATGGCTGCGCTTTCTGAAAAACATTCCGGGGCTTTATCTGGCCATCTACGGCCTGTTCGTGATCCTGATCGTGCGCTTCATGCCGGACGGCATCTGGGGCTTCGTGCAGGACATGCTCAAACGCTGGCGCGCGAAGGTGCCGCCGATCCTGGCCGCGCCCGCATTACGGTTGGCGCCCGCAACCACCGGCGGCGACATGGTGCTTCAGGTCACGGGCCTGTCGAAACATTTCGGCGGATTGAAAGCGGTCGACAATGTCGATCTGTCGGTGCGGCGCGGAGGCGTGCATGCGCTGATCGGCCCCAATGGATCGGGCAAGACCACGACGCTGAACATGCTGTCGGGTCTTTATAATGTCACGTCGGGCAGGATCGTGCTCGACGGCACCGACGTCACCCACATCCCCGCGCA
>JAFKKP010000272.1:9915-11381 GCA_017305515.1 Hyphomicrobiales bacterium
CCGCACGTTCCAGAACATCCGGCTGTTCCGCACCATGACGGCACTCGAAAACGTCATGATCGGCGCGGAGCGCACCGGCAATCAGCTGGTGCAGCACAACGAAGATTCGCTGCGCGAGCGCGCGATGTCGGCGCTGACATTCGTCGGCCTCGGGCCTCGTGCGAACGAACTGGTGTCGAGCTTCTCCTACGGCCACCAGCGGTTGATCGAAATTGCACGCGCGCTCGCCGCCAATCCGACGCTGCTTTTGCTTGACGAGCCCGCCGCTGGTCTCAATTCGAGCGAGAAAGTCGAATTGCATGGTCTGCTCAAACGCATCGCCGATCAGGGCCTGACCATTCTCATCATCGATCACGACATGGCGCTGGTGCGCGAAGCCGCGCAGCACATCACGGTGCTCAATTTCGGGCGGCGCATCGCTGACGGCGAGTCGCTGTCGGTGTTACAGCAGCCCGACGTGATTTCCGCCTATCTCGGAACGGAGTGAACGATGGCTCTGTTGGAGATCAACGATCTGGTGGTGCGTTACGGTGAGATCGAGGCGCTGCGCGGCGTTTCGCTGAAAGTAGATGCCGGTCAGGTGGTGACGCTGCTCGGCTCCAACGGCGCCGGAAAATCCACGACGCTGCGCGCGATCTCGGGTCTGGCGAAACCGACCTCGGGTGACATTCTGTTCGACGGAAAATCCATCGTCGGGCTCGGACCTGAAGCCATCGTGCGGCTCGGCATTTCGCATGTGCCGGAGGGCAGGCGGGTGTTTCCCGGTCTCACGGTCAAAGAGAACATCATGCTCGGCGCGTCGAACCGGCGCGTTGCGAAAGCGCAGCTGTCGCGCGAAGCGGATGCGATGTTCGATCTGTTTCCCGATATTCGGCCCTTCACCGACAAGCTCGGCTGGACGCTCTCCGGCGGGCAGTTGCAGATGGTCGCTGTCGCGCGCGGGCTGATGGCAAAGCCGCGACTTTTATTGTTGGACGAGCCGTCGCTCGGCCTCGCGCCCGTGATCGTGCAGACGGTGTTTCGCATCATCGGCGAGATCAGAAAAGAAACGACAGTCTTGCTCGTCGAGCAGAATGCGCGCATGGGATTGTCGGTCGCGGATTACGGCTATGTGCTGGAAACCGGACGCCTCGCGCTCGGCGGCAAGCCGGACGAGCTATGGAGCAACGAAGCAATCAGAGCCGCTTATCTAGGCGGCCACACGAAAGTCAGCGCCTGATATGGTTACGATCAAAGTCGACAAGCTCACGAATTTCGTGAGCGATATTTTCGCCCGCGCCAAATCGTCGAAAGAAGAAGCGCAGCGTATCGCGCATTATCTCGTCACCGCCAATCTCACCGGCCACGATAGTCATGGAGTCATCCGCGTGCCGCAATATGTGCGCTGGGTGAACGAAGGCGTCACGGTGCCGGATCAGACAATCAAGATCGAGGTCGATACGCCGTCGCTGGCGGTGATCGACGGC
>JAFKKP010000304.1 GCA_017305515.1 Hyphomicrobiales bacterium
GCGATCGACTGGCTGCGGCGAAAACCGCCATGCGTCAGCAGGTCGTTGAGATCGCCGGCCTTGTCGCCGACCAGATGCGTGAACACCTTGCGCTCCTGCTTGCCCTCCAGATAGGGGCAGGGGGAGGGTGCCGTCAGGTAAAACTGCGGCGTATTGCGCGAGTGTTGCGTCACGTTGCGGCGTCAGCCTCCAAAAGGGAGCGGCGCGATTCTGCTCACAGCATCGCGCCGCAACGGTAAAGCGTCAATTGAATTGCGCGGCGTTTTACACGCGCTTCGTCTCGACGAGCGGGCCGGGATCCGCGTGCGTATTGATGAACACGGTTCCCAAGATCAGGTCGTGCAGTAACTGACGGCGCGCGTTGAACAGGCCGACCAGCACGATGAACGGGGTCAGGAACGACACCGACAGCCAATAGAGAATGGCGTGGATCGCGCCCAGCATGAAATAGGGTCGGTCGCCGGTGCGCGTGCGCATCTCGATGCCCATCATGCGCATGCCCACTGTCGCGCCATGCACGCCGCCGAGAGATGCGCCGTAATAGATCAGCGCCCAGATCACCGCGACCGGTGAAATCAAACCGAACAGCAGCCATCCGACGCCCAGTGTGATGACGCCGAAGATCAGAATGAATATCGAGATCAGCACGACCGGAATCGACAGCACGACAAGATCGATCAGGAAGGCGAAAAACCGCTTGGTCAGAACGCCTGCGAACAGATCGGGTTGCAGCCACGGATCGTAGGCCTGCGCTGCCGACGGGTTATTGCGCCAGGTCGCACCGGACGATGTGCCGGAATTTGACGTATCAGACATCGAGCCCTCCTCAGGGGGTTCTCAGAACCGTCCGCCCAAAATGGCGACGGACATCCATTCGCGCAAGATGAGGCCGCGCATGCGTCGCGTTCTCGCAAAGTGCGAGGTGAGGGGTGTGGAGCGCCGAAAGGCGCAAATGGCATCGTCTCGCTTCTCTCGCTCCGCTTAGCGACAGCGAAGTTTGAGAAACGCATCGCCTTGCGGCGCTCCAGCTGCGGGATTTTTGGCGGAGGGACCGCTCTTCCGGGTGCGGGATCCGAAAGCCTTGTGAGCCTTCGTTCATCCGGGCGGATTTCGCCGCCCTTCAGCCGCACCGCGTGCAGCCACCGAAGGCAGAGCCACGTAGTTGGCCCGGTCGGCGACCCTCAACCTCCCGGACGTGACGCTGCGAACGTCACGCGCGGGCCCGCGTCCCGCCCCACTTCAAGACGCCTCATGAAGCGCCCCTCGTGAACGGGATGTATAGGAATATAATCCTTGAATAGGAAATGTCAAGAGCGGCATAACATCGGCAACGCCGCGACCACGCTTTTATCGTCCGGCTTTGATCTTTTCTGCCGCTTTCGGCGCGAAATATGTCAGCACGCCGTCCGCACCGGCGCGCTTGAAGCCGACGAGGCTCTCCATCATCGCGCGCTCGCCGTCGATCCAGCCGTTGTTGGCGGCGCCCGCGATCATCGCGTATTCGCCGGACACCTGATAGGCGAATGTCGGCATGCCGAAGGTGTCCTTCACGCGGCGAACAATGTCGAGATACGGCATTCCCGGTTTTACCATCACCATGTCCGCGCCTTCGGCGATGTCGAGTTCGACTTCGCGCAGGGCTTCGTCGCTGTTGGCGGAATCCATCTGATAGGTGCGCTTGTCGCCGGTCAGCGTTTTCGCCGATCCGATGGCGTCGCGGAACGGGCCATAAAAGGCCGATGCGTATTTCGCGGCATAGGCCATGATCTGCACGTCCTGAAAACCCGCCCGATCCAGTCCCTCGCGGATGGCCGCAACGCGCCCGTCCATCATGTCGCTTGGCGCGATGATGTCGCAGCCGGCTTCGGCCTGCACCAGCGCCTGACGCACCAGCACGGCAACCGTCTCGTCGTTGAGAATGCGGCCGCCTTCGATCAGTCCGTCATGGCCGTGACTCGTGAACGGATCGAGCGCCACGTCGCAGAGAACGCCGAGATCGGGAAATTCCTTCTTGATCGCGCGCACAGACTGGCAAACCAGATTGTGAGCATTGGTCGCTTCCGAACCCTGCTCGTCGCGCAGCGACGGTTCGGTGTAGGGAAACAGCGCGATGCACGGAATTTCGAGCTTCATCGCGCGTTCGGCGTCGCGCACGCACTGATCGACCGAGAGACGATCCACGCCGGGCATGGAAGCGACGGGCGTTCGCGTATTGTTGCCTGCGACGACGAACAGCGGCCAGATCAGATCGTCGGCGGTCAGCACGTTTTCGCGAACGAGCCGCCGCGCCCATTCGGACTTGCGATTGCGCCGAAGGCGCGTGGTGAGATCGAGGGTAGGGGCGCTTTGCGCGGACAGCGGTCCGTCGCGCATTTCGATGGGCCGTCCGAATTTGATCGCCATTTTGCCGTCGCTCCCGAACACTCGCTTTATCTGGGACGTTTATCACCTGACACCAGCGACGTCACCGCAGGATGACGGTCGCGGCAATTGATTTTACCGGCCGGACGGCTCAAACAGGCGACATGAATCAGGACGCACGTCAGTCGATGGCCGCACGGATGGCTAGGTCGCGTTCCACCGCGAACGACGACGAATTCGTGCGCGATCAGGTCAACGACACCACACCGATGCCGTCCGCTGAGACGGAGGCGGGCTCCGCCGTCTGGACCGGACGGCTTGTGCTGTTCCTGCGCGCGATGGCAGTGCTGTCGATGATGAAAGGTCTCTACAACTGGGCGCAGATCACCGGCTTCATCGGCGGCGAGGACAGCGCGTTCGAGAACCAGACGACGCAATGGCAGACCGCGACGGTCTACTTCGCTGTCATCGAACTGGTTGCCGCCGTCGGCCTGTGGCTCGCAACGCCGTGGGGTGCGGTGGTGTGGCTGACCACGATCGTCTCGCAGGCGGTCATCGAACTGATGTTCCCGGCGGTCTATGGCGGCAACATGATCGTGCTGCTGCTCGCGCTGTTGTTGCTCGGCGCGTATCTGGCGCTGGCGTGGATGGCGGCGCGGGAACGGCCGCCGTAAATTCTGCCCGTGCAATTGTGGCAGCGTGCAGCCATGCTTGACGAAGTGTTTCCAATTTGAACGATCGCTGTTCTAGAACGCTACACAGCGTGCGACGAAGCGTGAACATCGGGCGTTTGTCGTGAATCCAGAGTAACGAAAACCCCCAATTTTACAGGCTAAATCAATCGTTCACTGTTTCAAATAAACATTCTCTTTATGCTGTTATTTAAGCTGATGTTCAAACGCTGCCCCTAAGTTTGCCTCATCAGGCGGGACAAAAGTTTCGTCGAATAAGTCGTAAAAATACGACAACAGGGGAAGTGTCATGATGAAAGCCGTTGCCACGGCAGAGAATGCCGTTCGCGATAACGCCGCTGCTCCTACGCAGCCGCTCTATCTTGAAGCGTTGACCTTGGTCGAGCGGCTGCATCGCCGTCTGCTTGACGTCATCAAGGATGAATTCGACCGCCGCGGCCGTGCCGACATCAATTCGGTGCAGGCGCTGCTGCTTTATAACATCGGCGACAAGGAACTGACCGCAGGCGAACTGCGCACGCGCGGTTACTACCTCGGCTCGAACGTGTCCTACAATCTGAAGAAGCTCGTCGAAATGGGCTTCCTCGATCATCAGCGTTCGCGCGTGGATCGCCGTTCGGTTCGCATCAGCCTGACCGCGAAGGGCCAGGAAGTGCGTCAGATCGTCGACGCGCTCTATCAGAAGCACGTCAAGACGGTGGAGCAGGTCGGCGGAATTTCGAATGCGGAGTTTGCGACGCTGAACAAGTCGCTGCATCGCCTCGAGCGTTTCTGGACCGATCAGATTCTCTATCGTCTCTGAGGTTTTACGAAATTCGGGTCAGCCGGCTTAAGACCGGCGGTCCTTTCTTTCTCCAGCAAACTTCCCAACGCGCGCTGCGTCCCGGCAACGGACGCGGTGCGTTTTTTTGTTTTCGCCGCAAATCGGGCGTAAGCCTCAGGCGACAGCTCTCTCGAAATCCGCCGACGTATAGATTCGCCCATCCGGGTCGATGATCTGAACATCCCAGCACTGGTCTTCGAGAAGTTCGCGCGCCTTTTTCAGCGCGGCTGCAAAGCTCAGCCGCTTCAGGGTGACGCTGCCTGACGTGTCGATGGCGTTGATGACGAACATGGCGATGCTCCGTCTGTCGACCTAAGCCTATCGCGAATCCCCCAATCTCAAAGCGTTTTTCCAGCCCAAATTATATCCACTAAATACGCGGCCTGAGCCTTCCGAACTTGGCCGCAGCGCCCAGATATGGTATCTCGCGCTGCCGCCCATCGAAGCCACCCGCAGCATTTTCAGGAAAATTGGGTTTCCGGTTTTCCGTCAGAAAATGCGCCATTAAGACCGCCCGCGCTCTTTTTCAGGACGCGGCGGTGGAGACATTCCGCCCATGACTCCTTCCAATTCTTCTTCCGCCAAAACCGCCAACGCTCCCGACACCTTCTTTACGGCCACGCTTGCGCAGGCCGATCCCGACATCGCCAATGCGATCAAGGGCGAGTTGGGCCGCCAGCAGCATGAGATCGAACTGATCGCCTCGGAGAACATCGTCAGCCGCGCCGTGCTCGAGGCGCAGGGTTCGGTGATGACCAACAAATACGCGGAAGGTTATCCGGGCAATCGGTATTACGGCGGCTGCGAATTCGTGGACGTTGCCGAGACCATCGCCATCGAGCGCGCGAAGAAACTGTTCGGCGCGGGCTTTGCCAATGTGCAGCCGAACTCCGGCAGCCAGATGAATCAGGCCGTCTTCCTCGCGCTGCTGCAACCGGGCGACACCTTCATGGGTCTCGATCTCGCCGCAGGCGGGCATCTCACGCACGGCTCGCCGGTCAACATGAGCGGCAAATGGTTCAAGCCGTCGCACTACACCGTGCGCAAGGACGATCACCTGATCGACATGGACGCGGTGGCGAAACAGGCCGAGCAGGTGAAGCCGAAGCTCATCATCGCGGGTGGTTCGGCCTATTCGCGCGCCTGGGATTTCAAGCGATTCCGCGAAATTGCCGACAGCGTCGGTGCGTATCTCTTGGTCGATATGGCGCACTTTGCAGGATTGGTGGCAGGCGGTGTGCACGCAAACCCCGTGCCGCACGCGCATGTCACGACGACCACGACGCACAAATCGCTGCGCGGCCCGCGCGGCGGCCTGATCCTCACCAATGACGAGGCGCTGCACAAGAAACTCAACTCGGCGATTTTCCCCGGCCTGCAAGGCGGCCCGCTGATGCATGTGATCGCGGCCAAGGCCGTTGCGTTCGGCGAGGCGCTGCGTCCGGACTTCAAAATTTATGCGAAGAACGTCGTCGAGAACGCGAAGGCGCTGGCGGAAACGCTGCGCGCAGCCGGATTCGACATCGTGTCGGGCGGCACCGACAATCATCTGATGCTCGTCGACTTGCGCCCGAAGAATCTGAAGGGCAACGTCTCGGAAAAGGCGCTGGTTCGCGCCGGTCTCACCTGCAACAAGAACGGAATTCCGTTCGACCCCGAAAAGCCATTCGTCACCTCCGGACTTCGTCTCGGAACGCCGGCTGCGACGACGCGCGGCTTTGGTGTTGCGGAATTCAAGCAGGTCGGCGGCATGATCGCCGAAGTGCTGAATGCGGTTGCGCAATCGAGCGACGGCGCGGCTCCCGGCGTCGAGGGCGCGGTGAAGAAGAAGGTCCGCGAACTCACCGACCGTTTCCCGATCTACAGTTAAGGCTTTCGCTCGATGCGCTGCCCAAGCTGCAACAGTCTCGATACGCAGGTGAAGGATTCGCGGCCGACGGAAGATTCGGCCGTGATCCGCCGCCGCCGCGTCTGCACGGCGTGCAATTTCCGCTTCACGACATTCGAGCGTGTGCAGCTTCGCGAACTGACCGTCATCAAGCGCAACGGACGGCGTGTGCCGTTCGACCGCGACAAGCTGGTGCGCTCGCTGCAAATCTCGCTCCGCAAGCGGCCGGTCGATCCCGAGCGCGTGGAGAAAATGGTTTCGGCCATCGTGCGCGAACTGGAAAGCGGCGGCGAGGCGGAGATTTCGTCCGAAACGATTGGCGAGATCGTGATGGAGCATCTGCGCAAGCTCGACGATGTCGCCTATGTGCGCTTCGCGTCCGTGTATCGCAATTTCCGCGAAGCCAAGGATTTCGAGGCCGTGCTCGGCGAATTGTCCGGTGACGACGAGACGCGCCCGGTCGCCGCGCGCAAATGAATCCTGACCGTCGTTATATGAATCTCGCGCTGGCTCTGGGCCGGCGCGGGCAGGGACGAACGTGGCCCAATCCGGCCGTCGGCGCGGTTCTCGTGAAAGATGGCGTCATCGTCGGTCGTGGCTGGACGCAGCCCGGCGGCCGTCCGCACGCCGAGCCGGAAGCATTGGCACGCGCGGGCGATGCCGCGCGAGGTGCTACGCTCTATGTCACGCTGGAGCCATGCTCGCATCACGGAAAATCGCCACCTTGCGCCGACGCGATCGTCGCGGCAGGCATCGCGCGCGTTGTGTCGGCGGTTGAAGATCCCAACCCGGAAGTCCGGGGGCAGGGCCACGCGCGGTTGCTCGCCGCAGGCATCAAGGTCGACGTGGGCTTGTGCGCGGACGAAGCCGCGCACGATCATGCCGGACATTTTCTGCGCGTTCGCGAGAAGCGCCCCTTCGTGGTCCTGAAACTTGCCGTTTCCGCCGACGGCAAGATCGCAGCCGCAGGCAATCGTCCGGTTGCGATCACGGGAGAGGCCGCGAAAGCGCGCGTGCATCTGCTCCGCGCCCGGAGCGACGCAATCCTTGTGGGCATCGGCACCGTGCTGGCCGACGATCCGTTGTTGACGGTTCGTTTGCCGGGGCTTGAAGCGCAGTCGCCAGTGCGCGTGGTGCTCGACCGCGCGCTGCGAATTCCCGGCACCAGCAGGCTCGTTCATTCTGCGCGCCAGCATCCGCTCTGGGTGCTCACATCGGATACGTCCGATGCTCCGGCCGCCATGAAACTTGGCGGCGCAGGCGCGCAGGTCATCCGCGTGCCGGCGACAGCAGCGCGGGGTCTTGAACTGAAAGCGGTTTTAAACGCGCTGTCGGAGCGCGGTATTACCCGGCTGTTGGTCGAAGGCGGCGCGACTATTGCGTCATCTTTCATTTCCGCCGGTCTGGCGGATGAAATCTGGCTGCTGCGCAGTCCTGACAATATTGGAGCGGATGGGGTCGACGCGTTCGCTTCAGCAGACATTTTGCAGTCGCCACTTTGGGCGTCACCTGCTACGGAAAAACTTGGCAGAGACACTTTGACAACTTTCAGGCGCGCTTGATGTTCACCGGCATCATCACCGACATCGGCGAAATCGTCAGCCTCGCGCCGAAGGCGCAGGGCCAGTTGCATCGGCTGCGCATCGCGTGCCGCTACGACCGCGCGACGATTGCCGACGGCGCATCGATTGCGTGCAACGGCGTGTGTCTTACGGTCGTCGCGTCAGGCGTCGATGGCGGCAAAACATGGTTCGATGTCGATGCCGGTGCGGAAACGCTTCGGCTGACAACGGCGAGTGACTGGAAGCAGGGCGAGAGGCTCAATCTCGAGCGCGCGCTGAAGATCGGCGACGAATTAGGTGGCCACATCGTCGCCGGCCACGTCGATGGCATCGCGGCGATTGTTGCGCGTGACGATCTGCCGGACATGGCGAAATTCGATCTGCGGGCGCCGCGCGATCTGGCGAAATTCATCGCGGCCAAAGGCTCGGTCACACTCGACGGCGTGTCGCTGACGGTCAATACCGCAGTCGACGACACATTTTCCGTCACCATCATTCCGCACACGCTGAAAGGGACAACGCTCGGAAGCTGGCGAGCGGGAAGCGAGATCAATCTCGAAATCGACCTGATGGCGCGATACGCCGCGCGCCTGACGGAAATGAAATAACGATCAAGGCACAAATGTCGTGCGCGGGCTTGACCCGCGCATCCATCTTCTCGAAAAGATGGATGGCCGGATCAAGTCCGGCCATGACACCGAAAAAACCGGACCGATGAATGGCAGAGCCGCGCCGCGCCGTATTGAAAGACGAGACCGACATTGCAGGCGCGCGCGTCGTGATTGTCGAGGCGCGCTTCTATGACGAAATCCAGGATGCGCTGCTGGCGGGTGCGAAGGCGCAGCTCGATGCGGCGGGCGTCGGTTTCGATGTCGTCAGCGTGCCCGGCGCTCTCGAAGTTCCGCCTGCGATCGCGATTGCGCTCGACGCTGCGCGCCGTAACGGCCGCGATTACGACGGCGCAATTGCGCTCGGCTGCGTGATCCGCGGCGATACATTTCATTTCGAGATCGTGTCCGTGGAATCGTCGCGCGCCCTGATGGATTTGTCGGTTGCGCGCAGTCTTCCGCTCGGCAACGGCATCATTACAGTCGACAATGAGGCGCAGGCCTGGGCGAGGGCGAAAGCGTCGGAACTCGACAAGGGCGGCGACGCAGCGCGCGCGACCATTGCGATGATCCGCATCAAGCGCCGCCTGGCCAAGCAAGTATGACCGGCGCGAAAAATATCGCGACCCCGAAAACCGGTGACGGCAAGGCCAACCGCCGCGGCGCGGCGCGTCTCGCGGCCGTGCAGGCGCTGTACCAGATGGAAATCGCCGGCGCCGGCATCAACGACATCTTTGCGGAGTTCGAGAGTCACTGGCTCGGCAGCGAAGTCGAGGGCGAGAAATATCTTCCGGCTGAGGCTGCATTCTTCAAGGACGTTGTGTCCGGCGTCGTGCGCGATCAGAAAAAGCTCGACCCGCTGCTCGACGATGCGCTGAATAAAGGCTGGCCGCTAAAACGCATCGACGCAATTCTGCGCGCCATCCTGCGTGCGGGCGCGTATGAGCTGGAGCATCGCAAGGATGTACCGGCGCGGGTCGTGGTCAAAGAATATGTCGACGTCGCAAACGCCTTCGTCGATGGCGATGAGACCGGGCTCGTGAACGCCGTGCTCGACCAGATCGCCCGGCAGTTTCGCGCGAGCGAATTCGCGCGGTAGGCTGCTATGCCTGTCATTGCGAGGAGCGTGAGCGACGAAGCAATCCAGCCTTGCTTTGCGGTCCATGGATTGCTTCGCTACGCTCGCAATGACGAGGATCGATAGCATGTCCTCCGGCGAACACGATCTGATCGCGCGCTATTTCCGTCCGCTTGTGACCGATCCCGGCGCATTCGGCCTTCTCGACGATGCGGCAATTCTGAAATCGTCCGGCGACGATCTCGTCGTTACGACAGACGCCATCGTTGAAGGCGTCCATTTTCTGCCCGGCGATCCGCCGGACACGGTGGCGCGCAAGGCGCTGCGGGTCAATCTCTCCGATCTCGCCGCCAAAGGCGCGGTGCCGGCCGGATTTGTTCTGACGCTTGCGCTGCGCGAGGCGGCGGACGATTGGCTTGCGCCGTTCGCGAAGGCGCTCGGTGAGGACATCGGCACTTTCCAATGCCCGCTGCTCGGCGGCGATACGGTTTCGACGCCGGGACCGCTGTCAATTTCGGTGACGGCTTTCGGTCATGTTCCGCCCGGCAAAATGATCCGCCGCAATGGCGCGAAGCCCGGCGACAAAATAGTCGTCACGGGAACGATCGGCGATGCGGCAGCGGGGCTGCGGTTGCTCAAAGTTGACGGGAGCACCGATACCCTCGACAAATCCGCGCGCGATTTTCTCGTGGATCGCTATCGCGTGCCGAAACCGCGCAATGCGCTTGCAACATGTCTCCGCAACCACGCGACCGCCGCGATGGACATCTCCGATGGTCTCGCGGGAGATCTCGGAAAGCTGTGCGCGGCGTCCGGCGTGAGCGGCACAGTTGACGCTTCGTCCGTTCCCTTGTCGGAGCCGGTCGGAAAACTACTTCGCGCGGGACAAATTTCGTTCGAGGACATCGTCGCAGGCGGGGACGACTACGAACTTCTTTGCACGATTCCGGAGAATCACTGGGCCGCCTTCGTGACCGAGACGCAGCAAGCGAAGGTCGGTGTCACTGCAATTGGTAGTGTCGCAGCCGGTGACGCACCTCCCGTATTCGCAGGCGAAGGCGGCAGGCCGATTGCGCTCAAGCGCCTGTCTTACAGTCACTTTTGATCGCTTCTGCCACAATTTCCGGCTCGCAAGTGCCGTCGCTGAAACCCTTGAAATTCGGACGTTTTAGGCGGTCGCGGCGTTGCGCCGTGGAGTCGATTTTGGCATTGTCCGCGCCGAATTGAGGCAGCCGGTGCCCGTTGGGCCAGCTCCTTTATGTGCGTCCGTCGCGTCCGCGACCGGGCGTTGGGCTGAACAATCTAATCTGAGGCAAATTCAATGACAGCATTGTGGTTGATCGTGCTCTGCGGGGCGCTTTCCATCGTTTACGCCGCGTGGGCGACGGCATCGGTTTTGAAAGCTCCCGCCGGCAACGCAAAAATGAAGGCGATTGCAGCGGCAGTCGCCGAAGGCGCGCAGGCTTATCTGCGCCGCCAATACATGACCATCGCCATCGTCGGCGTCGTCATCTTCCTGCTGCTGGCTTACTTCCTCGGTATCCTCGTCGCGATCGGCTTCCTGATTGGCGCTGTGCTGTCGGGTGCTGCGGGCTTCATCGGCATGAACGTCTCGGTGCGAGCCAACGTGCGTACCGCGCAGGCAGCGACCAAGTCGCTTGCGGGCGGCCTCGAACTTGCCTTCAAGGCGGGTGCGATCACCGGTCTGCTCGTGGCCGGTCTGGCGCTGCTCGGCGTCACCGCTTACTTCATCTATCTGACGAAGGTTGCAGGCCTCGCTGCCAACAGCCGTACCGTCGTTGACGCGCTGGTTGCGCTGGGCTTCGGCGCGTCGCTGATCTCGATCTTCGCGCGTCTCGGCGGCGGCATCTTCACCAAGGGTGCAGACGTCGGCGGCGATCTCGTCGGCAAGGTCGAAGCCGGTATTCCGGAAGACGATCCGCGCAACCCTGCGACCATTGCCGACAACGTCGGCGACAACGTCGGCGATTGCGCCGGCATGGCCGCCGACCTGTTCGAGACCTATGCCGTGACGGCGGTTGCGACGATGGTTCTCGCCGCGATTTTCTACGCCAAGTCCACGGTGCTCGTGAACATGATGACCCTGCCGCTCGCAATCGGCGGCATTTGCATCATCACCTCGATCATCGGCACGTTCTTCGTCAAGCTCGGTTCGTCGCAGTCGATCATGGGCGCGCTCTACAAGGGCCTGATCGCGACCGGCGTTCTGTCGCTGATCGGCGTCGGTGCTGCGATCTACTATCTCGTCGGCTTCGGTCCTTTGAACGGCGTGGCCTATAGCGGCCTCACCCTGTTCTGGTGCGGCGTTGTCGGCCTCGTCGTTACGGGCCTCATCATCTGGATCACCGAATACTACACCGGCACCGATTATCGTCCGGTGAAGTCGATTGCCCAGGCGTCGGTGACCGGCCACGGCACCAACGTGATCCAGGGTCTTGCGATCTCGATGGAAGCGACCGCAGGTCCGGCCATCGTCATCATCGCGGGCATCCTGATCACCTACAGCCTCGCGGGCCTGTTCGGCATTGCGATTGCAACCACGACGATGCTGGCTCTCGCCGGCATGATCGTGGCGCTCGACGCTTTCGGTCCTGTGACCGACAACGCCGGCGGCATCGCCGAAATGGCCGGACTTCCGAAGGAAGTCCGCAAGGCAACGGACGCGCTCGACGCGGTCGGCAACACCACCAAGGCCGTCACCAAGGGTTATGCGATCGGCTCCGCCGGTCTCGGCGCGCTGGTGCTGTTTGCGGCCTACAATGAAGATCTCAAATTCTTCATTGCCTCTAAGTCTCCGTACTTCGTCGGCGTCAATCCCGACTTCTCGCTGAACAATCCTTACGTCGTGGTCGGCCTGCTGTTCGGCGGCCTGCTGCCGTATCTGTTCGGCGCGATGGGCATGACGGCCGTCGGCCGCGCGGCCGGTGCAATCGTCGAGGAAGTGCGCCGCCAGTTCCGCGAAAAGCCGGGCATCATGAAGGGCACCGCAAAGCCTGACTACGGCAAGGCTGTCGACATCCTGACCAAGGCTGCGATCAAGGAAATGATTATTCCGTCGCTGCTTCCGGTGCTGTCGCCGATCGTGGTCTATTTCGCGATCTACTTCATTGCGGGCGGCGGTGCCGACGGCAAATCGGCTGCATTCTCGGCGGTCGGCGCGATGCTGCTTGGCGTGATCGTGACGGGCCTGTTCGTCGCGATCTCGATGACGTCGGGCGGCGGTGCATGGGACAACGCCAAGAAGTACATCGAAGACGGTCACTACGGCGGCAAGGGTTCGGCCGCTCACAAGGCAGCCGTGACCGGCGACACCGTCGGCGATCCGTACAAGGATACGGCTGGTCCGGCGGTAAACCCGATGATCAAGATCACCAACATCGTGGCATTGCTGCTGCTGGCGATTTTGGCTCACTAAGATTCTGGCGCACTTACACGCGCCGATCTCAACATCGAAAGCCCCGCAGCGCGAGTTGCGGGGCTTTTTATTTTGCCGGATGCGTTTCGCCCGATTTGACGACAATGCGACCGGTTCCTGTGAACAATCTTCAAATTGCCGGGAAACCGACTCATTGGGTTGCGCGTTGTAGGGCGTAACCAAGGGAGGCGAAACCATGGCTGCTGATGATGGCGATCCGTTCGAGCAGGGGAAACTTGCGCGGTTCAATAACGAGCCGCACGACAATCCTTATCCCGAAAACAGCGAACAGCACGCGCGCTGGGAAGCGGGCTACAATTTCGTCGAGAACGGCTTGATTGCGGTTTGATGGACAAACGCTGAATCAAAAACGGCCGCTTTTCGCAAGCGGCCGTTTTCGTTTGTGAAAGGCTTCTTAGTTTGTGAAAGGCTTGGCGTTATCGCGGGCTGAGCAGTTTGAACAGCGGCGCGAGATAGCTCATTTCCTGACCGCTGGTCGGCGTGGTTCGGCTGATGAAGTCGAAAATCTTGCCGTCTTGCAGCCCATAATTCGCAATGCGCGTCACGGTGCGGTTCTTGTCGAAGTACACTGCGATCACGCGCTGGTCGATCACCTCCTGATTCAAGAAGGCGACTTTGCGCTGGGACCGCTGGGAGATGTAGTAGAAAACCTCGCCGCTCAATGTCGCGACGGTCGATGGCGTGCCGAGCACGATCAGCACCTGATCCTGGCTGGCCCCGATCGGAACCTGTTCGAGCGCGCCCTGGGGAAGGATATAGCCCTTCTGGAATTGCTCGCCCGTGCAGGCGCCAAGTACGCCGCAAACGATTGCTGCGGCCGCAACGGCACGCACAGCGTGCCACGAAACGAGCGATCCGCCACGCCGAATGCCGGTCTGGCTGAAATCAGTCATGCCGGATGGACCTTCCCCTTGCATCGCGTGATGCGTTGACGTACCGGGCAGGGCATCCGATTGCAACACGCCCAATACCGCCTGAACGACCGCGCGAGTCGCTTCCGGCACTATGCGGAACCGCAGATGCTTTGGCCATTTACCCGTTTTGGAAATTCGAGCGCCCCGCCGCGCCGGACCATTGAGGCCATCTATGGCATGATCGTGGCGCAGGCGCGAGAACCGGCGTTCTATACCGCCTACAACGTACCGGATACGGTTAACGGCCGGCTCGATCTCCT
Source organism: Hyphomicrobiales bacterium (assembly GCA_017305515.1). Classification (GTDB taxonomy): domain Bacteria; phylum Pseudomonadota; class Alphaproteobacteria; order Rhizobiales; family Xanthobacteraceae; genus Afipia. The sequence goes on from JAFKKP010000304.1 coordinate 13,644, forward strand.
GATCCTCCATCTTTGGCTTGTGCTGCGAAAGTTGCGGACGGAAGCGGGCGGAGCGGAAATGTCGCAGGCACTATTCGACCGCTTCTGTGCGGACATGGACGCCAATCTGCGCGAGATGGGCGTCGGCGACCTTACTGTGCCCAAACGGATGCACGCCTTCGGCGAAGCCTTCTACGGCCGTTCGACAGCCTACGATCTGGCTTTTGAATCGGGGCCGGACGATCTCGCACAGGCGTTGCTGCGGAATGTGCTCGACGGAAAATTTCCCGACAGCGCGCGCAGCCTTGCAGCCTATGTTGTCGCGGTCGGTAAGGCGCTTGAAGAACAGACGATTGCCGAAGGATCGCTATCTTTCCCAAAGCCGGCCGCCTGATTTTGGATTCGCTCGCATGACCCGAAATGATGTTCCCTGGAGCTTTGTCGTCGGTGTCGCGCAGATACCGGAAACAGGGCTTCATCAGGAGTTGAAGGCGAGCGATGCGCAGCTCGGCGACCTGACTGCGCTTGCAGGCGTCCGCGGCATCAGGGACGCTCGCGCGACCCTCGACGCTTTGCCGATCAGCGGGGAACGAGTTCATGTGACTGGCCGAGTAACGGCGATTGTCGAGCAGACCTGCGTGGTCACACTCGATCCTATCGAGACCGTTGTCGATGAACCGATTGACGTGACCTTCGCGCCGCCATCCCAAATATCTTCGACGGCAAGGGTCGTCGCCAAGGAGGAGGGCGATGACGCAGAAATTCCCGACCCGCCGGACCCCATCGTCAACGGCACCATCGATCTTGGGCAGTTGGCGACTGAAGTCCTGATGCTGGGAATCGATCCCTATCCGCGTAAGCCGGGCGCGGTTTTCGAGTCGCTTGAGGAGGCGCGAGATCCCGACGAGCATCCGTTCGCGGCGCTGAAAGCCCTCAAGGCCGATCATTCAGCACCAAAAGACAAAAAAACAAAGTGAAATCATTATCTTATAAGATTTACCTAAGCTGTCATTGAAACGATCCCGCATCCGCTACCGCAAAACCGGTCAAGCCGTTGTAACGGACCACGGAAACGCTATTGTCGCCGCCCGGCTGACGCTTTTGCGGTCGCCGCCACGATCGGGTTCCCGGAACAACCATGCCGCAAAAGGTTCGTATCGCGCTTGACGCCATGGGCGGCGATTTCGGCCCATCGGTGGTCGTACCGGGCGCGGCGCTCGCGCTCGCAAAGCACCCTGACAGCGAGTTTCTGCTGGTCGGCGATACGGCCGCCATCAATAGCGAACTTGAAAAACACCCCGCGTTGAAGAAGGCGTCGCGCGTCATTCACGCGGACATTGCCATCAGCATGGACGAGAAGCCGAGCCAGGCGCTGCGCCGTGGCCGCAAATCGTCCTCGATGTGGCTCGCCATTGACTCGGTCCGGAAGGGCGAGGCCGACGTCGCGGTGTCCGCCGGCAACACCGGCGCGCTGATGGCGATGGCGCGTCTCAATCTGCGAATGCTCGAAGGCATCGACCGTCCGGCCATCGCTGCCGTGTGGCCGACGGTGCGCGGCGAGTCAGTGGTGCTCGATGTCGGCGCTTCGATCGGCGGAGATGCACGGCATCTGGCGTTGCTGGCAATCATGGGCAGTGCGATGGCGCGCGTCCTGTTCGACATCGATCGTCCGACGGTGGGGCTGCTCAACATCGGCGTCGAAGAACAAAAGGGCGTCGAGGAAGTGCGCGGCGCGGCCGAATTGTTGCGTCAGATGAATCCTCCGCAACTGGATTTCATCGGGTTCGTCGAAGGCGATGGCATCGGCAAGGGTGCAGCCGATGTGATTGTCACCGAAGGCTTCAGCGGCAATATCGCGCTCAAGACGGCGGAGGGAACAGCTCGCCAGATCGGTGAATATCTGCGCGACGCGATGGGGCGGACCTGGCGCTCCAAAATTGGCTATCTGTTTGCGCGTGGCGCATTCGCAGTTCTGCGCGACAAGATGGACCCTCGCAAGGTCAATGGCGGTGTATTCCTCGGCCTCAATGGAGTCGTCATCAAGAGCCACGGCGGCACCGATGCTGAGGGCTTTGCCTCCGCCGTCGAAGTCGGCTACGACATGGTCCGGTACGATCTCCTGCCCAAGATCAATCAAACACTCAATCGCGAAGGCCATTCGCTTGCGGATGTGCCAATCGCGCAGGAGGCTGTCTCGTGACTTCGATGCGTTCTGTTGTGCTCGGCTACGGCGCCTATTTGCCGGAGCGCATCCTGACCAATGCCGAACTGGCGAAGATGGTCGACACATCCGACGAATGGATCGTCCAGCGCACGGGAATCCAGCAGCGCCATATCGCAGCCGAAGGCGAATTCACGTCGCACCTCGGTCTGAAGGCTGCGCAGGTCGCAATCGCCAAGGCCGGCATCGACGTTCAGTCGATCGATCTGATCGTTCTGGCGACATCCACGCCGGACAACACCTTTCCGGCCACTGCCGTGGCGATCCAGAACGCGCTCGGCATCAATCACGGCGCGGCGTTCGATCTTCAGGCGGTGTGCTCGGGCTTCATCTTTGCGCTGGCGACCGCCGACAATTTTCTCAAGAGCGGCGCGTTCAAGCGGGCGCTGGTGATCGGCGCGGAAACCTTCTCAAGAATTCTCGATTGGAACGATCGCGGCACCTGCGTTCTGTTCGGCGACGGCGCGGGCGCGGTCGTTCTCGAAGCGCAGCCGCAGTCCGGGACATCGAAGGATCGCGGCATCCTCACCACGCATCTGCGATCCGACGGCAGACATAAGGACAAACTATTCGTCGATGGGGGACCGTCGACCACGCAGTCGGTCGGCCATCTTCGCATGGAAGGCCGCGAGGTCTTCAAGCACGCAGTAGGCATGATTACGGACGTTATTGTGGACGCTTTCGCGGCGACCGGGACGAGCGCGGACGACATCGACTGGCTGGTGCCGCATCAGGCCAACAAGCGAATCATCGATGCCTCGGCCAAGAAGCTTCATATTGCGCCGCAGAAGGTGGTTCTTACCGTGGACAAGCACGGGAACACGTCGGCTGCGTCAATTCCGCTCGCTTTGGCAGCCGCAGCGGACGACGGGCGCATCAAGAAGAACGATCTTGTGATGCTGGAAGCGATGGGCGGCGGATTTACGTGGGGATCGGCGCTGCTGCGATGGTGAGACATGCGTTCAGTTTTTAGTGAAACTTGAACTCAACTTTCCATGCCGTTGCATTGTGAGTCTTGTTGACCGTCAGTCTGCAAGCCCCTAATTTTAGACGTGAAATTTGTTCGCCGAGAGCGGGGCAGGCGATGACCGGAACCGGAAAAACTGTCACACGAGTCGATCTGTGCGAGGCCGTCTACCAGAAGGTGGGACTGTCGCGAACGGAATCGTCGGCTTTTGTCGAACTGGTGCTGAAGGAAATCACCGATTGCCTGGAGAAGGGCGAGACGGTGAAGCTGTCGTCGTTCGGTTCGTTCATGGTTCGCAAGAAGGGCCAGCGCATCGGTCGCAATCCGAAGACCGGGACAGAAGTGCCGATCTCTCCGCGCCGCGTGATGGTGTTCAAGCCGTCGGCCATTCTCAAGCAGCGGATCAACGGCGGCGCGGGCAGCAACGGCTCCGGCGGCGAAGAAGACTGAGCCGGCTGAATCTGAAAAGGGAGCGTGCATTTGGACAAGGCGCCGGATGCATTTCGGACGATCAGCGAAGTCGCTGACGATCTCGACATTCCGCAGCATGTGCTGCGGTTCTGGGAAACGCGCTTCGCGCAGATCAAGCCGATGAAGCGCAGCGGCGGACGCCGCTATTATCGCCCCGACGACGTCAATCTGCTGCGTGGCATCCGCCGCTTGCTTTATGGCGAAGGCTACACCATTCGCGGCGTGCAGCGCATCCTGCGCGAGCACGGCATCAAGGCGGTGCAGAATTTGACCGAGGAGGTGCAGGGCCACTCGTCCGCGATTTTCGACGCGCCGGAATTCGATAGCGATACCGATGCCGCCGGCGATTTCGAGCTTGAGAATGACGAGACGGTTTCCGATGATCGCGTGCATGAGCCGGAGCGCAATGCCGCCATGCGCGGCTCAATGAACTTCAAGCCTGCGAGCCCTCTTCGCGACGAACCGCGCTTGAGGGATCCGGCTCCGCCTCCGCCCGTCACGCCGAAACAAGTGATGCCGAAGCCGGCAGATTCGAATCGCGGCAACGGTACTGCCGGAGCTGCCGCCTACGCGCCGCCGAGTGTTCGCAACACAGCGCGTCCGGGCGATCAGGGAAAACTGAAGGCAGCTCTCGACGATCTGATCGGGGCGAGGGCGCTGATCGATCGCGTTCTCAAGGACAACTAGCGTGTGAAGGCGGGATGCACAGGGCGAAGCTGCCTTGCGTGGCCCTATGAACGACGCTACAGCATGCGTGCCGTTCGGCAGTCGGAGCGTGGCGCAGCCCGGTTAGCGCACTAGTCTGGGGGACTAGGGGTCGTGGGTTCAAATCCCGCCGCTCCGACCATTTTCCAACATCGGTCGTAACAGTCATTCGCGCTGCTGACGCGCAGGCCGATGCATGTCCGACGGATACCGGGAACCATTCAGCCGGTTGCGCGTTTATTCCAATCACTCAGGAGGCTGGGAATGGATCGCGCGATCGAACGGATGTTTGAAATCTTCAAGCAGATGACAGGGCAGGCTGAGATCGCCGACGATCTTCGTCACGGCGCTGAGGATCATGTGAGAGGGCTTTTCGAATCCGGCGAGACCGACGAACAGCGATTGACGGTGAGCGGCCTCACTTATCTAAAGAAGGCCAGCGCGGTCGATGCGTAATTAGAACAAACCATCTCTCGACGTTTACGGCTCGAAGCCGCGCCAGTTCGATGGTGCGGCTTTTTAGCTGCGACATCGAAGCCGGAATTCGCGCCGTTGATATGGCGGCCGAACTTGTCATCGCGCCATTCAAGACCCTATTCTGCGTCGGGGACAGGCACGCGCTGAGACGTGCCGGCTGGGGAAACACCATGTGGTCGCACGTCAGCGTGCCGCTTTGGGTTGTGATCGCGCTATCGGTATTGGCGGCGCTCGCGGCACTTGACCGGATATTGCTGCCGAGCGTGCGGTGGGCGTTGCGGCGCCGCGCCAATCGCGCCATCGATGAACTGAACACGCGGCTGAAGCTGCGCATCCAGCCATTCAAGCTGACCAAACGCCAGGTGCTGATGGATCAGCTCGCGTTCGATCCTGAAGTTCTGCACGCCGCCGACGATTATGCGCGGGAGCACAATGTTCCCCGCGACGTGGTGATGCAAAAGGTCAAACGCTACGCCGGCGAGATTGTGCCGTCGTTCAGCGCCTATGCCTATTTCCGCGTCGGCACGCGGATCGCGCGGATGATTTCGCAAATGCTTTACCGCGTGCGTATCGGCGTGCGCAACGACGACACATTGGCCGCAGTCGATCCGGCGTCCTCCGTCATCTTCGTCATCAATCACCGCTCCAACATGGATTACGTCCTGGTGACGTATGTCGCCTCGACCTCGTCGGCGTTGAGCTACGCGGTCGGCGAATGGGCGCAGGTCTGGGGACTTCGCAACCTGATCCGCTCGATGGGCGCATATTTCATCGCGCGCGATTCGCGCGAGGCGCTCTATCGCAAGGTGCTGGCGCGCTACGTTCATATGGCGACAGCCGCAGGCGTGACGCAGGCCATCTTCCCGGAAGGCGGATTGAGCCGCGACGGCAAGCTGCGTCCGCCCAAATTCGGTCTTCTCAGCTACATGGTTGCGAGTTTCGACCCGCACGGGCCGCGAGACGTCGTGTTCGTCCCGGTCGCCGTGAATTACGATCGCGTCCTTGAAGATCGGATGCTGACGTCGGTCGCCAATGCAGAACCCGGTGCGAAGCCTGTTTACGGATTCAACGCAAAGACCTTCGCGCGTCACGTCTTCAATCATATCCGCATGGCGCTCAAGGGTGAGTGGTATCGCTTCGGGTATACCTGCGTCAGTTTCGGCGACCCCGTTTCGCTGCGCAAATACGTCGCCGATCATAAGATCGATTTCCGCACATTGAATTCGGATACAAAGCATGCCGAAACCGAAAAACTCGGTCATCTGCTGATGGATGCCGTCGGCCGTGTGGTGCCGGCGTTGCCGGTGTCGCTGGTCGCGACCGCGATGCTGGAGGCGGCCGAGGAGCCGCGCACGCTTTTTGAAATCAAGGGCCGCGTGTCCAGCCTGATCGAAAATCTCGAGGGCCGGGGCAGTTACGTTCACATCCCGCGCGCGGATCGGGACTATGCCATCGCGGTCGGACTTCGCATGCTGACGTTGCGCCACATCGTTCTGGAAGAAGGCGATACCTTTCGGGCCAATCCGAAGGAGATCATGCTTTTGCGATACTACGCCAACGCCATCGCGCATCTGTTCAAGACGCCGCTGGCGATCGCGGCGTGAGATGCGCGCGTTTTGAACGAATATGGAACTGACGCGTTAGTAAGGATTGATCGGCGTTACTTTGACGGATTGCATCGATGCGCTGCAAAAACCTTTTCGCACGAATGGCGGTGTTGATGACTGCCGCGCCTCTCGTCGCCGGATTGACGCCGCTTCCTGTTGGAGTGCGCTCCACACCCTTTCTCAACGTTCAATCCTCTGAACCGCAGACCGCTCCGCAGGGCCAGGCATCGACATCGGAGCAAAGCGCCGCTCCTACTGTTGCGCCCGAACGTCCTCTTACACCTGAGGAGCAAAAGGCTGCAGATGCGCGGTTGCAATTCGATCGCGTGCTGGTCGATGCGGCGGTCTTGCTGAACGAGTTTGAGGAGTCCCGGCGCGGAAGAGGCAAATCGAACATCTCGATGTCGTCATTCAGAAATCTTGAAATTCAACTGAATGCGATTGCCGACGCCGATCCGTCGAACGATCAGGCGCGCGACTGGGCAAAGAAGATGCAGCAGGCCCAATTCGAGATTCTGCAACCCGCCGTCGCGGTCGCTGATGTCGCGAGCCGCCAGCTTTACGCCGACACGATGTCGGCCAAACTGCGCGATCAGGGAATCGGCGTATCTGTGATGGGAGCGGGTGCGCGTATCGTCGCGTTTGTGTCGCCGCAGATGACGAAGGAAATCGGTGCGAAGCTGGCCGAGTCCGCGAAGATCTACGATCAGGCCCGAAGGCTCCAGTTTGAAAAGGTCGTCTTCTCCAACAGCCGCCGGGGATGGATGTACGATCTCAGAACTGGCCGTTATCGATAGCGGTGCAGAAAAGGCCGGCATCGCTGCCGGCCTTCTCATTTGCAACTTTCTGTTCGTCTTACGCTTCGAGCACGGCCACGATTTCAAGCGTGCGCGGATTCACCACGACGATCTGGTCGTTGACGAGGATGAACTCATATCCGCGCCAGTCCGGATAGATGTTCACGACCTCGACCGGGAGCGGATGGAAAGCCACGCCGCGCGGAACGCGGGTGCCGACCGAGATCGAGAAGTTCACGTTAGTCACCGGACGCACGTTCAGCTTGGTGATGGACGTATGGATAGAGGTTCGCTGCTCGCTCGTGAGCTGCTTGCCGCCGGCTCCGGCCTGACCGGTCGTCATTCCGGACTTCGATTCGGACTTGGTATCCGATGCCGCCTTGTTGCTGTCCATTCCGGACTTTTCGGACGCTGCCTTCGGGTTCGCATTCTTCAAGTCGGACTCTGCGGCATTTTTGTTGCCCTTCATGTTGTCCGAGGCGGCTTTGTCCTTGGCACCCTTCATGCCGGGAGACTGGTCCTGAGCGCGCTGTTCGGTTCCACTTTCACGCGGAGCCATCTGGCTGCCGGATGCGCCTTCGCTGCCGCGCGCGGAGCCGCTGCCCTGCATGGCACCGCCCTGTGACTGCTGGCTCGGCGACTGTGCGAATGCAAAGCCGCTGATGCCGATCAACGCGGCACTTGCGGCTGAAATCAACAATTTGCTTTTCATCATGTCCTCCTCTGAATGCCCCGCGTTTCAACGGGCAGAGATGGACGACGTTCCGGCTGCGGAGATTTTATTGCGTGAATACCGGATGAACGGATCGGCTCGATGAAGCCGCATCTGGGGAACTGAATTTCGCAGCGTTAAGTCAACTGCGCTTCCATTTGTTCCCGTCGGGTTCCGCGATAGATATATGCTGCTGCAAACATTGCCCACATCGCTCCAAGCATCATCCAGAAATGACGCCAGTGATCGACGTCGATGATGAAGGCTTCGCACACCGTTCCGAGAAAAGCCGAGAACAAAGCGAGATACATTCGCTGCCACGGCACGCGCACGAAGACGATCTTAAATCCCATCACGACGGTGATGAACACAAGCGCCGGGAAACACACGCCTGCAATCCAGCCGCCCGACATGAACGCGTTGAGAAACGAGTTGTGCGTGTCTTCGGGAAAGTATTTCGTGAACTGCAACGGACCGATGCCGAGCGGCAAATCCAGCGCCATCTGGAAGCCGAGCACATGGCGGCCGAAGCGCCCGAACCGGCCGCTGTCGTAAGTCTGATTGAAGCTCGCGCGCTGCTCGAACAGGTCGCTCACCGAACTCATCGAAAGCAGAACAGCCAGCATCAGAGCGGCGGCGGCGATGCCGGCCAGCGCGGTGAGAACGATGCGTTGCCGCTGCGAACGCTCCTGGCTCGTCAGATACATCAGCAGCAGCATGAAGGCTGAACACCCCGCAAACTGGCCCCACGATGCGCGCGAGAAGGCCAGAAGGACAGCAAGCGCGATGATGCCGAGCGCCAGCGCGTTGCGGGAGGCTTTCCAGAATTTATCGGTGACGACGGATTGAAGCGTGAAAAGCGCCGGAAGAATCAGAAACGCAGACAGCACGTTCGGGTCTTTGAATGTTCCGCGTGCGCGTCCGTAGAGCGTCAAAAGATCGTAGCCGCCGGGGACGAGATGAAAATAGCCGGCAACGCCGGAAAGCGAGGCAATGACAGCGCCGGCGATCAGTCCCCGGCGCAGCGCGCTGAGACGGTCGAACGTGTTTTCCGAAAGCGCCATCGCGAAAAACACGACGGTGATCGCCATGTACCAGGACGTGAGAATCCAGTTCACGATTTCCTTCTGGTCCATGAGGTAGGCCGCGCAGATCGTGTAGCCGAGATTCATCACGACCAGCAGAACGAGCAGCGGCAAGAACATCGGCCGCATCCGCAGCCCCGTCGCGAAAAACACGACAATGCCCGTCAGCGTCGCCAACTCATAAGGACTCGGTTCGATGAACACGATCGCGCCGCCGGCGCCGATCAGCCACATCAGGGTTCGCTGGATCGCGGCCGTGCCGGGCGGCGTTGCCGTCAGAGAGCGGTCGTTTGCCGTGATATAAGTCATGCGGCCGGAAATCCTCGCCGCGCGGCGCGCGCGTCAGTAGGCGTTCTCACCCTTGAGCAGGGCGAATGGTGTCTTGAAGAGGATGTAGAGATCGAACAGCACCGACCAATTTTCGATGTAGTAGAGATCGAACTCGACGCGCTTCTGAATTTTCTCTTCGCTGTTGACCTCGCCGCGCCAGCCGTTGATCTGCGCCCAACCGGTAATGCCGGGCTTGACGCGGTGGCGCGCGAAGTAACCATCGACCGCTTCGTCGAACAGGCGGCTTTCGAGCTTGCCTTGCACCGCATGAGGACGCGGCCCGACCAGCGACAGGTTGCCCTTGAAGACCACGTTCAACAGCTGCGGCAATTCGTCGAGGCTTGTCTTGCGGATGAAGCGGCCCACGCGCGTGACGCGCGTGTCGTTTTTCGTAACGACCGTCTTTGCGTCCGGATCGGCCTGATCGTGATACAGCGAGCGGAACTTGAACACGTCGATGCGTTCGTTGTTGAAGCCATAGCGTTTCTGCAAAAAGAGGACAGGGCCAGGACTGTCGAGCTTGATGGCAAGCGCCACCAGCGCCATGACCGGCGACAGCGCGATCAGTGCGAGCGTGCCGACAACACGGTCGAACACCCACTTCATCACCAGATCCCAATCGGTGATCGGCTGCTCGAACACATCGAGCGTCGGAACCTTGCCGAGATAGGAATAGGAGCGGGGACGGAAGCGCAGCTTGTTGGTATGCGCCGACAGGCGAATATCCACCGGCAGCACCCAGAGCTTCTTGAGCATTTCGAGAATGCGCGTTTCGGCGGAAATCGGCAGCGCGAACAGCACAAGATCGATGCGGGTGCGGCGCGCGAATTCGACAATGTCATCGACCTTGCCGAGCTTCGGCGAGCCGGCGCATGAGGCGAGTGAGCGTTTGTCGTTGCGATCGTCGAACACGCCAAGCACGTCGATGTCGGAATCGTCCTGGTTCTTGAGCGCATGGATGAGATGCTCGCCGTTCTCGTCGGCACCGACAACGATGGTGCGGCGGTCGAGACGGCCCTGACGCGCCCAGCGCCGGATCATCGAACGCAATGCCAGCCGCTCGACCACGAGAAGTGCAAGACCTGTGAAAAAGAATGCCGAAAGCCAGACGCGCGAAACGACGTCGCCGAGTTTGGCGAAGAACGACGCGCCGATGAAAAGCAGGAACACAAATGCCCATGACGACGCCATGCGTGTCATTTGCTGAAGCTGACCGCGAAACACCTGAATGTCGTAGATTTCAGCCGCCTGGAAACTGATGACGGCAATGGCCGCAACGCCGACGATTGCCCAGACATACTCCCACATGAAGCCGTTAATCGGCATGACGTAGGCGAGATAGATCGCGATGCCGACCATGCTGAGAAGCAAAAAATCGGCGACGCGAACGGCACCGTTGATGACGACGGTCGAATAGGCGCGGCGGACCTTGCGGTTGGTCACTTCCAATGCGGCGGGCGACAATCGCTTGCGGCGCTCCTGAACGGGAGGAACGTGGCCTCCCGCTGTAGCGGTCGCCGTCGCGGCATTCATCATGGAACGAACGTCGATGGGGTCCACGGTCTTAAATCCGATTTGTCTGCGGTCATGTAGCGACGCGTCTTGGGTTGCAAATGCCCAAGCACATCTCTCAAGCTCATGCCTAAAGAACAAATCGGAAGAATTGGTTATCGTTGGTAAAAATCGGTTAATAAATACCGAAAGCATCCCGATAACCGGCAAGGACGCCATCGACCATCGCCTTCTGCGAGAACTGCATGAAAATGCGTTCCCTCAGCACTTTTGCGCTTTCCCGCGATGCGTTCAGATCGCCAAGTGCCGCTTCAATCGCGTCCGCCATCGCGCCGATGCTATTGGCGACGAACAGGGCTTCCTTGTGCGGGCCGAAGATTTCCGGAATGCCGCCGACATTTGCTGCGATCATCGGCACACCCGCCGCAGCCGCCTCGATTACGACATAGGGCATCGAATCTCCGCGCGACGGCACAACCAGCAGCCTGCCTTTCGAGAAGCCGGTGCGGGCTTTGACGAAACCGATGAAGCGCACCGCGCCTTCGAGATTGAGTTTCTTGACGAGCGCCTTCAGTGCTTCGGTTTCTTCGCCGTCGCCCGCAAGCGTCAGCGTCACTGCCTTGCCATCCGCACGCAGCCGCGCGACAGCCTGAATGAGCAGGTCCGCGCCCTTGATATGCCGAAATTCGCCGACATAGACGATGTCGGTTGCATCTTCGGCCAAGGCGATGGGGTCGAACTCAGGCGCGCCAACGCCGTTGAAGACGCACCGAACAAGTCCCTGCGGCCTGCCGATGATGCGCTGATAGGTATCGCGCGCGAAGGCGCTCTCGAACAGAAACAATTCCGTGCGGTTCATCAGCGCGCGCTCAAGCCTTGCGTAGAATGCGCCTTTGAGAGTTGCGGGCGGGTAGTGCAGCGATCCGCCATGCGGTGTGTAGACGCGAATGGTTTTGTTCGACTTGCCCTTCATCCGCACGAACGCTCCGGCCTTGGCGCCGTGTCCGTGCAGCACGTCGAGTTTCAGCGAATTGGCAAGCCGCAGAAATTTCAGCGCGGCCGACAGATCGGCAGGGTGCGGCTCGCGGCGGATGGCAAGCCGGTGCGTGCCGAGCTTGAGTTTCGGCGCAAGTTCTTTGAGCGCCGCCGTGGCGCGTTCGCCGCCCGTCAAACTGTCCGCAAGAATCCCGACGTAATGACCCCGGTCGGCCTGACCTGCCGCGAGATCGAGAATGTGCCGGAAAATGCCGCCAACCGGAGCGCGAACCGCGTGGAGAATTCTAAGCGGCGCATTCGACGTGTCGGTCATGTCAGAACCAGCGTTCGCCGATGACGACGGTATCGCCGGGACGAAGCATGGTGCCCGGCGGGACGTTGGCCTGAACCGTGCCGGACTCGCTCGGCCGGGTGAGCTTGACTGTGCCGCGCTGCGCGCGCGGCGTGAATCCGCCGGCGATTGCGACGGCGCTCTCGACGGTCATGTTGGGAACATATGGATACTGTCCGGGAGCCGCGACTTCTCCGAGAATGAAGAAGGGACGATAGCTTTCGACTTCGGCCGCCACATACGGCTCGCGAAGATAACCCTTCTTCAGTTGCGCGGTGATTGAGCCAGCGAGTTCGGCGGGCGTCAGTCCGCGCGCGCGCACCGCGCCGATCAGAGGCATTGTGATCGAACCGCCGGCATCGACGACATAGGTGTTGGTCAGGCCTTCCTGTCCGTAAACGACGATGCGCAGCTTGTCGCCCGCGTCCAGCCGATAGGGTTCGTCGAGCGAGGCATAAGCCGCAGCAACGGGCGTTGCGACGACTGGCGCGACAGGTGCCGGTGCGACCGCTGCAACGGGCGCGCTTGCGGCGGGCGGAGCAGGGTAGGCGCGTCCGTAGGTGAAACTGTCGATGCTTTGCGGGGCAACGCCGGCAACCGGCATACGCGCAGGCATGCAGCCCGAAACCGCAAGCGCGCCAAGGACACTGATGATAAGCGCGCGACTGCGCCGCATGAGAGAATCCAGCCGTAAATATTGGCCCCGATTAAGGGCTTTCATGGTTAACAAAGCGTAACCGGCGGATTGCGGGACTATGGAAACACGTCGTTTTTCCGCCGGTTAACCGGCCATCAACCCTAATGGATTGTAATCGCGTCAGTTGAGTTGATCCCTTGCTGTCGAGGGTGAAGTGGCGTCGGTAGGAGTGTTCGATGCGTTTGGCGTTCTGGCGTGACTGGACGAACAAATTGCCGTTCCAGTTTTCGTCACCTGCACCTCAGCCTGCGGTTTCGCAGCGGGTCATTGCCGATTCCCAAACTTCAGAACTTGGCGACGTCGATCTTCGCGTGATCTGGCGGAAACTGGTGCGCAATCGCGGCTGGGTCATCGTGCCGACGGTGACGGCGCTCGTGCTGTCGCTGATGATCGTCAACATGATTACGCCGCGCTACAAATCCGAAGCGCGCATTCTCATCGACGGCCGTGAAAACGTATTTCTTCGCCCCAACGGCGAGCGCAACGACGACCGCACTGCGGTTGACGCCGAAGCGGTGACGAGCCAGGTGCAGTTGCTGCTGTCGCGCGATCTCGCGCGCGAGGTCATCAAGCAGAACAAGCTCGCCGAATTGCCGGAATTCGATTCGGTGTTGAAAGGCATTCCGATCTGGAAAGCCTTGCTTGCGCTTGCAGGCATTGGCCGCGATCCGTTCCAGATGACGCCGGAAGAACGCGTCATGGATGCCTATTTCGACCGGCTGACCGCGTACTCGGTCGATAAGTCGCGCGTCGTCGTGATCGAATTTCAGTCGCGCGATCCTGAACTGGCCGCGCGTGTCGCAAACTCAATCGCCGATGGCTATCTCATCCTCCAGCAGGCCGCGCGTCAGAACCAGACGAAGTCCGCGTCGCAATGGCTGCTCGTGGAGATCGAGGGTCTCCGCAAAAAGGTTGCGGATGCGGATGCACGTGTCGAAGAATTCCGCTCCAAATCCGGGCTTCTCGTCGGCACCAACAACACGACGCTGTCCAATCAGCAGCTCGGCGAACTGAATACCCAGGTCAGCAACGCGCGTGCTGCGAAGGCGGATGCGGACGCGAAGGCGCGCGCGATCAAGCAGATGCTCGACAGCGGCAAGCCGATTGAGGCCTCGGAAGTCCTGAACTCCGAATTGATACGACGCCTGTCCGAACAGCGCGTGACGCTGCGCGCGCAACTGGCCGAACAGTCTTCGACGCTGCTCGATCGTCATCCGCGCATTCTCGAATTGAAGGCGCAGATTGCCGACATCGACCGCCAGATCCGGGAAGAGGCGAGCAAGGTTTCCCGCGCGCTTGAGAACGATGCGCGCATTGCAGGCACGCGCGCCGACAGCCTCAATGCCAGCCTCGATCAGGTGAAGCGGCAGGCTGCGTCCACCAACGGACAGGATGTGCAGTTGCGCGCATTCGAGCGCGAGGCCAAGGCGCAGCGCGACCTGCTCGAATCCTATCTCGCCAAATATCGCGAAGCCACCACCCGCGAGAATATCGAAGCCGCGCCTGCCGATGGCCGCATCATTTCCCGCGCCACCGTTTCCAATACGCCGGCCTATCCGAAGAAGCTGCCGATCGTTCTGATTGCGACGCTTGCAATGTTCCTTCTGACAAGCGGCTATATCACGACGACTGAACTATTGCGCATGACCGCGCCGCGCGGCGCAACGGTGCGTGCGCCTGTGCCACCGATCCGCGATACGCATCCGCAGATGACAACGTCCGTGACCGAGATCGAACAGCTGTCGGCTCAGTTGCGAAACCTCGGCGAGGCCGGACGCAAGATCACAATTGTCGGCGCTCATCGCGATGAAAGTGTCGCGCTGACCGCGCTCACTTTGGCCCGGCTTTTGGCCCGAAACGCGAAGGTTGTTGTCGCCGATCTCACCATGAATTCGCCGACGATGGCTGCCGTCTCGAGCGATCCTTCGGCGCCGGGATTGACCGATCTGATGCAGGGGACGGCTTCATTCGGTCAGATCATCACCAAGGATCGCCTGTCCGGCGTGCATATGGTCGGTGCTGGCCGGGATCCATCGCAGCGGGGACTGTTGCAGCTGCCGCGTATCAACATGGCCATTGACGCGCTGCTGCGTGCTTACGATCACGTCGTGCTCGATGCCGGCACGGCCTCCGATCTGCCGTCGTCGTTGATTGCGTCGCAGGCGCACGCCGTCGTGATCCCCGATCCGAAGATCACGATGCAGGGTCGCGCGACGATGCGCGATCAGCTTCTCGCGTCGGGATTCCTCGGTGTGACGATTCTGATGTCGCCCGTGTCGAATGCGAGCGCCGCGCCGGGCGTGCGAGCGGCTTAGTCTTCGGTCAAGCTAGCGTTGAAGCGCGTTGCGCAGCAATTGCGCCATCTGCATCAGGGCTGGGTTCTGCTTCACCAGCCGCTTGGCGTGGGTGAGCGACGACAGCCCCAACGCAGCCAGCCGTCCGCGCGCCGTCAGCGGAATGAAGCTGTCGACGATCGGCTCGTCTTCCTTGCAGAATGTCATCTTGTATTCGTCGGAGCCTACGCCGAAATCGTAGGATGTATAGCCAAGCTCGCCATAATGATCGATCATGTCGCGCAGCAGAATGAGACCGGGGCTGTACCGCGCGTTTTCTGAAATCGTGTAGGTATTGAACATCGTCGAGAAACGCTGTCCGCCGGCCACGCAGGCAAAGATCGAGATCATTTCGTCGTCGCATTCCAGCGCATGCAGTTCGATGGCGCGGCGGCCGTTCGGCAATTTCGCCGTGCAGGCCTCGCGAATGAATGCCTTGGTCGCGTCGTCTGCAAAGACGTTCGGCAGTTTCGACAGCGCCATGCGCTGCGGCTTGATGACGAAGAATGCATCGAGCAACCGGTGAATGTCGGCGTCCGTTTCCGCGACGAAATAGCGATAGCCGGGAAGGGTCTGTAGCTTGCGTTCTTTGTTGCGAAGGCGTCGGCGCGTCGAGGTGCTGACGCGATCCTCAGGCTTTGCGTTCGGCGCCATCGTCATCGAAGGAACCGGATTGGTCGAAGGCTGATCCATGACCTGCGCGAACGGATTTGCGACGCCGCGCCAGGTTTTCGGCTGCTGCATCAGCGCCAGCACATCGATCCCGCCTGCCTCGTGTGCGATCGCATCGATGATGCGCTGGACGTCGCCGGCGGTTGCCGCCGAGGCGAATGCACTCTGAAACAGACCCATATTGAATGTCGGATGTTTGCCGCCCATGAAGCGGGCGACCTGTGCGCCGCTTTCGCGGCTGACGGACAGCGGCAGCAGCGCGACCGGACGATTGTGGCCATCGTAAGCGACCACGATGAACGGTGCCGCGCCGTCGTGGTTGCCGACGGTCGATTGCCAGGAATTGAGAAGATCGAAGGTCTGATACGGCGTGGCGAGCGGGGAGGCCGCCTCGAAGGCGCGCCAGATCGGCTCGGCCTCGCTCATGGAACGCAGAACATCGACGCGCGCAATGCGGCTGGTTCCGCCGTAGGCATGCACCGTCTGGAACGCTGCGACCATGGTCATCTTTGGAGCCTGTTTTCCGGAAATTTTTTGGCCGATGCGGCTCGGGCAGACCTTATTCAAACAAATGTCAACAAAGAGTAATGACAATCGCGCACGGCGCGGTATGCCTGCGTTTGGGGGATCACTTTGCCGTCCTGGAATCGAGTTATTGCAAATGCCGGCCGCAGGCTTGCGGTGCTGCCCGGCGTGGCGCGGATTGCCGAACGGACGGTCGGCGGCGCGGGCGTGATCCTCAAATTCGAACATGTGCGGCCGCGCAAGCCGGGCTCATTTCAGCCGTTGCGATCCCATGAGATCAGGCCGGGGTTTCTCGACAAGGCCATCGGCGCGATGCGGCGCTGGAAATACGAATTTGTGTCCATGGACGAGATGCGCGTGCGCGCGCTGCAACCCGCATCTGCGCGGCGTTTTGTCTGTCTCAGTTTCGACTGCGCCACCCGCGATTTCATGACGTTCGCCTATCCGGTTCTCTCCAGGCATCGCGTGCCGTTCACGCTTTACGTGCCGACCGGTTTCATCGACGGCATCGGCGAAGCGTGGTGGCTGGCGCTGGAAGAGATCGTCGCACATAACGAACGCATCGGTCTGATGGTCGACAATGTCGAAAATCGCTTCGCGATCGGTACCACGGAAGAAAAGTATCAGGTCTACGATTTTCTCTACGATTGGCTGCGCGCTCTGCCGCCGCCGGATCGTTCCGCTGCAATCGGCGACCTCTGCACCCGCTACGGCGCCGACCTCAAGGCACTCTCTCGCGGCGATGCCATGACCTGGGCAAACCTGACGACTCTTGCGCGCGATGCGCAGGCGACAATTGGCAGCGCGACCGTTCACTATCCGCAGCTTTCGTCAGCCGCCGGCAATATCGCGCTGCGCGAGATGACGATGGGGCGCTCGATCCTGGAGACCGCGCTCGGTACAGAATGCAGGCATTTTGCGTATCCATTCGGGCACGGCCGTTCTTTTGGGCCGCGCGAAATTCAACTGGCGAAACAGGCCGGATTTCTGACCGCTGTTTCCGCGCAACCGGGCATCGTACAGCCGCAAGGAAAATCGGAGATGCTGTCGCTGCCGCGAATTGCGTGGAACGGGCGACACAAATCCCTGAGCCATTTGCGGGCGGCGATGGCAGGATTCGTACTGCCGCGCAATCGCGCCGCTTAACTGGCTACGTCTCGGAATCCTCAGCATCGGGCTTCGACATCCACGCGATCAGCGGCATTGCGGGAAGCACCCAGCCCAATCCGGCGACGACATAGAAGATCGCCTGCGCCAGTCTGGATGCCGCCAGCCATGGCGCCTGCGCAATCGCCATTCCGAGCAGCGACCAGACGATCACGAGGCAAAGAAGCCCAACCGTGCCGATGAGTTTTCGTTTGCGGATTGCCATGACGGAATTGTGCGGGGCGTGGCGATTGCGCGTCTTGCGCGGAAACACGTCCGGACTATAAGGTCCGCGCCAATCCAATCAAGGCCGCATTTGAGATCATGTCTGTCGCACCGGATCGAACCGTCAAAGCTGCATCGAATTTGCGCGCGGTGCGAATCTGGCTCGTCATCGTAGCCTCGCTTATCGTCTGCACGCTGATGGTCGGCGGCGCGACAAGACTTACCGAATCCGGATTGTCGATTGTCGAGTGGAAGCCGGTGACGGGAACGATCCCGCCGCTCTCCGACGCGGAATGGACTTCCGAATTCGAGGCGTACAAGAAGATACCGCAATATCGCGAAATGAACCGCGGCATGTCGCTTGCGGAATTCAAGACGATTTTCTGGTGGGAATGGACGCACCGGCAGCTTGCGAAGTTTATCGGTGCCGCATTTCTGCTGCCGTTTCTCTGGTTTTTATGGCGCGGCGCGATTTCTGAAAATCTCAAACCAAGGCTCTGGATTATCTTTGCGCTCGGCGGACTTCAGGGCGCGGTCGGCTGGTGGATGGTCAAATCCGGATTGGTGGACCGCGTGTCGGTCTCGCAATATCGGCTTGCCGCGCATTTCATGCTGGCGCTGATCCTGTTTTCTGCCGTGGTATGGACGGTGAGCCGGATGCAAACGCGTTCATCGCCGATTGCGCCGGCGCGCCTGAGAATCACAAGCTGGATTTTGCTCGCGCTGGTGTTCCTGCAACTCTATTTCGGAGCACTCGTCGCCGGTCTGCGCGCCGGAAAAATCTTCAATACCTGGCCGGACATCGATGGCTCATTCATCCCATCTGCCGGGCGATTGTTTTTCGAGCAGCCCTGGTGGCGCAATTTCTTCGACAACACGCTGACCGTTCAGTTCAGCCATCGCATGATCGCTTATGCGCTACTGATTGTTGCGATTTTTCATTTTGTCGATGCGATGCGTTCGCGCATCCGCCCCGCGATTGCCGGCGCCGCCTGGCTGCTGGCCGCGATCCTGGCGCAGGTCGTCATCGGCGTCATGACGCTGCTCTATCAGGTGCCGATCGATCTCGGTCTCGCTCATCAGGCGAACGCCATCGTTGTCCTGACGCTGGCGCTGTTTCAGGCGGAGCGGCTTGGCGTCAATCTTGCCGACACGACGCCGGCAAAACTCCGGGCGGTCGCCGGATAGACGCCGGCTGCCGTAGTTCATTGAACTATTCTAAAGTTCGCCGAAATTGCACTAAGCCCCATTCCGTAAGCGTTTCTCTGCGATCCGCGCGCCGTCGCGCAGACGTGAGTGCACTCGATGCTTTTTCTTCGATGCCGCTGACGCTAGAACGGAATTCAATTCCCCGTTCGTTCAAGAAAGTCCTCAATGTCGAATGCATTTGTCCAGGCTGCAGTCATCCTTCTCCGCGAGGGACTTGAGGCGCTGCTCGTGCTTGCAGCACTTGCCGCCTATCTGAAGAAGGTCGGCGGCGGGCACCGCATCGCCGCGCTTTATGCGGGCGCCGCCGCGGCAATCGGCGCGAGTATCGTAGCTGCGTGGCTATTTGCAGTTCTCAATTCCGGTCAGCACAGCGATGTGCTGGAAGGGTTTGTCATTCTCGCAGCCGCAGCCCTCATGCTGTACGTCAGCGGCTGGCTGATGGTGAAGCAGGACCCGCGCGGCTGGCAGGATTATCTCGCTCACAAGGCGGACAGCGCGCTGGCGCAGGAAACGGCATGGGCCGTGTCGGCACTTGCATTCTTTGCAGTCTTCCGCGAGGGCGCGGAGACGGTTCTGTTCATCAACGCGCTTGCAGTTGCCGAGGGCGGCTGGGGTTTAGGCTTGTTCGGCGGTCTTGCTGTCGGAGCCACCGGTCTCGTCGTGTTGTTCTACTTCATCAATCTGATCGCGCAAAGAATTCCTCTGCGGCCGTTGTTCATTATCACGTCGGCATTTCTGTTTGCGATGGGCGTCAAATTCATCGGTGACGCAATCAAGGAATTCCAGGAGCAGACGATCATTCCCTTCACGGAACTCAAAGGAACGGCATGGCTCGATGGTCTTGGCCTCAATCCAACACTTGAAGCCTTGTCGTTGCAGGCTCTCGTGATTCTGGCCGCGCTGGCGACCTATTCTGTGGTTCAGCGCAACGCGCGCTTGTCGCGCGAAGACAAGGCAATGCGCGCGTCCAAGCCCTGATTTTCAAAAAGTCTTTGCTCTGAACAATCGAACACGGTGCCATCTCACGGCGCCGTGTTTTTTAATCAGGCCTTCAGCGCCTGATCGAGATCGGCGATCAGGTCTTCCTTGTCTTCAAGGCCGACCGAGAGCCGCACCACATCGACGCCAGCGCCCGCGAGCGCCTTCTGATCGTCGCTCAACTGGCTGTGCGTGGTTGAGGCGGGGTGAATGATGAGCGAGCGGGTGTCGCCGACATTCGCAAGATGCGAGAACAGCGTCACGCCTGAGACGAGCTTCACGCCCGCGTCGTAGCCGCCTTTCAAGCCGAACGTGAACACGGCGCCTGCGCCCTTCGGCGAATATTTGCGGGCGAGGTTGTCATATTTGTCGTTCGGCAATCCTGCGTAGTTGACCCACGCGACGGCCGGATTGTTCGACAGCCATTCGGCGATAGCCTTGGCGTTGTCGGAATGGCGCTGCATGCGAAGCGACAGCGTTTCGATCCCCGTCAGGATGAGGAATGAATTGAACGGCGAGATAGCGGGCCCGAGATCGCGCAGCGCCAGCACGCGCACCGCAATCGCGAAGGCGAAGTTGCCGAACGTCTCCTGCAATTTGATGCCGTGATATTCCGGGCGCGGCTCGCTGAGTGCGGGATAGCGTCCGCTTTTCGACCAGTCGAACGTACCGGCATCGACGACAATACCGCCGAGCGAATTGCCGTGGCCGCCGAGAAATTTCGTCAGCGAGTGAATGACAATGTCCGCCCCGTGGTCGATCGGCTTGATGAGATAGGGCGAGGCGAGGGTGTTGTCGACGATCAGCGGCACGCCCGCATCGCGTGCGATCGTTGCGATGGCTTCGATGTCGGTCACGGTGCCGCCGGGATTGGCGATCGACTCGATAAAGATAGCCTTCGTCTTCGGCGAGATCGCACGCTTGAAACTTTCGACATCGTCGGTGTCGGCCCACACCACGTTCCAGCCGAAATTCTTGAAGGCGTGATTGAACTGATTGATCGATCCGCCATAGAGCCGCCGTGCCGCGACGAATTCATCGCCCGGCTGCATCAACGTGTGAAACACCACGAATTGCGCGGCGTGGCCCGACGCAACCGCCACCGCCGCCGTTCCGCCTTCGAGTGCCGCCACGCGCTCCTCAAGCACAGCCGTCGTCGGATTCGTGATACGCGTGTAGATGTTGCCGAACGCCTGCAATCCGAACAGGGATGCTGCGTGATCGGCATCGTTAAAGACGTAGGACGTTGTCTGATAGATCGGCGTCGCGCGCGCACCTGTTGTCGGATCGGGCTGCGCGCCCGCGTGAATCGAAAGAGTGGAAAATCCCGGCAGCCGATCTGACATCGCTTATCCTTTGTAGCGTCGAATTGGAGCGATGCTGCTGTCGCGCCTGCTCCCAGTCAAGCTGACAACTGTGCTTGACGTTAACAAGCAAGGAATTGGCACGGCCTTCGCGTTCGGGAAACGACATTGCTCCGCCGCACAACGGTCAGGAAATGCCGTTCTTGTTCTTGGCGGCGCGATCTGCCGCAGCCGTGGTGCCGCCGCCGATGCTGGCGCGGTGAAGCGAGAGTTTCTGCGTGCCGGTCGGAATCGGCGCGCGCCTGGAACTCAGCGTGCGCGAGTTGACGCCGACCCACTGGATTTCCGACGACAGCCGGCCGTATTCGATCTTGGGGCAGCGGTTCATCACGACTTTAAGTCCGGCAGCTTCCGCTCTTGCGGCCGCCGCATCGTTGCGAACGCCAAGCTGCATCCAGATGACCTTTGGCTTTACAGGCAAGGCGAGCGCGTCATCGACAACCGCCGCCGCCGCAGCGGAATTGCGGAAGATGTCGAGCATATCGAACGGCCTGCCGATGTCTGCGAGCGACGCGACGAATGTCTTGCCCAGCAATTGCTTTCCGGCCTGTCCCGGATTGACCGGAATAATGTCGTAGCCGCGTTCGAGCAGATATTTGAAGACGAAATAGCTCGGCCGCACATTCACCGGCGACGCGCCGGCCATCGCAATCGATTTTACGCTGGTGAGAATTTCGCGGATGTAGCCGTCGGGATAGTTGTCGTGATTCATCGGCTAGCGGTCTTCCCATTTCGGGTCGCGCTTTTCGATGAAGGCCCCGATTCCGATTTCGGCGTCGCGCGCCATCATGTTTTCCGTCATCACCTGCGAAGCGTAGGCATAAGCGTCTGCGAGTTTCATCTCGGCCTGACGGTAGAACGCTTCCTTGCCGATCTTGAGCGTATACGCCGACTTCCTGGCGATGCGATTTGCCAGATCGATTGCAGCCTGACGCTCCTGTCCGGCTGGAACGACATCGTTGACAAGGCCAAGCTCACGAGCGCGTTGCGCGGACACATGGTCGCCGGTCAGAAGCATGTGCATCGCCTGCTTCCGCGGCACGTTGCGCGACATTGCGACCATCGGCGTCGAGCAGAACAATCCGATGTCGATGCCGGGCGTTCCGAATTCGGCCTTGTCCGACGCGACGGCGAGATCGCACGACGCAACAAGCTGGCAGCCGGCAGCGGTCGCGACGCCTTGTACGGCAGCGATCACAGGCTTCGGCAAATTCACGATGGCCTGCATCATCGCGCTGCATGAATTCATCATCTGCGCAAAATAGGCGCGGCCTCTGTCAGGGTCAGCGCGCCGCGCCGTCAATTCCTTCAGGTCGTGTCCGGACGAATAGGCCGGACCTTTTGC
Organism: Hyphomicrobiales bacterium; assembly: GCA_017305515.1. Classification (GTDB taxonomy): domain Bacteria; phylum Pseudomonadota; class Alphaproteobacteria; order Rhizobiales; family Xanthobacteraceae; genus Afipia. Next base: position 36,328 of record JAFKKP010000304.1, read on the forward strand.
CGTAATGACGACGGCGCGAATGTTCTTGTCGTCGCGGATCGAATTGAATTCCGCATGCAATGCGGCGATCATCGCTTCGGATAATGCATTGCGAGTCGCTGGCGCATCGAGCGTGAGGACCGCGATGTGGCCGAGCGTCTCGCGCAATAGCGGCGACGAGGCTGTTGCCGGTTTGGCCGAAGCGGAGGCGGGCGTCATGGCTGGTTCCGTGGGCTGGGCATTGCGTGGACCCTAGGCTACATAGCCGTCATATACGAGTGCGGGGCAGGGCAGACCATCCATGACGAAACCGAAAATGACGGTGCCGGAGCTTGAGGCGTTTCTCCGCGAGGAGTTTCCGCAAGCATTCGCCAACGGCGAAATCCTGATCGAGACCGCAGACGGTTCGACCAGTCTCTTGCGCCAGCCTTACAGCGAGAAAATGCTGCGGCCCGGCGGCACAGTTTCCGGCCCGACACTGATGGCGCTCGCCGATTTCGCGATGTACGTCGTGCTGCTGTCGGCCATTGGACCCGTCGGACTTGCAGTTACGACGAGCCTCAACATCAACTTCCTCCGCAAAGGTCAGCCGGGTCAGGACATCGTCGCGGCGGCCAAGCTGATGAAGATCGGAAAGCGTCTCGCGGTCGGCGAAGTGCTCTTGCTGTCAGGCACTTCGCCCGATCCCATCGCGCATGTGACTTCAACCTATTCCATTCCGAATATTGGGTGATTTTCTCGGTATTATAGCACCATATTTTTAAGCTATTGTTTCGACTAGTATATTTATCACGCCGTACCGTTGACCAGTGCATTGCCATTCTCTAGAACCGCGCCAGTTCGGCGGATCGCGCCGATGTACCAATCCAACGGAATTTTCACATGAAGACGTTTTCGGCAAAGCCCGCCGAAGTCACCAAGAAGTGGGTGATTATCGACGCCAAGGGTCTGGTTGTCGGCCGTCTCGCGACATTGGTCGCGATGCGTCTGCGCGGCAAGCATCTGCCCATCTACACGCCCCACGTCGATTGCGGTGACAATGTCATCGTCATCAACGCAGCGCATGTCGTTCTCACCGGACGCAAGCGTGAGAAGAAGGTTTATTACAACCACACCGGTTTCATCGGCGGCATCAAGGAACGCACCGCGAAGTCGATCCTCGAAGGCCGTTTCCCCGAGCGCGTGCTCGAGAAGGCCGTCGAGCGCATGATCCCGCGCGGCCCGCTCGGCCGGATCCAGCTCGGCAATCTGCGCGTCTATCCGGGCACCGAGCATCCGCACGAAGCCCAGCAGCCTGAGAAGGTCGACGTTGCATCCATGAACCGCAAGAACATGAGGGCCGCATAATGTCGGACACCATGCAGTCCCTCGATCAGCTGTCGGGTCTGAAGACCGGCAATCCTGAAGCGCCGAAGTACGAAAAGAAAGTCGACAAGCAGGGCCGTGCCTACGCGACCGGCAAGCGCAAGGACGCGGTCGCACGCGTCTGGATCAAGCCGGGCTCCGGCAAGATCACGGTCAACACCCGCACTGTCGAAATCTACTTTGCGCGTCCTGTGCTGCGGATGATGATCCAGCAGCCGATCGTCGCTGCGGCCCGTCAGGGTCAGTACGACGTGGTCGCAACCGTCGCAGGCGGCGGCCTGTCGGGTCAGGCCGGCGCCGTTCGTCACGGTATCTCGAAGGCGCTGACGAACTTCGAGCCGGATCTGCGTTCGGTTCTCAAGAAGGGCGGCTTCCTCACGCGCGACTCGCGCGTCGTCGAGCGCAAGAAGTACGGCAAGGCGAAAGCCCGCCGCTCGTTCCAGTTCTCGAAGCGATAACCGCTTCGCTGCCAGTTCTCGAAACGCTGATCGTTTCGTTCGAATTTTACGCAACGAGGTTTCGCAAAGATCAAGAAGGGCGCTTTCGGGCGCCCTTTTTCGTTGCGTTCCATTTGCAGCGAAATTGCCTACGATTTTCATGAAAATTGCGTGACGCATGAAAACGGAGTGCGAAGGAAAGCCGCCTAGCGTGGCGCGTGCAGGGGACCGCTTCCGGGTCTTCGTCTTGAGCACCGCAACACGATGCCGAACGGCACACATCTGTCGCTGGACATTTCGACGCTCTATCTCGTCGCCACTCTCGTTGCGGCGCTGTTGGGCGCGATGCTGCTGTTCTTCTGGCGCAAGGAAAGCATTGCGGCGCTCGGTTGGTGGGGCGCGGCCTACATTCTCGGTGCCGCATCCATCGCGCTGTGGACCGTCAGCGGCGAGGATCTCGGCGGCTGGCTGTCGCTGGCTGTCAGCGCCGTCGGATTTGCCGCCTGCGGACTCGTGTGGGACGCCGCGCGCGTGTTTCATGGACGCTCCGCCAACCTGATCGGCGTTTTGTTCGGGCCCGCTGTGTGGGTCGGCACGATGATCTATCTCGAACCGGTCTCGCCCGAACTGCGGATGCATCTCGGCGCGTCGATCGTTGCGATCTACACCGCGCTCACGGCATTTGAGTTGTGGCGCGAGCGGCGCAAAAGCCTGCGCGCGCGCTGGCCGGCCTTTTTCGTGCCGCTGCTGCACGGCCTCGTGCTGATGTTGCCGATCGTGCTCGGCGATTTGCTGCGCGCGCAGGATGGCAGCGTCGCAACCATCTGGGTTGCCGCCTTCGCCGCCGAACTCGTGCTCTATGCGGTCGGCACGGTCTTCATCATTTTCCTTCTGGTTTCCGAGCGCGCGGTGATCGCCCACAAGACGGCGGCCTCCGTCGATCCGCTCACGGGCCTGCTCAATCGCCGCGGCTTCAGCGAGGCGACCTCACGCATGATCGAGCGCGAAGCGAAAGCGGGCCGGCCCATCACCGTGATGATTTTCGACATCGACCATTTCAAGTCGGTCAACGACCGCTTCGGTCACGCCGCAGGCGACGACGTGCTGCGCGTGTTCGCGCATTGCGTTGCCAGCACGCTTCGCATCACGGATCTCGTCGGCCGCGTCGGCGGCGAGGAGTTTGCAGCCCTTCTGCCTTGCGCGATGGACGAGGCGCTGCTCGCAGGCGAGCGGGTGCGCGAAGCATTCGAGGCGTCGGGTGTGGCCATCGACGACGAGCCGCTGGCGACCACGGTCAGCGTAGGTGTTGCCGGCGGCCCGGCGAACACCGAACTCGAAGTGCTGATGGCATCCGCCGATACCGCGCTCTATCAGGCCAAGCGCGGCGGCCGTAACCGCGTGCAGGCCTCGACCGAGGAGCCTTTGTCGCTCGAACAGTCCCGCCGCGACCAGGCGCTGAAGGCGACAAAACCCAATCTGATTGCGGCTGTACGCAGCTCGATTGCGGGCAGGCAGGCGACAGCCTGACGGCCTGTTGCGCTAACTTCTCGTTTACCATCCCGACCTATCCTTGAGGCATGACGAGCATGCCTCCACAGGAACACGTTGCCGATCTGACTGCGCTCGACGCGGCAGCCGCGTCCGCGCGCGAAGGTTTCGCGTGCATGTTTTCGACGTCGGATGAATATGAGAGCGCGCTGGTGACGGCGCGGCGGGCGGAGGGGCGCTACGGCAAGCCGTTCGACTGGCAGGCCCTGTTGCTGACCGGCTGCGTCTTCACGCTGTCCGGCGTGCTTCTGATGTTTTTGTAGGGACCGTCTCACGACAAGATGGATTTCGTAAGGCGCCTTCGGGCGCTTTTTGTTTTCGCGCACGGAATTTTGCGCTACAGCCGTCGCAGATTCAGACTTGGCGCATTCATGAAAGGCATCCAGATGATTACGGAAATTGCGCAGATCGAGATCAAGCCGGGGCAGGAAAAGGATTTCGAGGCTGCGGTGAAAATGGCCGAGACCATTTTCAAGCGTTGCAAGGGCTGGAAGAGTTTCGAGCTGCACCGCTCCATCGAAAAGCCGTCGCGCTATCGTCTGCTCATCAAGTGGGAGACTCTGGAAAACCACACAGTCGATTTTCGCGAAGGCCCGAATTTTCCGGAATGGCGCGCGCTGGTCGGCCCGCATTTCGCGTCGCCGCCGGAGGTTGAGCACACCAGGACGGTGGCGAGTTTCTGAACGCTCCTCGCAGTTTTGAAACGAAGGCGCTCATTTGAGCGCCTTTTGTTTTGGCGGGGCGAGGGCGCGCAGCGGCGGAAGTTTATCGTCGCGCGTCACGTCGAGAATGACCTTGCCGATGGCCAGAAGCGGCAGCGCCAGCGCCAGCCCCCACAGGCCGAACACGATGCCGAGCAGAATCTGGAACGCGAACAGCGTGGCTGGCGGAATGTCGAGCGCCTGACGCTGGATGATCGGCGTGAGGATATAGCTTTCCAGCGCATGCACGCCCATGAACAGCACAGCGGCGCTGGCGGCTGCAACCCATCCGGAGGCGAGGCTTGCGAGCACCACGATCAACCCGCCGATCAGCGCGCCGACGGTGGGAATGAACGCGAGCAGTCCCGCCTGAATGCCGAGAATGAACGAACTCTGGATGCCGATGATCGCAAGGCCGGTCCACGTCACCAGAAACACCGCAACCATCGTCACCATCTGCGCGATCAGCCAGCGTTCCAGCGTGTAGCCGATCCGGTCCACCACTGTCGTGACGTAGAGACGATGCTTGGCCGGCGCAATTTTCAGTAGCCCGTTGCGATAGACGCCGGGCTGCGCCGCAAACGACAATCCCAGAAACAGCACGATGAAGAAATTGCCGACGGCGCCGAGCGTGCCGAGCAGCAGTTTGAACGTTTGACTGACGATGGCGCCGCCGCTCGATGCAATGGTGCCGGCGCTGGGCAGGCTGGGGGCCGTCTTTGCCGGTGCGGCGGCGGGGCTGTCGGACGAAGCTGCGGCCGCGGCCGCCGCGTTGCTGCTGTTCAGATCGAGGAAACTCGTGTCGACGCCGTGCTGTTCGAGAAATGCCTTCACGTTGACGAGCTGGCCCTTGATGGTGTTGCTCAGAACCGTCGCCTGCTGGGCAATCGTGGAGCCGCCGAGAAACACCACGCCGGACAAGGCACCCGCAAGCAGCAGGCAGACGATGGCGAGCCGCAGCGAATGCGGGGTCGGCAGCACGCGGCCCAACAATTCGGTCATCGCGTTCAGCGCCACGCCGAGCAGCACGCCGGCGAAAATCAGGAAAATCGTCGCCGCGTAATACCACGACAGAACGAGAAGGGCTGCGAACAGCACGATGCCCATGCCGCCCATCGCGATCGACCAGGCGAGATCGCCGCGGGCTTCAAGTCTGTTTTTCGACGGTGCGGCCACTTCAATCCCTTCCGAAAATTGTTTCCGCTCTTGTTCCCGAAACGCGCGGCGCAATCAAGTGACGATGTGCGCTTGTTCCGGTGTTCTCGATCTATTCGGCAGATTACCTCATTAATCGGGATGGCCGGAACAAGTCCGGCCATGACACACTCAGGTTTCGCCTTTCACTGTCATTCATGGTTCACTCAATGACCCCATCGCAGAAAATCGACCAGCTCATCGCCAGCATCAAAGACTGGCGCGCCGAAATCTTTGCGCGCATGCGCAAATGCATTCTTTCGGCGGACAAGAACATCGTCGAGGAATGGAAATGGATGGGCAGTCCGGTGTGGGAATGCGACGGCATTCTCGCGGTCGGCAATTTCCACGAGGGCAAGGTGAAGCTGACATTCGACTTTGGGGCAAAACTTCCCGATCCGCAAAAACTGTTCAACGCAGGCCTTGAAGGCAATCAGCGACGCGCCATCGATTTTCTCGAAGGCGACCGCGTGAACGAAGCCGCGCTGAAGAAACTGGTGAAAGCGGCGATTGCGTTCAACAAGGAGAAGAGGGCGGGGAAGAAGGGGGCGGTGAAAAAACCGGCCGCGAAAAAACGTGCGAAACACTCTTCCGGTTAAGCGACCATCGCCTTCTTGGCGGCTTGCGCCAGGAATCCCGAACGCGTGAATCCTTCACGCTCCGCGTATTGATCGATCTGATCCAGAACATCCGATGGCAGCGTGACATTCACGCGAACCGATTTTGCCACTGACGTTGGAGCAGAAATCAGAACGGCAACGCCATCCTTGTTGTCCTTGTTCGCCATGATTTCTTCGAGCGAGGAGGGTTCGGGAATAGCTTCGCCATCCTCAACCAGCCCTTCGATATGAAACGCCAATGCTTCCGCTGCCATATCGCGCGCTTCGTCGAGCGTGCTTCCTGCGGAGATCACTCCGGGAAGATCGGGAAACGAAACGCCGTAGTCGCTTTTGGCGTCTTTGTGGATCAGGGCGATATACTGCTTCATGAGTGAAAGGGCCTCCTTGCCCACAACATTCGGCCTCTGCCAAACGCGTCACTTAAGTTTAACTCCCGCCTGCTTCTCGATGCTCCTCAGCGTGCCAAGCGGGATGTCTTTCTTCGGATGCGGGACCGTCACACGCCCCGGCTTGGTCGGATGTTTGAACTGAACATGGCTGCCCTTTTGAGCGACCTGCTTCCAGCCATCCGCTTTCAAAGCCTTGATAACGGCCTGCGACTTCATTGTGTATAACTACACACTACGTCTTGGCACGTCAAGTGTATAAATACACACCAGCAAAAAGCCGCCCATCTCTGGGCGGCTTCTTATTTCGCAACTCGCAGCAAACCTTACTGCGAATAATACATGTCGAATTCCACCGGATGCGGCGTCATCTCGAAACGCTCGACTTCGGTCATCTTCAGCTCAATAAAGCTGTCGATGAAGTCGTCGTCGAACACGCCGCCGTTTTTCAGGAACGCGCGGTCCTTGTCGAGATTTTCCAGCGCCTCGCGCAGCGAACCGCACACCGTCGGGATCGACTTCAGTTCTTCCTTCGGCAGATCGTACAGGTCCTTGTCCATCGCCGGGCCCGGATCGATCTTGTTCTTGATGCCGTCGAGGCCCGCCATCAGCATCGCGGCGAAGGCGAGATACGGATTCGCCATCGGGTCGGGGAAGCGCACTTCGACGCGCTTGGCCTTCGGGTTGGCGGTGTAGGGAATGCGGCACGATGCGGAGCGGTTACGCGCCGAGTAGGCGAGCAGCACAGGCGCTTCGTAACCCGGCACCAGACGCTTGTAGGAATTGGTGGACGGATTGGTGAAGGCGTTGATCGCTTTCGCATGCTTGATGATGCCGCCGATGTAATGGAGGCAGGTTTCCGAGAGATCGGCGTATTTGTTGCCGGCGAAAGCCGGCTTGCCGTCCTTCCAGATCGACTGGTGCACATGCATGCCCGAACCGTTGTCGCCATACACGGGCTTGGGCATGAACGTCGCCGTCTTGCCGTAGATATGCGCGACCTGATGGATGCAGTATTTGTAGATCTGCATCTGGTCGGCCATGTGAGTGAGCGTGTCGAACTTCATGCCGAGTTCGTGCTGGGCGGACGCGACTTCGTGGTGATGCTTCTCGACCTTCACGCCCATCTTCGCCATCGCGCCGAGCATTTCCGAGCGCATGTCCTGCACGCTGTCTTGCGGCGGCACGGGGAAGTAGCCCGCCTTGGTGCGGATGCGGTGGCCGAGATTGCCGCCTTCATATTCGGTGTCCGAGTTGATCGGCAGTTCGGATGAATCGAGCTTGAAGCCGGTGTTGTAGGGCGTGGTCTGGTAACGCACGTCGTCGAACACGAAGAATTCGGCTTCCGGGCCGACGAACACGCTGTCGCCGATGCCCATCGACTTCACCATCGCCTCCGCCTTCTTGGCGATGCCGCGCGGGTCGCGGTTGTAGCGTTCGCCGGTGGAGGGTTCGAGAATGTCGCAGGTGATGACCATCGTGGTCTCGGCGAAGAACGGGTCGATCGTCGCGGTGACGGGGTCGGGCATCAGCGTCATGTCGGACTCGTTGATCGCCTTCCAGCCTGCGATGGAGGAGCCGTCGAACATCGTGCCTTCGGAGAAAATGTCCTCGTCGATCATGCTGATGTCGAAGGTGACGTGCTGCCATTTGCCGCGCGGATCGGTGAAGCGCAGGTCGACATATTTCACGTCGTTGTCCTTGATGGACTTCAGAACGTCTTTGGCGGTCTTCATGGATACCCCTTAATTTGACAGTCGTTGTCTGGATGCCGGCGGTCTGGATCGGAATTCGCGGCGATACTAGTCGCCGCCGCGGGCGCAGCACAAGACGGTGCGCCGGAGCGGCTTGCGAAGATTTTTATTCCAGAATGGCGGGCAGGCGTCAGATCGCGTCGTTGCCGGACTCGCCGGTGCGGATGCGGATCGCTTCCTCGATATTGGAGACGAAAATCTTGCCGTCGCCGATGCGGCCGGTCTGCGCGGCGCGCCGGATCGCCTCGATGGCCTTCTCGACGAGGTCGTCGTTGACGACGATTTCGATTTTCACCTTGGGGAGGAAGTCCACGATGTATTCCGCGCCGCGGTAAAGCTCCGCATGGCCTTTCTGCCGTCCGAAACCTTTCGCCTCGGTCACGGTAATTCCCTGAATACCGACTTCCTGAAGGGCTTCCTTCACTTCATCGAGCTTGAACGGCTTGATGATGGCCTCGATCTTTTTCACTGAACGTCTCCCCGGCACTGTGCCGTTACGCGTTGTTTCACGTCTGTTTCCATTTGCGCGCCGTTGCGCGATTTGCCCATGCCGCAAATCGAAGCTGGCCGGGAGCTTCCGAAAGGCGACACGCGCTCACACCCTGTCCGTGACGGGCAGGGTGCAGCAAATCCAATGTTGGGCCGTTAAAAGCAGGGTCCATGCCAATCGTTAATCGCACGCGATTTGTTTGTGCTATCAGTCCGTTAGCGGCGCGGGCGACGGTTGCGCCTCGTCTGCGTAGAGAACAGAAGCCGCGCGATTAGGCAATATGCCTTTCTGTTGAGCAGACGTTTCCGGATGCGATGCCTCAGGATGAGGCGCAAAGGTGAGGCAAGCGGCATGGAAATTCTCGGCGTGTCCGAAATGGCTAAAGCCGATGCAGCGGCCATCGCGGGCGGCACCAGCGGATTTGCGCTGATGCGATCCGCCGGACGTGCCGTTGCGCGTGCTGCTTTGGAGATGGCGCCGGAGGGGCCGATCCTCATCGTGGCCGGGCGCGGCAACAATGGCGGCGACGGGTTCGTTGCGGCCTCGATCCTGGCTGCGGCCAACCGCGAGGTGCGCGTCATTCTGCTTTGCGAGCGCGCCTCACTCAAAGGCGACGCGGCGCGCGCCGCAACTGAGTGGACAGGCGAGGTGCTGCCTTGCGATCCGGCGTCGATCGGCAGGCCGTCGCTTATCATTGATGCGCTGTTCGGTGCCGGTCTCGACCGCGAAGTGAAGGGCGATCCGCGCGCGATGATCGAGGCGATCAACGCCAACGGCGCGCCGATCCTGAGTATCGATTTACCGAGCGGCATTCACGGCGACAGTGGTGCCGTGATGGGCGTGGCGGTGAATGCCGCGCGCACCGTGACGTTCTTCCGGCGCAAGCCCGCGCATCTTCTGCTGCCCGGACGGCTGCATTGCGGCGAGGTCACAGTCGCCGACATCGGTATCGCGCGCGAAATTCTCGATACGATCAGGCCGCAGACATTCGAGAATGTGCCGGACCTGTGGGCCGACGCATTTCCCGTACCGGAGATCGACGGACACAAATATGCGCGCGGACATGCGGTGGTCGTTTCGGGCGATATGGCTTCAACCGGTGCGGCGCGGTTGTCTGCGCGAGGAGCGTTGCGCGCGGGCGCGGGACTGGTGACGCTGGCGTCGCCGCGCGATGCGCTTGCGGTCAACGCCGCCGCCTTGACGGCGGTGATGGTGCGCGCCATCGACAGCGTGCAGCAGTTCAGCGAACTGATGAGCGACAAGCGGCTAAATTCGATTGTGATCGGGCCGGGTGCGGGGATCGGCGAGCGTACGCGGAATTTCGTCAATGCCGTTTTGAAATTGCAGCGAAGCGTCGTGCTCGACGCGGATGCGCTCACAAGTTTCGCCGGCGATTCGGATTCGCTGTTCGCTGCGATCAAGAAACAAACCGCGCCGCAGATTGTGCTGACGCCGCATGAGGGCGAATTCAAAAGATTGTTCGCAACTATCGAAGGCTCGAAACTGGTTCGCGCCCGCGCCGCCGCGCAAAAATCCGGCGCTGTCGTTCTGTTGAAAGGTCCTGACACTATTGTCGCCGCGCCCGACGGGCGCGCATCGATTGCCGCGAACGCTCCGCCGTGGCTTGCGACGGCGGGATCGGGCGATGTGCTCGCCGGATTCATCGGCGGATTGCTGGCGCAGGGCGTGCCGTCATTCGAGGCCGCGAGTATCGGCGTGTGGCTGCATGGCGAGGCGGGTCACGCCTTCGGTCCCGGATTGATCGCGGAGGACTTGCCGGACATGTTGCCCGAAGTGTTTCGCAATCTCTATGACGAGTTGGGTGTCGGCTACTAGCTCACCGAATAGTGCCGCACGAACCTCAGCGACACCCAGTCGATGCCGGTCGATTCCATCAGCCATTGCCCGGAATGTTCGGCGAGAAACGCGATGCGCTGGGTTTGACCGCCCGTCAGCAGCAGCGTGTCGAGCCAGAACGGCTTCCAGCCGTCATCGAGCCTGTCCAGCAGGCGGAAGTGATGCCCGTGCAGACGAAACACGATTGGCTTTGTGTCCTTGTTCGTGAGCGCAATGACGGCTGCGCGGCCCCGCTTGATCTGGAAGGCGGGCGCTGCATTCGCCGTAAAATCTGAAGGCGCGATCCACGGCGCCTTGCCGTCGAGTTGAAGCTCGATGCGTGTCGCGTTTTTGAGATCGATTTGCGCGGGCAGATGCGATGACGGCAATGCGGAAGCAGGCGGCAGCGGTGCGGGGCGCAGCGCATCGCCGGTAATCGCGATCTGGCCAATTTTTCGTGGCCCCGATCCGTCGAAGAGCGTGATCGCCGAAGTCCCGGCTTGCGGCGCGTCGATGAACACGTCGGTGCGCGATCCCGGTGCGAGCACAAGTTGTCCGTCGCGCGCGACAAATGGTTCAGCCGGCTGGCTGTCGATGGCCATCACGCGCAGTTCGAGACTGTCGATCTTCAGCCCGATGGGCATGCGCTGGCAGGCGTTGATGATACGCAGCCGCAGCCGCTCGTTGGGGCGCAGCTTGAGATCAAGGCTCGGCTGGCGGTTGGCGGTATAGACGGTGATCGCGTCCTTCGGATCGGTGCCGGGCGCGATGGCGCGACCGTCCGGCATCAGCCGCCAGTCCTCGATCAGCAGAACCTCGTCGCGGTCTGTGGCGGGCTTGCTGTCTTCGACGATCAGGGGCGTGACGGGTGCCAAACCATCCAATAGCCGTCCATCAAGCAGGAACGTCCCGGCTTGCCGCAGCGGGATCGTCAGATCGGTGGTCGCGCCGCTGGCGGCGGGCTTGACAACAGTCAGCGGCTCAATCGTGTTCAGTCCGTCGAAACCGATCAAGTTCCATGCACTTAGGCTGGAAAGCTCGCTTGTCAGCGAAACTTGAAACTCTTCGCCTTGCCGCAAGCGCAGGCTTGCCGATTGGCCGTTACTCTCAAGCAGGCTGACCGGCGACTCAGGCAAGTCGGCCTTGAGCCTCGTCTTTCGCGCGACAGCCCGCAGCGCCAGCCTTTTTGCACCCTGCGCGAACGCCGGAAATCCGGCGATGCCGGTCAAAGCCAGAGCGCCGAGACCTGCGAGAATGGCCCGGCGAAGGGGCAAAAAATCCTGATTTTCCATCACAAATGCGGACCATTTTCCGCCCCCAAAGTCCAGCCACGGGCGGGACGCTAAGGCGTGGCGGCACAAGCCATTTTCTTGCTGCGAAGCGTGACCCCCATGTTATAAGCCCGCGGCTCACGGCAGTGCCGCTGGACTAAAACGCGCTGCGCGGGCGTGGCGGAATTGGTAGACGCAGCAGGTTTAGGTTCTGCCGTCGAAAGATGTGGGGGTTCGAGTCCCTCCGCCCGCACCAACGCGCACCCGTTAGCGCAAATCGAATTCAGGCAGACGCATCCGCAAGGAAACGCCGTCCGCATCCATTGTTGTCACGAACCCGGCTGATGCCGGGCCAGCTCGGGAAGAAGATTGAGGCCATGCAGGTTACCGAAACCCTCGCCGAGGGATTGAAGCACGAGTTCAAGGTCAGCGTTCCGGCCTCCGACATCGACGCGAAGGTGGATGCACGCCTCGCCGACATGAAGGACAAGGTGAAGTTGAACGGATTCCGCCCCGGCAAGGTGCCGGTCGCGCATCTGAAGAAAGTGTATGGCCGATCGGTTGCCGCCGAAGCCGTCAACGATCTCATTCGCGACACCAATGCGGGCATCTTCACCGAGCGCGGCTTTCGCCTTGCGACCGAGCCGAAGATCACGATGCCGACCGAGGACAAGGAAATCGAGGATATTCTCGCCGGCAAGTCCGACCTGAATTATTCGGTCGCCATCGAGATCGTGCCGCCGATTGAACTGGCCGATTTCAAAACCTTCAACGTCGAAAAGCCGGTTGCGGATGTGACCGACGCCGATGTCGACGAGGCGCTCAAGCGCGTCGCCGAGCAGAACCGTCCGTTCTCCGCCAAGGGCGAGGGTGCGGCTGCCGAGAAGGGCGACCGCGTTACCGTTGCATTCAAGGGCGAGATCGGCGGCGTGCCGTTCGAAGGCGGCGAAGGCTCCGACATTCCGGTTGTGATCGGCTCAAACACTTTCATTCCGGGCTTCGAGGATCAGCTCATCGGCATCAAGGCCGGCGAGACGCGCAAAGTGAAGGCCTCGTTCCCGCAGAACTACACGGCCGAACATCTGGCCGGCAAGGATGCCGAGTTCGAGACGACCGCGAACCTCGTCGAAGCGCCGCAGGATGTCGCCATCGACGACGAATTCGCAAAGTCGCTCGGCATGGAATCGCTCGACAAGCTGAAAGAAGCGATGCGCGAGCGTCTCGGTTTCGAGTTCACCGGCGCATCGCGCCAGCGTCTCAAGCGCATTCTGCTCGACAAGCTCGACGAGTCGCACAAATTCGATCCGCCGCCGTCGCTCGTCGAGGAAGAATTCCGCCTGATGTGGAATTCGATCGAGGCGGAAATGAAATCGACCGGCAAGACCTTCGCCGACGAGAAGACGACGGAAGAAGAAGCCAAGGCGGAGTATCAGAAGATCGCCGACCGCCGCGTGCGGCTCGGCCTTGTGCTGTCTGAGATCGGCGAGAAGAACAAGATCACCGTGACCGACGAAGAAGTCAGCCGCGCGCTGATCGAGCGTGCGCGCCAGTCGCCGGGCCGCGAGAAGGAAGTCTGGGATTTTTATCGCAGCAATCCGCAGGCGTTGGCGCAGATCCGCGCGCCGATCTACGAGGACAAGGTCGTCGACTTTATTCTTGAACTCGCCAACGTCACCGAGAAGAAGGTGACGCGCGAGGATCTGCTCAAGGAAGACGAAGACGAGAAGGCGGCCTGATTTGGCGCGGTCAGTCCGGCCGCGCCGCGATCAGCGCGTCGAGCTTAATCAGCACGACAGGCTTGGTGCCGTCCGTCACTTCGCTGCGGATGGTGAAAATCGCGTCCTTCTTCTCCGGACGATGGACGATGTCGACGATCTGCGCCTGACCCGTCAGCACCATGCCGGGACGCACCGGGCGCTGCAGGTCGATCTCGAACCGCTTGCCGGCAATTCCGGCGACATGCCACCACAGGGCTTCGGCGATCAGCCGCTGATAGACCGCCATCGTGTGCAGGCCGCTTGCGATGATGCCGCCGAATGGGCCGTTCTTCGCGGCTGCCGGATCGTTGTGAATGAACAGCGGATCGTATTTGTTGGCGAAGTCGAGAATCTCGGCTTCCTCCATCCGATAAGTGCCGAACGGAAAAATCCGGCCGATCTCGATGTCCTGCGCGTAAAGCATTCACGTCTCACTTAATTATGTATCGGGCGCTGGTGCGCCGGAGTTTCGCATTAACGATAGCGGCGGTTCGCCATCGCTGCATGCTTTTCGCAGGGGACCGAATCGGCTTCAACTGCGGCGTTTTCCGCCTTCACAACGTCCTCCTTTGCCCTTGTGGTGAAACGCGAGGGCTATATCTGTAAGGCCCATACGTTCTGCATCACGGGGCAATAGCCCGTCTGCCCCTTCCAACCCTCAGGTGATTAATGCGCGATCCGGTTGAAACCTACATGAACCTTGTGCCGATGGTGGTCGAGCAGACCAATCGCGGCGAACGGGCTTACGATATTTTCTCGCGACTTCTGAAAGAGCGCATCATCTTCGTCACCGGCCCGGTCGAGGACGGCATGTCGGTGCTGGTCGTCGCGCAGCTTCTGTTTCTGGAAGCGGAAAATCCGAAGAAGGAAATCTCGATGTACATCAACTCGCCGGGCGGCGTGGTGACATCGGGCCTTGCGATCTACGACACCATGCAGTTCATCCGCCCGCCGGTCTCGACGCTTTGTACGGGACAAGCCGCGTCGATGGGATCGCTGCTGCTCGCTGCCGGTCACAAGGACATGCGCTTCTCGCTGCCGAATTCGCGCATCATGGTCCACCAGCCGTCCGGCGGTTTCCAGGGACAGGCCACCGACATCATGCTGCACGCGCAGGAAATCCTGAATCTGAAAAAGCGGCTCAACGAAATCTACCACAAGCACACCGGCCAGCCGATCAAGGCGATCGAGGATGCGCTGGAGCGCGACAAGTTCCTCACCGCCGAAATGGCGCGCGACTTCGGTCTCGTCGACAAGGTGATCGACAAGCGATCGGACGATCCGGCGGCGCTGAAGACCGGCGGCTGATGCGCCCGGTTGCGGTATCCGGATGACTACGACGCGGGCGCCTTCGGGCGCCCGTTTTCGCGAGGGGTTCCGCCGTGAACCTGCTTGACCGAAACACCGTCTCACAACCAGAATGCAGCCCATAATTGCACCGCATGCGCCGCCGCTGACGCCGCGCGATGACTGCAAAAAAATGCAGAAAAGCGATTGCCGGGAGACGACCATGAGCGTGAATTTTTCGCGTCGCGCGATGTTCGCAGGTTTTGCGTTCTCAATCGCGCTTTCGTTCTCCGCGACCGCCTTCGCCTTCGACAAGGAAGCTGCTCTTGAGGCGTGTCGCGCTTCGGTCGGCCGACCCACCTATCAGGCGTGCAAGAAGGGCGGCGGCGATCATGAGACATGTTTCGCCAAGGCACGCGCGGTCGTGCAGCCGTGCTTCAAGGCGAAACTGCCGACGGCGGCATTGTTCGATGCCGCGAAAGTCTCCGCGCCCGACGCCAAGGAAGCCGCCGAGACCGCCAAGGCCGTCGCCAATCTCGCGCCGCAGTCGCTGGTCGCGCCGCCGCGCACCGTCTCCGACATCACCGCAATCCTCGATCAGCAAAAGCCCGATCCGCAGAAGATCGCGGATTTGGCCGCCAAAGCGGAAGCTCCCGTTCCGGCCGGTCTGAAAGGCGTCGATCTCGCGGACTTCCATTACAAGCGCGCGCAGGCGCGCACGCTCCTCGGACGCAACGAAGGCGCGCTGCAAGACGCCGAAGCCGCCGTCACCAACGGCAAGGACAGCGATTACAAGAATGAAGGCAGCCGCTATGAAAACCTGCTGTCGCGGCGGTTGCGCGACTCCGGCGAGAGCAAGCGCGCCAACGCGATCATCCTCAAGCAGATCGCCGCGTTTTCAAACCAGACCAAAGGCAAGCTGTTCGGACTCTATTACAATCAGACGCTAACGGCCATCCGCAACGGCGACGTCACGACGGCGGAGTCCTACGTCGCGCGCAATCGCGCGCTGCTCAACGAGTCCCGCAAATGGCAGGTCTACAATATCTACGGCACGAGCTATCAGGCGTTCGTCGAAGACGGAGCCGCGCGCGTGGAAGAAGCGCGGGGACGCTACAAGGAAGCCGAGGAGGTCTATCACAAGGCCGCCGCATTCTACACCGCGACGCTCAAATATTTCCCGCAATGGGAAAGTGTGCCGGCCGACGGCGAGTTCGAGCGTTATGCCGATTGGGCAACCGCGTTTGAAGGCCGCGTGAAGGTCAAGCAGGGCCGCGTCGGCGAGGGCGAGGCGGATGTGCGCCGCGCGCTGCTCAGCCGCCTCAGCAAGTCGGGCAAATATCACGCCGACACAGCGGGCGTGCTTGCCGTTCTGGTCTACGTCATTCAGGAGCAGGGCCGTTACGCCGAAGCCGAGCAGTTGCAGCGTCAGGTCGTCGATATCTATCAGGGCCTTGGCTACGCGCCGGAGTCGCCGCAGAACGTCAACTCGAACATCTTCCTCGCGCAGATTCTCAATCTTGAGAAGAAAACCGACGAAGCCACCAAGCTGTTCGACCAGGTCGACGGCTGGACCGCGAAGTGGGATCCGACGCGCCGCGAATTGGCGAATGGCGGATTGGCCCGCGTTTCGCTGCTGCTCGGTCAGAAGAAGAACCCGGAGGCACTGGACGCGGCGCAAAAGGCGTTCGACCGTGAAATGAAGTCCTCCGGCGACAAGAGCTTCAACACGGCGGTGGCGCGGGGCTATCTGGCGTCGGCGCTCGCCCGCAACGGCAAGCCGGCGGAGGCGCTCGCCGCATTCAAGCAATCGCTGCCGGTTCTGCTCAATGTTTCCGGCGGCAGCGGCGACGACGATTCCGGCTCGACTGCGGCGGCGCGCGAAAACCGCGTGCGCTTCGTGGTGGAAGGTTACATCCGCACGCTGGCGCTCAATCCGGATGCTGCGCCGCAGACCGTTGCCGACGAAACGTTCGGTCTGGCTGACGTGCTGCGCGGCCAGGCCGTGCAGCGCGCCTTGCAGGCGTCGTCTGTGCGCTCGGCTGCGAAGAATCCCGAACTTGCCGCGCTGGTTCGCACCTCGCAGGACACCGACAAGCGCATCGGGGCTGCGGTCGCAACACTGAACAATCTTCTGGCGCTGTCGCCCGCCGAGCGCGACGACAAGACCATCAAGATCACGCAGGCGGAAATCGCCTCGTTGCAGACGGCGAAGGCGCAGGCGCTGAAGGACATCGCCAGGAAGTTTCCCGATTACGGCAATCTGACCAACCCGCCGCCGCCGAGCGCGCCGGAATTGCAGAAGCTCCTGAGCGCGGATGAAGCGGTGCTGTCGTTCTATTTCGGCCAGTACGACAGTTTCGTCTGGGTGGTGCGCAAGGAAGGTCCGGTGCAGTTCGAGCGCATCAAGATGACGCTCGGCGATCTCAACGCCAAGGTCACGAAGCTGCGCGAGGCGCTGGAGCCGCAGGCGGCGATGATCTCGGACATTCCCGCGTTCGATCTCAAGACCGCGTCCGACCTTTACGACCAGCTTCTCAAGCCCACCGAAGCGACATGGAAGCCTGCGAAGAATCTGATCGTCGTCACCAACGGCGCGCTCGGTCTTCTGCCGCTGTCGCTTTTGCCAACCGCGCCATCCGCCATCAACACCAACGACGACCCGCTGTTCTCGTCCTATCGAAAAGTGCCGTGGCTGGCGCGCACCCATGCGGTGACGCTCGTGCCGTCGTCGTCCGCGCTCCAGACATTGCGCAAGCTGCCCGCCGGAAAACCGTCGCGCCAGGAACTGGTTGCGTTCGGCGATCCATTGTTCAGCCAGGAGCAGGCCAACGAAGCGTCCAGCCAGGACACGACGAAGGTTGCCGACGCCGGCGCATCGAACGTCACGCGCGGCGTGCCGCTGCGTCGGCGCAACTCGCCGCAACTCGACAAGGCCGACAGCGCGACATTGTCGATGCTGCCGCGTCTGCCGGACACCTCCGCCGAATTGAAATCGATTGCGGTCGCGTTGCAGGCCGATCCGTCGAAGGTTCTCAACCTCGGCAAGGATGCCAACGAGCAGAAGGTCAAAACGATGGACCTGTCCGGGTTCAAGGTGATCGCATTCGCAACGCATGGTCTCGTGCCGGGCGAACTTGACGGCCTGACACAGCCCGCGCTCGCGTTGTCGGCGCCATCGCTGTCCGGCAGCGACGGCGACGGGCTACTGACGATGGAAGAAATCCTCACGCTGAAACTCGATGCCGACTGGGTCGTGCTGTCGGCCTGCAACACCGGCGCGGGAGCAGGGGCGGGCGCGGAAGCCGCATCCGGTCTCGGCCGCGCGTTCTTCTACGCAGGCACGCGCGCACTGCTCGTCACGAACTGGTCCGTGCATTCGCAGTCGGCGCGTGAACTCGTGACCGATCTGTTCAAGCGGCAGGCGGACGATCCGAAAATCACGCGCGGCGAGGCGCTGCGGCAGGCGATGTTGGCGCTGGCGGACGGGCCGGGTTATGTCGGCACCGGCGGCAAGACCGAATTCGCCTACGCACATCCTTTATTCTGGGCGCCGTACTCAATTATTGGTGACGGCGGGGGACGCTGAACCGCGCAGCGATTTTCCGCGACACATCATCGTGCTATAACCGCTTCAAATTGCGGGACAGGAGAGCTTGTCATGAAACATTTATCGGTCGTTTTTGCGGGCGCATTTTGCGCGATCGCAGGCATCGCATCCGCGTCGCAGGCATTCGCGTCGGAGGTTCTGATTACCGATCAGGAAGCCAAGCTGCCGCCGCCGAAGGGCGCGTTCGCGGTGGCCACGCGCGGCATCACGCGCGGCCCGCGCATCGACTATGTCGCCGACGCGGCCGGCATGAAGTCGCCGATCCGCCTTCAGTTGAAGTTTGAATCCTTCGGCGGCGCCAAGATCGATCCCGCGACGCTCAAGGTCACGTATATGAAGGATCCGTCGGTCGATCTGACGGATCGCGTCAAGCCGTTCGTGCAGGCCACCGGCATCGACATGCCGGACGCGGTGTTGCCGCCGGGCGATCACACGCTGCGCGTCGACGTGAAGGATTCCGACGGACGCGCGGCAACGTCGAGCTTCGTCCTCAAGATCGTGCAGTGAGCGGAGCGCAATGGCGCTTGAATGCCCTTTCTGCGCGCAGCCCAACGCGGACCACGCGATGGTGTGCAATTCCTGCGCGCGCGACATCGCCATTCCGGCATCGCTGATCGCCGAGCGCGACGGTCTGATCCGCAAGCGCGAGGCCGTGCGCGAGGAATTGTCGCGCGCCAAGGCTGAACTTGAAGGTTTCAAAATCGGAAAGCGCCGTATTCTTTTGGCGAAGACATAGCATGCGCGCCGCAAGCACGACGGCCGTCTGATGGAGTGCCCGTTCTGCGCCGAGCGCGTGAAGGATGAGGCGCTGGCTTGCAAGCATTGCTCGCGCGATCTGCGCGTCGTGCGGCCCATCGTTCTCGAAGTCGAAGACATCGTGCAGGAACTCGACGGCCTGCGCCGCGAACTCGATCATGTCACCGCGAGACTTTATCGCAGGCGTCACCCGTGGCGATATTTCGCGATCCACAGCATCGCCTATATTCTCATTCCCACCGCGCTGCTGGTCGTCGCCCATATCATTCTGACAATCGTTTTCCCGTCGCTGCCGGCGCTCTATCTGCGGCTTGCATCCGTCATCATTCCGCTGCCGTTCGGACTGGCGATCAACGCGATCCAGAAGGTCGGACTTAAGGGCTCAATCGTCGTCGGCCTCATTACCGGCATGCTGAGC
>JAFKKP010000273.1 GCA_017305515.1 Hyphomicrobiales bacterium
CCTATCGCCCGGCCTGCGATCAGTGCCGCGCCTGTATCTCCGTGCGAGTGATCGCCAGCGAATTCCGTCCCTCGCGCAACCTTCGCAAGATTCAGGCGCGCAACAGCGACATCGTCAGCGAATTGCGCACGGCCGCTCCGACATCGGAGCAATACTCCGTGTTCCGCGCCTATCTCGACGACCGGCACCGCGACGGTGGCATGGCCGACATGACGGTGCTCGACTATGCGATGATGGTCGAGGACAGCCATGTGCAGACCCGCATCATCGAATACCGCAGGCGATCTCCCGACAGCGGCATCACCGGCCGGGGCGGCGATCTCATTGCGGTAGGTCTGACGGATGTTCTCAGCGACGGGCTGTCGATGGTGTATTCGTTTTTCGAGCCCGGCGAGGACAACCGCTCGCTTGGGACATTTATGATTCTCGACCACATCTCACGCGCGCGCCGGATGGGATTGCCTTACGTCTATCTCGGCTACTGGATCGATGGCTCGCGCAAGATGGATTACAAGGCGCGCTTTCTGCCGCAGCAGCGGCTTGCGCCGTCAGGCTGGCTGCGCGTCGATGCCGACGGCACCGCCGCGCTGGAGCCGCAGGACTAATCTTCAACCAACGACGAAATCGACGAGCAGTTTCACGTTCAGCGCGATCACGACCGCTGCGATCACGCCCGCGACTGCCGTCAGCCAGCGCGGCGCGACGAACTCGCCCATCTTTGCTTTGCTCGCTGTAAACATCACCAGCGGCACAATCGCAAACGGAAGCTGAAGGCTGAGTACAACCTGACTCAAGATCAGAAGCTGCGCCGTCCCCTTCTCTCCGTACCAGATGGTGACGATGGCAGCCGGGACGATGGCAATCGCGCGCGTTATCAATCGCCGCAGCCACGGCGCGACTTTGATGTTGATGAAACCTTCCATCACGATCTGACCGGACAGCGTCGCGGTCACGGTGGAATTCAAGCCGCAGCATAACAGCGCGATCCCGAACAAAGTCGGCGCCAGCGTCGAGCCGAGCAATGGCGCGAGGAACGAGTGCGCCTGATCGAGTTCGGCGACATCCGTCTTGCCGACCTTGTGGAAGGTCGCCGCCGCCAAAATCAGGATCGACGCGTTGATGGTCAGCGCCAGACACAGCGCAATCGTGGAATCGATGGTCGCGAGTTTGATCGCTTCCTTCTTCTCAGGCGCACTTTCCCCATATGCGCGCGTCTGCACGAGACCTGAATGAAGATAGAGATTATGCGGCATCACGGTCGCGCCGAGAATGCCGAGCGCGAGATAAAGCATGTCGCGGTTGGCCACGATGTCGACCGTCGGCGCGAAGCCGCGGATCACAGCACCCCAATCGGGATCTGCCATAGCGATCTGCACCGCGAAACACGCTGCAATGACGCCGAGAAGCGCGACAACGAAAGCCTCGATCCAGCGGAAGCCGAGAACCTGCAGCGCCAGAATGAGAAACACGTCGGCTGCCGTAATCAGCACGCCGATTTCGAGTGGGATGCCGAACAGCAGATTGAGACCGACGGCGGTGCCGATGATTTCGGCGAGGTCCGTTGCGCTGATCGCAATTTCAGCCAGCAGCCACAGCGGCCACGACACAAAGCGCGGATAGGCGTCTCGACATGCCTGCGCCAGATCGCGCCCGGAGCCGACGCCGAGTCGCGCGCAGAGCGCCTGAAGCACGATGGCCATGATGTTGGAAATCAGCGCGACCGCGAGCAGCGCGTAGCCGAACTTTGAGCCGCCGGCGAGCGACGTCGCCCAATTGCCGGGGTCCATGTAGCCGACGGCGACAAGGTAGCCGGGGCCGAGAAACGCAACCAGCTTGCGCCAGAACGAGCCGTCCTTGGCGACACGGATCGAGCCGAACATGTCCGCCAGGGACGGCTCGCCTCTGGCCGTGCGCCAGCCGCCTCCGGGCGAGGCGCTCTGACTGCTTTTGGCGGGTCCAGACGGTTTGGGGGGCACGATACCGGGCTGGGAAATATCCATGTTTGCATCATGCCCGGAACCGGAGCCAGTTGCAAGTCATTTGCAACTGGTTTTGGTTGGAGCAACGGTCTGTCACACCGGAAGCCTCACGGTGATGAGCTGCTGTGAAGCGTGCCCTAACGCGGACACCGGTTCCAGTTGCGGCGAATTTGAACGATTTGCCTAAATGGATTTTCGTCCGGCGATGGTCTGGTCCGGTCCTGCACGAATCCGCAAGGCCGCAAATGACCGACGCGACAATCTCGCCTATCCACGCCGACGAGCGGCGCCGACTACCGCTGACGTTTCTGCCCGCAGCAATTCTCCTCAGCCTCTATGGCTGGGTCATCGTCGGCTCGGCTGCGCTGAAGCCGGATTTCTTCGGACTCAATCATATCGCACCCGGCACCGACTGGATGGTGTTCTACGGCGCGATCCGCTCCGTGCTCGACGGGCACTGGATGTTGTTGACCGACGGCGATCGCTTCACTTCATTTCTCAATGCAACGATGCGCGATCATCTCTCGGTGCCGCTCGAGTTCCGGCCGTGGTTCTATCCGCCGAGTTTTCTGGTGCTGCTCGCGCCGTTCGCAAAGCTCGGCTTCACGGGTTCGTACATCGCTTTCCAGATTTTCAGCGCCGCGCTGCTCGCGCTCGCCTTGCGCACAAATGCGGACGAGCCGCGCGCAACGCGGCTGGTCATTCTTGCAGTCCTCGCCTCGCCTGCCGCGTCGATCAACATCACCGACGGGCAACTCGCATTTCTGATCGCGGCGTTGCTTGTCTTCGGCGTGCGACTGCTGCCACATCGACCCGTGGCTGCGGGGTTGGTGCTAGGCCTGCTCACGTTCAAGCCGCAGTTCGCCTTGTTGCTACCCATCGCACTACTTGCGCAAAGCCAATGGCGCGCGCTAGCCGCTGTTGCGATTTCCGCACTGTCTCTGGCGCTTTCAAGCGCACTCGTCTTCGGCGTCGACATCTGGCTGTGGTGGATTCCGGCTGCTGCCGATCATCTCACGGGCAGCGATCCGAAATGGATCGCGACCGGACGCATCTGGGGACACAGCGTCTTCGCGTGCGTTGCGTTGCTGACGGATTCCCTTAAGGCGGCATCGGCGATGCAGGTTGCAGCGACAATTGCAGGTGCCGCTTCCGTCGCCGCCGCGTTCCGCCTCGATTTGCGAACAGATGAGCGGCTCGCGGTGCTGTTGGCAGCAACAATCCTGGCTGCACCTCACTCCGGTCCCTACGACGCGGTGCTGCTTGCAGTCGCGGCGGCGTTATGGCTCGCGCGCCAGGCTGATCGCCCACGATGGCGCGACTGGCTGATGGCTCTCGGTGTCTGGCTGGTCCCGGTGATGAGCCCGGCGGTCTATATACCCGCCGGACGATATGCCCCGCTGGTTACAATTGCGCTCATTGTCCTCATACTACAGCGGCCGACGATGACCGCGCTTAACCGGTTTCAAAATCGCCCGGCTGCGGCGGCGCAATCGGCGTGAACTGACAACGATCCGGTTTGAGATCGATCAGCGGCGTGCCGTCAAGACAGTCGAGGCCGCGCACCAGCACCATGTTGCCTTCGATGCCTTCGAGTTTGGCGACCGACGTGCCGATCGGATTGGGCCGCACCGGCGAGCGCAGCGAAAACGTGCCATGCGTGTTGGTGTCGCTGGCCGGACTCTGGAGGATGAGATCGCGCCGCGACTCGTGCAGCCAATAGAGCACTTCCACCTGCGTGAATTTTTCCAGACCTTTCAGCGCCGGAATCCACGGCGCAAAAATTTCCAGTTTGCACACCGGCCCATCGTGACGCCCCTGCCGGGGCGTCTTCATGC
Source organism: Hyphomicrobiales bacterium (assembly GCA_017305515.1). Taxonomy (GTDB): domain Bacteria; phylum Pseudomonadota; class Alphaproteobacteria; order Rhizobiales; family Xanthobacteraceae; genus Afipia. The sequence continues at coordinate 3,818 of JAFKKP010000273.1, forward strand.
GGTCGGACCACGGTGTATGAATCTTTCCGATGAATACAATGCCGGCATCGGTCGGCGCAGGCGGCGTGACAGCAACTTCACCGTCGCGGATTTCATTGTAGCGGACCATCGCAGCCTCGCTCGTTGCGGCAACCGGCGATTGTCAGCGTTCGATGATGCCGGTCTCGACGCCATCCTTGTCGACGATCCGGTATTGGACGCCGTATTTGGCGGCACAATTCTGAGCCGCTGCGCGTTGCGCCGGACTCAATTTGAGAGCGACCGCGAGCGGGACCGAATAGACCTTCGATCTGTCCAGACTTGCGAGTTGAAAACCGCTGCCGAGATAGGCTGCGGCCAGCGCCATACAAACGGATTCCATCGCAACCAAAGCCCCTGTTGCCCTGATTCCGGTTCGCACAAACCAGAGACTGCCGCAACGGCATTCCCGGGTTAACCCTTACATTATGGGGTTGCCGAACTTGTTCGACTTCGGAAGTCCCTGCGCCAGACGGCCTGCATCGGCGCGGTTGCCGCGCCACGGCATCAGGTCTTTCCAAGTCAGGCTTTGCTCGCGGTTAGCGGAATCCTTCCAGGTGAGGCCTTCTTTCGCAACGAAGGTCGTCACGTCCGACAGGCGGCCACCGGTATATTTCTGCAACCGCACGCCGCGCCCGCGTGCCATTTTGGGGATCTGATCCAGACCGAAGACGACCATCTTGTGATTGGTGCCGATCACCGCCAGCGTGTCGCCCTTCACTTCCGCAATCGCAATCGCCTTGTTCTTGGGCGGCGACACGTTGAGCACCTGCTTGCCCTTGCGCGTGTTGGCGACACAGTCCTCTTCCTTGACGATGAAGCCCTGCCCGTCCTGCGCAGCGACAATGAACTTGCGGCCCTCTTTGGCAACGAACATCGACACGATGTCCGCATCGCCTTCAAGGTCGATGGTCATGCGGATCGGATCGCCATGACCGCGACCGCCCGGCAGCTTCTGCGCATCGAGCGAATAGAAGCGGCCGTTGGTAGCGAACAGCGTGAGTTTGGAGGTCGTCTCCGCAAAAAACGAAAAACCGAGACTGTCGTCGGTCTTGAACTGGAGACTGGAGAGATCGGTGACGTGACCCTTGAGCGTGCGGACCCATCCCTTGTCCGAAACGACAACGGTGATCGGTTCGCGCTCGACCAGCGCCTCCTCGATGGCCGCCAGATCATGCTCGGGCGCCTGCGCGAACTGCGTGCGGCGCTTTCCGAGTGGCGTCTTCGACCCGAAAATGTCGCGGACCTTCTTGACCTGCTCGCCGACCTTCTTCCACTGCGCGGCTTCCGAGGCGACCAGCGCCTTCAGGTTCTTCAACTCGTTGCGAAGATCCTTGTCTTCGCCGCGGATTTCCATTTCCTCCAGCTTGCGTAAATTGCGCAGCCGCATGTTGAGGATCGAATCCGCCTGAAGATCGGTCAGCTTGAACGCCTTGATAAGCGCGGGTTTCGGCTCATCGACGGTGCGGATGATCTTGATGACCTTGTCGAGGTTCAGATACGCGATCAGATAACCGCCGAGCACTTCGAGCCGATGCTCGATCTGCGCACGGCGATACTTCGCGCGGCGCAACAGCACGTCGCGCAGATGGTCGAGCCATTCGCGCAGACATTCCGCAAGCCCGACCACTTTCGGAATGCGGCCCTTCACCAGCACGTTGAGGTTGAGCGGAATGCGGCTTTCAAGCTCAGTCTGCTTGAACAGCGTTTCCATCAGGACTTCAGGATCGACATTGCGCGATTTCGGCTCGATGACGATGCGCACGTCTTCCGCCGACTCGTCGCGAATGTCGCCGACCAGCAGCAGCTTCTTCTCGTTGAGCAGTTCGGCGATGCGCTCGATCAGGCGCGACTTCTGCACCAGCCACGGAATTTCGGTGACGACGATTTGCCAAGTGCCTCGTCCGGACTCTTCCTTCTTCCACTTCGCACGAACGCGGAATCCGCCGCGCCCCGTGTGGTACGCTTCGGCGATTGAAGCAGGGTCGTCGACGATAATGCCGCCGGTCGGACAATCCGGACCCTTGACCCATTTCAGCAGGCTCTTCGAGCGCATCGTCGGCTTGTCGATGAGCTGCAAGGCCGCGTCGCAAAGCTCGGCGGCGTTGTGCGGCGGGATCGACGTCGCCATGCCGACCGCGATGCCCTGCGCGCCGTTAGCGAGCAAGTTCGGAAATGCGCCCGGCAGCACGACCGGCTCGCGCGATTGTCCATCGTAGTTCGCACGGAATTCGACGGCATCCTCGTCGATGCCCTCAAGCAGAAGCCGCGCGACTTCCGTCATCCGCGCTTCGGTGTAGCGATAGGCGGCGGGATTATCGCCGTCGATGTTGCCGAAATTGCCCTGACCGTCCACGAGCGGATAGCGCGAGGAGAAATCCTGCGCGAGCCGCACCAGCGCGTCGTAGATCGACTGATCGCCGTGCGGATGGAACGAGCCCATCACGTCGCCGACGATCTTGGCTGACTTCTTGAACGGCGTACCCGGATCGAGACGCAAAAGCCGCATGCCGTAGAGGATGCGGCGGTGAACCGGCTTCAATCCGTCGCGCGCGTCCGGCAGCGCGCGGTGCATGATCGTCGAGAGTGCATATGCGAGATAACGCTCCTCGAGCGCCTCGCGCAGTGCCACTTCCTGAACGTCCGATGGCTCCGGTGGAATCAGTCTTTTGCCCATAGAAATGGGTTAAACCCCGCCGCCAAAATGAACAAGAAATCAATTTGAACCGAATTGCGGCAGGCCGACACTGATGCGGAAGGTCTTGGCGGCGTCACGGTTCTTCGGTCATAATCGCTGCCAGGCACGTTAGCCGAGACATCCTCAGCCGACCGGGGGTGTATAAAAATACTGTTCAGCCCAGCGCCGGGCCGGTCTCGCGCCGGATGCGCTTATTTGAGGAGGAATAACAATGCGTCGTTTGATTATCGCTGCGGCCGCCGTCGCGGCTTTCGCAACCGCCGGCTCGCTGGCAGGCACGAACGCTCAGGCGATGCCGCTCAGCGGATTGTCGGGCCAGACCGAAAGCTCGGTCGTGCCGGCCTACACCAAGTGCAAATGGGTCTGGGAATACGGCTATCGCGTGCAGCGTTGCTGGGAAGTCTACGACGCGCCGCGTTACTACGCTCCGCCGCCGGTCTATGTGCCGCGCCCGCGCTACTATGGCGGCTACTGATTCAGATTCTTCTTTCAAGAAATTCGGGCCGGAGCGATCCGGCCCGTTTTATTTTTCGCGTTACTCTGCGGCCGCACGAACGCGAGGGCGCGCAACCGCCGCGATAAATCCCTCCCGCGCATCCGAATGGCTCGCGCCACGCGGCTCCAGTACGTTGCGCAATAGAAACAGCCCCGTCAGCTTGAATCCATCTTCCAGATCCTGAACGGACCAGCTGTTTGCTTGCAGATGTCTGCTGTCCTGAAGAAGAAACGGCGGCAATCTCAGCAGACGATCGCGCCACGGCTCACCTGCCTCGCGCGACACCGCCCCGCCCGATTTCGGCGAAACATACATCAGGTCGTCGCTTTTGCCGCTCGCCGCGCAGGCCGACAGATCGAGACCGAAGCCGAGTTCGGTGAGCATCGCCAGTTCAAACCGAACAAGATGCGCGCCGGCAGTCGCTGCATCGTCGAAATCCTCGAGGATCGATTCCATCGTCTCATAGATTTCTTCATGCGGATCGCGCTCCGGCAACAGCCGCGCGAGCGACGCCAGATGCGTCACGCCATAGACCGCGTGCGACGAGGCAAACATCGTCGCCGCGCGCAGCTTGGTCGCTTCGATGGCGTAATACCCCAGATGCTCGTCGAGACGCGCACGCCAGACTGCGTTCACGGTATTGCCCGGCTGCAACAGCGGACGCATGCGCGATCCCGCGCCTCCCCGCACGAGCCCCAGATGACGGCCGTGGGAACGCGTCATCAGTTCGACGATGGCGCTGGATTCGCCATGACGCCGCACGCCGAGCACGATGCCTTCGTCGGTCCATTCCATGAATCAGAGCATATCCGATTTTGGCGCCGCTTGCGGATCAGGTTTGCGCGTTCCACGGCGCGAACCAGCCCACCGCATCGCCTGTGAAGGATAAATAGAGTCCGAACGCGGTCAGTGCTGCTGAAACCACGTCGATAACCGTTTCAATCTGGATACCGTTGTCGCTGACCGTTCCCACAATGGAAACGGCGGACAATGCCAGCGATACCATCAAAATCATCCGCGCCCAGTTTTTACGCCGGCGCGCCGCAAGCCACACCAGATAGATGAACAACAGGATCAGTGCTGCCGTCACCAGCTTCGCAACTGGCGCTGACATATCCGGCAAATTTTCGAACGAGTCGTCTCGGAACGGCATCGACAGCGCATCGATCGCCAGCGAGAGATAAAGCAGCACCTCGAAGTAAAAAATATTCTGTGGGATTTTCGCGGGCGCGGCGCTCATTCTTTCGGAAACTCCAGCCCCATTTCCCTGTAACGCTCCGGATCGTCGCCCCAGCCGTCGCGCACTTTCACGAACAGAAAGAGGTGCACCGGCTGGCCGACAATCTCTGCGATTTCCTTGCGCGAGTCCGCACCGATCGACTTGATCGTGGCACCGGCCTTTCCGAGCACGATTTTGCGTTGGCTATCGCGTTCCACGAAAATGGTCTGCTCGATCCGCACCGACTTGTCTTTGCGCTCGGTCCAGGTGTCGGTTTCAACGGTGGACTGGTACGGCAGTTCCTGATGCAGGTGCCGATAGATCTTCTCGCGCGTGATTTCCGCCGCCAGATGCCGTAGCGGCGCGTCCGACATCTGGTCTTCCGGATAGTGAAACGGACCCTCCGGCACTGCTGCCGCCAGCGCCCGCCGCAGATCGTCAACGCCGTCGCCCGACATCGCCGAGATCATGAATGTTTCGGCAAATTTCAGCCGCTCATTGGCCTTCTGCGCAAGAACGAGCAGTTTCTCACGCGGCACGAGATCAATCTTGTTGATGACCAGCATCTTCGGATGATTGACGCCGTCGAGCTTGGCGAAGATCGCATCCGCCTCCTCGTCGATACCCTGTCGTGCATCGAGCAGGACGCAGACGAGATCGGCGTCATGCGCGCCGCTCCATGCGGTTGACACCATCGCGCGGTCGAGACGCCTCTTCGGCGCGAAGATGCCGGGCGTATCCACCAGAATGATCTGCGCATCGTTTTCCACCACGATGCCGCGAATGAGCGCGCGCGTGGTCTGCACCTTCTTGGAGACAATCGTGACCTTGGAGCCGACAAGCGCATTGACGAGCGTCGATTTGCCGACATTCGGCGCACCGATCAGCGCGACGAAACCGCAGCGCGTCGGACCTTGCGACGCTGCGGATGCGTCAGTCATCGTTGCCGCCCTTAACGCCTTCGCGCGCAAGCATCGCAGTCGCCGCGACTTTCTCGGCGGCGCGCTTGCTGCCGCCGATCCCTTCGGCGGGCTTCAGTCCCGGCAGTTCCACCGCCACGCGAAACTGCGGATCGTGGTGCGGTCCGGTGCGCTCGACTTCCCTGTAACTTGGGGTCGGCAATCCCTTGCCCTGCGCCCATTCCTGCAAAACCGTTTTCGGATCGCGCAACGGGCGAACCGGCTTGCGCATGCGCTCGGTCCAGTTACGCATCACGAACTGCTCGGCCGCGCCGTAGCCACCATCGAGGAAGATCGCACCGATCACGGCCTCGCAGATGTCACCGACGATGCTGTTGCGCAGCCGCGCGCCGACGCCCGAGCGCTGGACGTCGTCGA
>JAFKKP010000274.1 GCA_017305515.1 Hyphomicrobiales bacterium
GATCATTCGTCCTTCTTGCTGCAGGCTCAGGCGTCCAAGGCAAAGGTCGTCGCTATCGCTGGCTCCGGCACAACCTTTATCAATGCTGTTAAGTCAGCGAAGGATTTTGGCCTTACTCAGACGATTGCGGGCCTCTTGGTTTGGGTCACCGACATCGATTCCATGGGCTTGCAAACCGCTCAAGGCTTGGTCTTGACCAATGGCTTCTACTGGGATCGCGACGAAGAGACTCGCGCGTTCTCTAAAAAGTTCTTCGAGAAGATGAAGCGTATGCCGCATATGGGAGACGCTGGTGACTACTCGTCGACGATGCACTACCTCAATGCGATCAAGGCCGCCGGCACGGACGACGCAAAGACCGTAATGGCAAAGATGCGCGAAATGCCCGTGAACGACTTCTTCGCCAAGAATGGCCGAATTCGCGAAGATGGCCGCTTTGTGCACGACATGTATGTGTACGAAGTGAAAAAGCCGTCGGAATCAAAATACGCTTGGGACTACTACAAGCTTCGAGCAACAATTCCTGGTGATCAGGCTTATCGTCCGCTCTCCGAGAGCAAGTGTCCTCTCGTTAAGAAGTAAACCTCAAACGCGGCCGGGCACAATCGCCCGGCCGCTCTTTGATCCGCCGAACATATCCGGATTATAGCGCATCCGATATTTCATATTGTGAGCGTGGACGGGCTCCCCACATCGATTGCAAACCACAACCGGCGTAAAAGTCTTCCCGCAGAGATCATGCTTGAGAAGCATTGGGGGTTGGCCTTGAGCACGCCAACGGTCGCCCCACGCCATCATCATCATGAGCGGACCGTGCAAATCTGCACCCAAAGGCGTCAACAAATATTCGAAACGCTCGGGGGTGGTTTGATATTTTCTTTTCTTGAACACGCCGCGCTCAACCAATCGCGCCAACCGATCCGTCAAGATATTAGACGCGATGCCAAGTTCCGCCTGCAGTTGATCAAAGCGCGTCGCGCCGTAAAACGCCTCACGAATGACAAGAAAGCTCCATCGGTCGCCGATCACCTCAAGCGCCTGTGACACCGAACTCGGGCGACCTCGCATGAAGTCATCAGCGGTTCGTCGCGTCCGCTTTGACGCGTCAACAGAAGATCGCCCTGCTCCAGGCCCATCTTGATAGTGCGTCTCTTTCGCGACGATCCTGCGCTCACAACACGAACACGCGACAATGGGCTTGCTCACTGCATTGCAGCCTTCGTGAATCAACTGCAACGGGCCTTCGTCCGCACTCGACAGCCAACGGTCGCCAAACTGCATCAGCGCCATAAAGGTTGGATACAAATCTATCCCAGACTTGGTGAGCTTATATTCAACGCGACTTGACGTTTCCGAATACCTCACCTCGCGGAAAATACCTTCGCGCGTGAGCCGTCGAAGACGCTCAGTGAGTGTTTGCCTCGTAATCTCAAGGCCAGATCGAAACTCTTCGAAGCGCCGCGCGCCAAAGAAAGCTTCGCGGATTACCAAAAAAGTCCATGCGTCCGACAAAATGCCGACCGTACTTGCGATCGAGCATTTGCGTTCCGTAGGCCGCACTTTCCGGGTGGGCTTAGGAGATGCTACGTTTTTAGGAGCACTCGCTGATATTTTTTTGATTGCGGCAGTAGACCGTGTCATTTTGTCTGACCGTTGCACTTAAGCGCGAGCGAGTGAATTTTCAAAGAAAATGGGGGGTTCTGGCAGTTGCGTCAAGTCGCGGTGCCCTTTGTTGCTTGAGCCGCACGGACCATTTGGAAAATTCGTTCAGGTGTGGCTGGCAGGGTTTCAACCTCAATCCCCAAGGGTGATAGCGCATCTGAAATCGCGTTAGCGATTGCCGCCGGAGCACCAATGGTTCCGCCCTCTCCCATTCCTCTAAAACCACCGACATTGTTTGGCAGGTCAGCTTCAACGTGCACAATGCCGATGTTCGGAACATCCGTCGCAACCGGAAGCAAATAGTCGGCAAGGCTCGCAGTTACAAACTGCCCCTGCTCGTCGTAGACAATCTCTTCAAGAAGGGCTGCGCCAATACCTTGCGCAACACCACCTTGAACCTGGCCATCGACAATCATGGGATTGATAATACGACCGCAGTCTTCGGCTACGGCAAATTTTTTGATTTTCACGCCATACGTATTTCGGTCGACCTCGACCATTGCGAGGTGCGTCGCCGAACACGCCGTGCCGAGATACGGATCATAAGTTTCTGACGCCACAAGATCCTCACGCTGCTCTCGGGGAATACTTCCCATTTTCGAGTAAACAGCATGCGCAACTTCCTTGAAGGTCATCGACATGTTGGACGATCTCGACCGAATAATCCCGCCCGAGGCCTCCAAATCTTCAACAGGCTGCTTCATCAGATAGGCTGCAGCTCTCAGGACTTTGGCTTTGACGACGCGCGAAGATAGCGTTGCCGCACCTCCTGCGAGGACCGCCGAACGACTGGCATATGTACCCGTCGACATCGGGACCATGGCGCTGTCGCCGTGCTGGACCGTCACATCATCCATCTTGCAGCCCATCTCGTCGGCGATCACTTGAGCCAAAGTCGTCTCTAATCCTTGGCCGTGCGAGGAAATGCCGAAGGCGGCGGTCACTGCACCCGTCGCATCGATGCGAATTGACGACGTCTCAGTGCCGGTGTTGATCGGCATTCCCGGAGCAACCGAGATACGAGATCCAATACCCGTGAGCTCCGCGTAGCTCGCTAGTCCGATCCCAACCCATCTTCCTTCTGCTCGCGCTTGATCCCTCTCGCGTACAAGCGCGTCGTAGCTGACAAGGTCACATGCCGCTCGAAGACATTCTTGAAACGCAGATTTGTCCCAGATGATGCCGGATGCCGTGCGGTAGGGGAATTCTTCAGAAGTGACCAGATTTCGGCGACGCATCTCGACCGGATCCAACCCGATCTTCCGGGCCGCCATTTCGATAACGCGCTCCATGGCAAACGTCGACGACGGACGACCGACCCCTCTGTAAGGACCAGTCGGCGGCTTCGGGGTCAGCACGCCGCGAATCCGACCACGATAATGCTCGAGCCGATAAGGTCCTGGAAGGAAACTGACCACTTGGACCGGTTCGAGTGCAGCCGTCCATGGGTAAATCGAATAGGCGCCGACGTCGCCAATGACATCAGCCCGCAGTCCAAGAAGCTTGCCGTCGCGGTCGACAGCGAGCTCAACGTCCATCAACTCGTCGAACGCCTGACTGGTTGATGACAGATCTTCCAGACGGTCGGTCGTAAATTTAATCGGGCGACCAAGTTTTCGCGCGATGGCGCAAACAAGAATCTCTTCGTGATAGAGCGACCCCTTGCCGCCAAAGCTGCCCCCAACATCCGGCGCAACAACCCGCAGACGCGTCCCTGGAATATCGAAGCATTCCGACAGCACATCGCGGATAATTCCGGGAATGTTAGTCGACGAATGCAGAGTCAGTGAAAGCTGCCGGCGATCCCATTCCGCAAGATACGCACGCGGCTCCATAGAGACGGCCGTCTTTCGCGTCATCCGAAATCGACCTTTGACGACAACAGGCGCTTCGGAAATTGCCTTGTCGACATCGCCGCGCGCAAACTCGCGCGAAATAATGACATTAGTGCCCGCTTCTTCGTGCAACAAAGGCGCATCATCGGCGACAGCGTCCGTTTGCCGAACCGCGACCGGCAAAGGATCGTATTCGACGGAGATGAACTCGAGCGCGTCTTCGGCGGCGTATCGGCTCTCTGCCAAAATCGCAACAACCGGCTCGCCGACATACCGCACCTTCCCTCGGGCCAAGGGCCAGATGGGAGTGGCATAGTAATTCTTCATGGTGGACGTCGGAACGGCCGGCTTGAGTTCACCTTCCAAATCCGACGCATCGAAGATCGCAACCACACCAGGGATCGAGAGCGAGTCTCCCACGTCAATCTTGCGAATTCGGCCGTGCGGAATATCGCTGCGACGAATTGCGAGATGAAGCGTTCCTTGAGGCGTCATGTCGTCGACATACCGGCCAACACCAGTCAGAAGTCGACGATCCTCTGTGCGCTTGATGCGCTGTCCGACCATCTTTGGCCGCAGCTCCGCAGAGGACGAATCGAACGACGTCATTTCAAAGGCCCTCGTTCGTTCACAAGCTCTCTGACGGCGTTGACGATGTGCTCATAGCCCGTGCAACGACAGATGTTGCCGGACAATGCTTCACGTATCTCCTCGTCGTTTCGCAAAGTGTGATGCTTTAGAATATCGACGATCGTCATGATAAATCCCGGCGTACAGAATCCACATTGAAGACCGTGATGAGTCCGAAACGCCTCCTGGATGCGGCCGAGGTTTTCGCTGGTGCCTTGACCTTCAACGGTCTCCATATCGGCGCCGTTCGCCTGCACGGCGAGCATGAGACACGATCGCACGCTCCTGCCGTTTAAAAGAACTGTGCACGCACCACAGACGCCGTGCTCGCATCCTACATGTGTTCCGGTCAGGCCAAGCTCGTGACGCAAAAAGTCCGCCAGCAAAAGACGCGGCTCGACGCTTCGCGTGTAAGCAATACCGTTTACGGAGGTGCTTATCTCGATGCGACTCATACGTGACCACCTGGAGCAGCTTTTTGCCAAGCCTGTAAAATCGTCCTCTGCAACAGCGCCCCTGCAAGATGACGCCGATAGTCCGCCGATGCATTCAGATCGGTCGTCGGCTCAAGCTCTGCGCGGATCGCATCAATCGCGCGATCAGTGAGCGCGCCGTTGATTTCGTGACCTTCCAGCATGCTCTCGACGATACTGGCGCGAACCGGCACTTCACCGACTCCCATCATCGCGACACGGACGTTAGTTGCAACGCCATCGACTTTCTGAAGCGTGACTGCGGCAGCTGCGAGAGCGTAGTCCCCATGCCGACGCGAGAACTCGGCAAATCCCCATCCGGCATTCGACGGAAGTGCGTCGATTTCGATTTCAGTCACCAAGTCTTCAGGTGCTAAAGCAGTGACCAACGATCCGACAAAGAAGTCCTTTGCAGAAACAGTGCGATCGCCATCCTTCGAGGTGAGTTTCATCGAGCCATTAAGCAGCAAAGTCATCAGGGGCATTTCCGCCGCCGGATCCGCATGACAGACACTTCCGCAGAACGTACCGCGATTACGAACCGTCAGATGGGCAACGTGCCTCATGGCGTCGTGAACGACCGGGCAATGTGTCGCGATCAACCGGTCCGAGGCTGTCATGCGATGGCGAACCAGCGCCCCTATGGTAAGGCGGTCGCCGCGCAGTTGAATCTGATCGAGGCCTGGAATTCGATTGATATCGACGACGACAGAAGGCTTGACGAGCCGAAAGTTCATCATCGGCATCAAACTCTGACCACCAGCCAAAATCTTGCCATCGCCACCGGCACCGGCGAGCGCCTCAGTCGCCTGTTCGACGGTTTCAGCGCAAACATATTCGAACGCTGCCGGCTTCATATCCCCTCAGAATTCCTGGACGCCCGTTAGCTAACACATACGTTTGACGAGTTCACCAGCGCTTATCAGAGTGACTTGCATTATTAGACTATTATGTTAGCTGTCAAGGTAAGGCGGACACAGCTTTGTGCGATGCCGCAGGCTGTTTTGGGAGACAACGTCATGGACATGAGCGGTGAACAGCGCATCCCAGCCAAGCGCGAGGTTGTTTGGAAGGCACTCAACGACCTAGCAATTCTGAAGGCTTGTATTCCCGGATGCCAAGAACTGATCCGAACGTCGGATTCAGAAATGACGGCGACCGCCGTCATCAAAGTTGGCCCGGTGTCTGCCAAATTCCAGGGCGCGGTAACGCTTTCAGATATCGATCCCCCCAATGGCTACCGAATTACCGGAGAGGGCCAAGGCGGTGTTGCAGGATTTGCAAAGGGCACAGCGCTCGTTCGATTGAGCGAAGATGGTGATGAAACAATACTCAATTACGAGGTTCGCGCCGAGGTCGGCGGGAAGTTATCGCAACTTGGCGGCCGCCTTATCGACGCAACCGCCAAAAAGATGTCGGGAATGTTTTTTGCTCGATTCGCGGAAGAAATCCTGCAACGCTCGTCCAACTCAAAGCAGGCTTCCGGGGCCGCTCCAACCCAGAACTTTCGCTCTACCCCAAAACCACCTGCAACAACGATGGTTCCGGCGGCCCCGCGGAATTCAACAACGCTCGCGGTTATTTTGGTTTTTGGATTTGCTGGACTTCTTTGGTATATCTTCGGTGGCAGTACGATAAACTCTATCCAGTCGAGCGTGTTGCCTAATCGCGTTTCCCCTGATTTCATCACCAGCGTACTGCTCGTTGTTATTGGTGCTATTGGATACCTGTTTGGGAAAAGCTCTAAGATCTAAGGAGTGAAGCAATGACCGAGGAAGAACTGAAGCTTCACTATCTCACAAAGTTCTACGAGCGACGCGGCGAGGACCGTCCAGTATCCCTAATTGACGATTCAGCTGGCGACGAAGTCATCTGCGAATATTCAAGGATCAGCCGACAGCTCAGCGAGAGCGGGTTAATCGAATGGTGCCCGATTATGGGATTGCCAATCGGCTTCGGTAAAATATCCAATCTTGGCATCAGAGCGATCGAAAATCGCAGCTAGCCGATCAACCCATTACATTCTCGCGGTTACCTCGCCTATTTGCCCGCGCTGCTGTGTCCGTTGTCGTGACTATTCGTGAAAGTGGTGATCAGCGGAACGAATACCGCCGACAGAAGCGCAATACCGACTGGAACAAACGCGAATGCCGGTTTGCCGGCCGCATCCCACGCCAGCCCGCCAACAACCGATGAAATCATCGCTATACCGTAGCCGATCGCTAGCATGCCTGCTGCCAAGCTCGGAACTTCATCTGGACCGACAAGCAAAGCCGGCAGCGCGAGCGTAATCGTCAATACCGCCGCGCACGAGAATCCAATAAGCGCCGCACCTGTTACGACTACCATTTGACTTTCGCCGAAAACTACCGCTGCGACACCGGACAACGCGATAACTCCGGCGAGCATCAGCGGCCATGCCTTGCGCTCCCAGTGGTTTGCCGACGCGAGCAACAAGAACGATGCCGGTAGCTGACCAACATTGAGCGCCGTAAGCGCAACACCAATCCACTCGCTCCGCTGGGTCGCAAGCAGGTGTCCCGGTAAAAACGTGTTAGTGCAAAAGTAGAGCTGATTTGCTGCTCCCATTATGAGACCAATCTTCCATAAGATCGGTGCTCGCCAGTCAGGCATCCAGCTGCGACGAGTCACAATCGTCGCGCTTGTCGTTTGCGTGGGTTGAAAAAAGAAGATCACCAGCGCGACAGCAACGACCGGCGCCGACCACAACATCAAACACGCGCGCCAACTTCCATCGAACGACGTCAGGATAACCGTCGCCAAGATCACCGGAAATATTTCGCCGAACAACAGGCCGTTTGTGTAAACAGCTGTCGCAAATCCTATTCTGTTTGGTACCCACTGCCGCACGGTGGGAGGCAACGCCGGCTGCATCGTCGCAATACCCGCCGCCATCACAATTGTCGAAATGTAAAGTACGGCGCTGTCATACGCAAAGCCCCGCAGAAAAGATCCCGCCGCGGTAATTACAAGTCCTACAATGAGCGCCGGCACCGCGCCTACTCGCGCGATCAGAGCGGAACCCGGAATAGCAATGAGCGCAAAAAGGCAGACAGGAATCGCGTTGAGTATTCCGACCTGAGTGCCTGAGAGCTTTAAGTCAAAAATTATCAGTGAAAGAACGGGTGGCACCGCAAGAACAGTCAACCGCATGGCGTTCCCAGCAAGCCAGAGCAGGAGCAGCGCGACGATGTTTTGAGATTGAGGCAATGGGAGCTTCCCTAAGCGTCGACCAACGATCTGCAGCTTCTAGTTGATTAACAACGTTCTGGTTGGTTATCGGTCGACCATCGCCATCGCTCGGCTGGTGTATCGTTCTCCGACGGCTTTCTGGACACCATTTAAGAGTTCAATATCGACCAACGGCAAGGCGACCGAAGCGGAAGCGAAGTTCTCTTCTAGGCGAGATTGCCGTTTCGTTCCTGGTATCGGCACAACGTCATCGCCAAGTTGCAGCAACCAAGCGAGCGCAACTTGAGCAGACGTCACTCCATTCTTTTGAGCGACATCTCGGACCGTATCTGCAATTGCGGAATTCGCGTCAAAATTAGAACCCTTTAATCGAGGATCACCCTTCGCACGAAAATCGTCCTGCGGATAATCCTCAGCGCGCTTGGACGCATCAGTTAGAAAGCCACGTCCCAAAGGACTAAAAGGAACAAGACCTATGCCCAGTTCCGATAACAGTGGCCTGATCCCTACATCGAGATTGCGCTCCCAAATCGAGTATTCGCTCTGAAGCGCTGAAATCGGTTGGATCGCATGTGCGCGTCGAATATTGTCGACCCCCGCCTCCGATAATCCGAAATGCAAGACTTTCCCTTCTCGTATTAGGTCCTTGACCGTACCCGCAACGTCTTCGATCGGCACGTTTGGATCGACGCGGTGCTGATAAAGAAGATCGATGCGGTCTGTTTGAAGCCGTTTGAGGGAGGCTTCAACAACCTCTCGAATATGTGACGGCCTGCTATCGGCGCCCTCAAAAGCGCGACCGCCAACGATAAACCCAAATTTGGTCGCGACTTTTATTTTGTCGCGATAAGGCCTTATCGCCTCGCCTAACAGCTCTTCGTTCTTGAACGGCCCATAAATTTCTGCAGTGTCGAAAAACGTACACCCAAGATCGATTGCACGGTGAATAGTCGCGATGGATTCTTTATCGTCAGCGTTTCCATAGGCGTGACTCATGCCCATGCAGCCAAGGCCCAACTCAGAGACCTCTAAACCTTGCTGTCCCAATTTTCTCGATTTCAACATTCTCATTTTCCTTTTGGGCACAGACTAACGCAACCGATGCATTAGGCCACATCAGATGGACAGACCAACTGCATTGCAATCGGCTTGAGTCCTAAATTCGCGAATGAGATAGCGGACAGATCACAGTAGCAATCAGGTCAGAGTCCGGGGAGATTTTCTGTCGCTGGATCGTTAAGCTTGAAGCACAACACCGGCCATGAGCAAGGCTTCGATCTCATCTGGCAGTACGCCGAACTCGAGGAGAACTTCTCTACTGTGCTGGCCCAACGCCGCCGGGGCCGAAGGCGCATCACGCGGCGATGTTCGCCGACGGCATGGGCATCTCGCGCGGCTCCTCCAAGAAGGAGGCGGCCTGGCTCTACCTCCAGTTCATGACCAACAAGAAGAACCAGCTCGCGATGCTGAAGAGCGGCGCCGGCGCGCCCGGTCGTTCCTCGGCCTATCTCGATACCGCGACGATCCAGGCCTCCAAGTTCGGCAAGCAGTATTTCGACTGCCTGCTGAACTCGGCCAAGATCGCGCGGGCCGGGCTGCCGCAGATCGTGCCGGTGACCGAGTTCCGCGATGTCT
>JAFKKP010000275.1 GCA_017305515.1 Hyphomicrobiales bacterium
TCCTCACCACGCGCGGCGGCATGACTTCGCACGCGGCTGTGGTTGCGCGCGGCATGGGCAAGCCCTGCGTGTCGGGCTGTGGCACCATTCGCGTCGATTACGGGCGCGGCCAGATGACCATCGGCAACCGCAGCTTCAAGGCAGGCGACATCATCACCATCGACGGCTCGATCGGTCAGGTTCTGGCTGGCCGCATGCCGATGATCGAGCCGGAACTGTCCGGCGATTTCAACACGCTGATGGGCTGGGCCGATCAGGTGCGTAAGCTCAAGGTTCGCACCAATGCCGACACGCCGGCCGACGCGCGCACCGCACTGAAATTCGGCACCGAAGGCATCGGCCTTTGCCGCACCGAGCACATGTTCTTCGAGGAAACGCGCATTCGCACCGTGCGGGAGATGATTCTGGCCGAAGACGAGCAGGCCCGCCGCGCGGCGCTTGCGAAATTGCTGCCGATGCAGCGCGCCGATTTCGTCGATCTGTTCGAGATCATGAAGGGACTTCCCGTCACTATTCGTCTGCTCGATCCGCCGCTGCATGAATTCTTGCCGCACACGCAGGCGGAAATCGAGGAAGTCGCGCGTGCGATGAACGCCGATCCGCGCCGTCTTGCGGATCGTGCGCGCGAATTGTCCGAGTTCAACCCGATGCTCGGATTCCGTGGCTGTCGTCTGGCAATTGCGTATCCCGAGATTGCCGAGATGCAGGCGCGCGCGATTTTCGAGGCCGCGGTCGAAGCCGGCAAGCGCACCGGCAAGGCCGTCGGGCTTGAAGTGATGGTGCCGCTGATTGCGACCAAGGCCGAGTTCGATCTGGTCAAGGCGCGCATCGATGCGACGGCACAATCGGTGATGCGTGAGACCGGGACGAAGCTCACCTACCAGACCGGTACGATGATCGAATTGCCGCGCGCCTGTCTGATGGCCGGCGACATCGCGAAGACTGCGGAGTTCTTCTCGTTCGGCACCAACGATCTGACGCAGACGACCTACGGCATCAGCCGCGATGACGCCGCGAGCTTCCTCGGCACCTATGTCGCCAAGGGCATTCTGGAGATCGATCCGTTCGTCTCCGTCGACCCCGATGGCGTCGGCGAACTCGTGAAAATCGGCGTGCAGCGCGGCCGCAAGGTTCGCCCCGGCCTCAAGATGGGCATCTGCGGCGAACACGGCGGCGATCCTGCCTCGGTCGCGTTCTGCCACGAGGTCGGTCTCGACTATGTGTCGTGTTCGCCTTATCGCGTGCCGATTGCGCGCCTGGCAGCCGCGCAGGCTGCGTTGGGCAAGGTCGCAGCCAGTCAGGCGTAAGCGAAAGCGCCGGTAAATTCCGCGTCAGCATTGCCGTTATACGGCATCGTTGACGCGATCTTTACCACCTTGTTGCAGGCGAAATTTACCACCGATTGCGAAGTGATTTTGCAATTTGGATCAAATGCTTGCGTGTGTCCCGTAGGTCCGTCCGATTAACCCCACGGCAACTTTAATTAGATATCAACACACTCGATCGGGTTGCACTGAACGTGTCGTCCGGTCGCGTGTGTAAGCGTTAGTTGCGTGAGCGTAAAATGTTTATGTTGCGTAACGGGGCGAAGGGCGCACGGTTTGCGCCCTTCGTCTTTGTTCTGGCCCTGCTTGCGAGTCTGAGCCCGACCGAAATCGGGTATCAGGACATTGCCGCCTTGCTGGCGCGTCAGCCGGGCGTCGCCGAGCATTGGCAGCAGTTTCTGTTCGCGTCCTCGCGCCGCAGCCTGCAAGTCGCTTCCTTCAATCTGCCGCGTCCGATCGGTACGCACGTTCCCGAAACCGCGCCTGTCCGCCTTGCAAGTCTCGAAAGCCGGGGCGTGGATGTCACCGGCTCGCTCGGCGACAATCCGCTGGGCCAGATGCTTCGCCCGCTTCAGAAATCCGATTTTCCCAAGGTCGTTCGTTCGGGAAAGGGCGACCGCCTTCCGATCCGCGCGCCGCAACCGGCAACGACAGACGCGGCTCCCGCGGAATCAAATCCTGATCAGACGCAGGATCGCCCGACCGACAACGCGCCGGTCGTCAATGCGAAGACTGCGGACGCGCACGCGCCGCTCGATGCCGAACTCGAAGCCGCGTTGAATGCGCCGCGTCTTCCGCAATACGATGCCGCAGGCTCGCTTCGGGGCCTGCCGAAAAATCATCCGTTGAATCAAGACGCGTCCGAAACCGCCAGCGCCGATCCGTCGCAGACGCCGGAAACCGAAACTTTCTCGTTCCAGACCTCCAGCCAGTATTTCGGCAACTCCGCATTCGGCCCCAGCAGCGAATCGCTCGAACGCTGGCGTCCGGGCGAGGAGCCGACGATCGTTCTCCAGAACAACGATCCCGACATGAAGCTGGCTTCGCTGTCGCTGGATACCAACGACATTTCCGAAGGCGAGAGTGTTGCCGGCAAGGGCCAAGTCACGTCTGAAAGCCAGCGTCCGCGCACGCCTGCCGAACGTCTCGGACTGGATGCTGCGTCGCGCGCCAAGTCAGAGAAATGTCTGACTGAGGCGATCTATTTCGAGGCGCGCGGCGAGGCCGTGCGCGGGCAGATGGCGGTGGCGCAGGTCGTCGTCAACCGTGCGTTCTCCGGCTACTATCCGAACACGGTGTGCGGCGTCGTCTATCAGAACTCAAACCGGCATCTGGCCTGCCAGTTCACGTTTGCCTGCGACGGCATCCGCGATGTCGTCAAAGAGCCGGATATGTGGGAGCGTGCGAAGAAAATCGCGCAGGCCACGCTCGACGGGCGCATCTGGCTGCCCGAAGTCGGAAAGTCCACGCATTACCACGCTTATTGGGTTCGCCCGTCCTGGGTGAACGAGATGAAGAAGATGTACAAATTCGGTGTGCATACATTCTATCGCCCGCGCGCGTGGGGCGACGGCGCCGATGCGCCGAGCTGGGGCGATCCGGCTGAAACCGCCGCGATCTCCGCCAAACTTGCGGAAGCTGCGAAAAGCTCCGCCGAAATGGAATCGGCGAAACGCTAGCCGTTACATTTCGATGTCGAGCGCGACATCGAAATTCGGGGCGGAATGTGTCAGCGCGCCGCTCGACGCGTAGTCTACGCCGGTCTTTGCGATCTCTGCGACGGATTGAGGCGTCACGCCGCCGGACGCTTCCAGCACGACTTTATTGTCCGCGATCTTCACGGCCTGTTTCAACGTTGCGACGTCCATGTTGTCGAGCAAGACGACATCGGCTTGTCCGGTGGCCAGAACATCGCGCAACTGATCGAGCGTATCGACTTCGATCTCGATTTTTACCAGATGACCTACATGCGCCCGCGCGCGTTTCAGCACGGCCTTGACGCCGCCCGCAACCGCGATGTGATTGTCCTTGATGAGGATCGCGTCGTCGAGACCGAAGCGATGGTTGAAGCCGCCGCCGCAGCGCACGGCGTATTTTTCCGCAGCACGCAGACCGGGCGTTGTCTTGCGCGTGCAGCAGATGCGAAGTTTTGTGCCGGCGGCCTGCTTCACATAAGTGGCGGTCAGAGTGGCGACGCCTGACAGACGCCCGACGAAATTCAATGCCGTGCGTTCGCCCGCCAGAATCGCGCGCGCGGGGCCGGAGACCGTCAGCAGCTTTGCGCCTTTCGCGACGGCCGCAGCGTCTCTCACGTGCGATTCAATATGAACCTCCGGCGACAGCGCGTGAAATGCGGCAACCGCAAAAGGAAGGCCCGAGACGACGCCGGCCTGACGCGCGACCATGACGGCGCGTCCCGGCGTGCGTTCGGGAACGGTTGCAATCGAGGTCACGTCACCGGCGCGGCCGAGATCCTCGTCGAGCGCGCGCATAACGGCTTCCTCGATGGCGAGCGGCGAGAGAAACGCTTCGGGGTAAAGCAGGTCGGCGGGGTTATGGACTTCCATTGTTCTACGTTCCTGCGGACGCGCGGCGCGTAAGGCTTTCGTCGTCCAGCGCCGCCGCGACGTTCCGCGCGTCGATGAGCGTCGTCATGGTGCGGCGTTTCTGCGCCGGGTCTTCATTTGGAAAGTCCGAGCGGAAATGCGCGCCGCGGCTTTCACGCCGCGACCATGCTGACGCAGCCACCAGAAGCGCCGTCGTCGCCATGTTGCGCAATGCGATGTTGCCCGTATCCTTCTCGATTGCGGCGAATGCTTTTACCGCCTCCGCTAAACCGTGCGCATTGCGGATCACACCGACATTCGCGCTCATCATCTGGCGCAGATTCGACTCAACCAGCGGCGGCATCGCGCAATTGCGCGGGATCGACGACACCGCAGGTTTCAGCCTCGCACCGAAATCCTGACCGTCGATGTCTTCGGCGATGCGCGCGGCATAGACCACAGCCTCAAGCAGCGAATTGGATGCGAGACGATTCGCGCCATGCGCGCCGGTCGATGAGACTTCGCCGCCGGCCCAGAGGCCCTTGAGAGATGTGCGTCCGTGTTTGTCCACGGCGATGCCGCCCATGTGATAATGTGCTGCCGGTGCAATCGGGATGGGCTGCGTTGCCGGATCGATGCCGGCTTCGATGCAGCTTGCATAGACCGTCGGAAATTTTTTCGCGAATTCCGCGCCGAGCGCCTTGGTCGCATCGAGAAACGCGCCACGACCGGCGGCGATCTCCGCGAACACGCCGCGCGCGACGATGTCGCGTGGTGCAAGCTCAGCCAGCGGATTGATCGCCAGCATGAAGCGTTCGCCGTTGCCGTTGATGAGGATCGCGCCGTCGCCGCGCAATGCTTCCGTCGCAAGCGGAGCCGGGTCGCGGCCGACCATGATGGCGGTCGGATGAAACTGCACGAATTCGGGGTCGGCGATGATCGCGCCTGCGCGCGCAGCAATGGCGAGGCCCAATCCGCTGGCCTCCGGCGGATTCGTCGTCACGGCGTAGAGATGCCCGATACCGCCGGTCGCGAGCACGATGGCACGAGAGGGGACGATTAGCGGTGCTGCGGTCGGATCGTTCGCTGCACGCAACTGCAATCCCGTGACGGCGTCGCCGTCGGCCAGGAGCGCCTCTGCAACATAGCCTTCGATCACACGGATCGACGGCGTTTTGCGGACCGTCTCAATCAGGGCCGCGATGATGGCATGACCGGCGCGATCGCCCTGCACATGCACGATGCGCTTGGCGGAATGCGCAGCCTCGCGCCCGACAGCGAGTTTGCCTTCAAGATCGCGGTCGAACGGCACGCCGTATTGCAAGAGGTCTTCGATGCGCGCACGCGCCTCCGAGGCCAGCCCGAATGCGACATCCTCATCGACGATGCCGCCACCGACGGCAATCGTATCGGCCGCGTGAGATTCCGGCGTATCGCCTTCCGCGACGGCGGCCGCGATTCCGCCCTGAGCCCATGCCGTCGATGCGCCCTGGCCTAAAGGCGCTGCGGAGATCACCGTAACGGGCCGCGGCGCAAGCTTCAGCGCACAGAACAAACCCGCAAGCCCGCCGCCGACGATGATGACGTCGTCGAACGTGCGTGGGACATCGTGAGACGTCTGGCTCATGGCAATTGCCGATCCGCCGGAAAGTCCGGCTCAGTTCTTCAGATTTATCATCCGCTCGACCGAACGGCGCGCCTTGTCGATGATCGCCGGATCGACCGTCACTTCCTCGCGCAGATAGATCAGGCTGTCCAAAATTTTCGGCAGCGTGATGCGCTTCATGTGCGGACACAGATTGCACGGACGCACGATTTCCAGATCCGGCAGTTCGGCCTGCACGTTGTCGGCCATCGAACATTCGGTGACCATGACGACGCGCTTGGGCCTGTTGTTGCGGACCCAGTCGATCATGTGCGCAGTCGAGCCGGTGAAGTCGGCTTCGGCGATCACGTCGGGCGGGCATTCGGGATGCGCGATGATCTGCACGCTCGGATCGGCCGCGCGATAGCTTCGCAGTTCGTCGCCCGTGAAACGCTCATGCACTTCGCATGCGCCTTTCCACGCGATGATCTTCACGCGCGTTTTCGACGCGACATATTTCGCCAGATACTGATCGGGCAGCATGATGACGGTGTCGGAGTTCAGGCTCTCGACGACATGCACCGCGTTCGATGAGGTGCAGCAGATATCGACCTCCGCCTTCACGTCGGCGGATGTGTTGACATAGGCGACCACCGGCACGCCGGGAAAGCGCTCGCGCAGGAGGCGCACGTCCGCGCCCGTGATCGACGAGGCGAGCGAACAGCCCGCACGCGAATCCGGGATCAGCACGGTCTTGTCGGGATTCAGAATTTTCGAGGTCTCGGCCATGAAGTGCACGCCGCACTGGACGATGACCTTTTCCTTCACCTTCGTCGCTTCGCGCGCAAGCTGCAGCGAGTCGCCGCCGATGTCGGAGACGCAGTAGAAGATTTCAGGCGTCTGATAATTATGCGCGAGGATGACGGCGTTGCGCTGCTTCTTCAGATCGTTGATCGCCTTGACGTAAGGCGCCATGAACGGCCATTCGATTTCAGGAATGACGTTCTTGACGTTCTCATAGAGATGCGCGGTCGCACGCTCGACTTCGGGCGTCCATTCGAGCGAGGGCATCGGCAGCGCGCGGGCGCGCTCGGCGTCCGTAACACGCGCGCGAGCCTGGCCCGTGGTGCGGCGATGAACCGGATTGCCAAAATCATCCGGACCGAAAATTCCAGAAATCGGCATCGCATTCTCCTATCGGCCTATTTATACTCAAGATGAGCATATCTAGGCTCTGAGAAATCCGGCCTTTCGGGCCGGCGTTCCAAACTCAGTCCGCTCAGGGACTAACGCGTCATCACGTTGAAGGTCCCAACCGTCTCGTCACAGATACTTATTCTCATAACGAGCAAAACTAATATAACAGGTCCGCATCCGCTTCGCCAGATGCGGCTGCCAAATTTTTCATCGTGCGCCGCATCGCTGCCCTGCGAGGGAGACGCGGATAATCCGGGTTGGCAAGGTCGTGCGGAGCCTTCAATGAAGGCGCAGCACATCGGCAAGAACACGGGAGTTGAGCGTGGCGAGCTTCAAGGCAATCCGGATCGACAAGGCAGAAAAAGGCACGACCACCACGCTGGCGCAGTTCGATGAGACCGATCTGATGGATGGCGATGTCACCGTCGCGGTCGAATGGTCCACGGTAAATTACAAGGACGGGCTTGCGATCACCGGCAAATCTCCGGTCGTTCGTCGCTTTCCGATGATCGCGGGCGTCGATTTCGCCGGCACCGTGATCGACTCCAAGCATGCAGGGTGGAAAGCAGGTGACAAGGTCATTTCGACCGGCTGGGGTTTGGGTGAAACCCATCTCGGTGCCTATGCCGAAAAGGCCCGCGTGAAGGGCGATTGGCTGGTGCGTCTGCCATCCGGCATGACCGCGCGCGAAGCGATGGCGGTTGGAACTGCGGGGTTCACCGCGATGCTCTCGGTGCTTGCACTCGAAAAACACGGTCTGACGCCGAAAGACGGCGCGATGATTGTCACGGGTGCTGCCGGCGGCGTCGGTTCGGTCGCCGTGGCGCTGCTTTCCAAGCTCGGATTTCATGTGATCGCGTCAACCGGCCGTCCGGCGGAAGCCGATTATCTTCGTGCGCTTGGCGCATCCGAGATCATCGACCGCAATGAACTCTCCGCACCGGGCAAGCCGCTCGCCAAGGAACGCTGGGCCGGCGGCATCCACAGCGTCGGTTCCACGACGCTCGCAAATCTTCTTGCGATGACGAAATACGGCGGCGCGATTGCCGCCTGCGGTCTCGCGGCGGGCATGGATTTACCGTCGTCGGTCGCGCCTTTCATTCTTCGCGGAGTGTGCCTTTTGGGCATCGATTCCGTGATGTGCCCGATCGGGCCTCGGAAGGCGGCCTGGGAGCGTATCGCCAAGGACTTGGACCACAAGAAACTTGCTGAAATGACTACTGAAATCGGCTTGGCCGATGTGCTGGACGTCGCGCCGAAAATTCTGGCAGGTCAGGTGCGCGGCCGCACCGTGGTGAAAATCGGCTGACGGCGTTCAGACTTTGCAAACCATGCTGCTTCAATGTCGCCTTGGTTGGTATGGTAATCAGCGGGTTAAGCGAACGCCGTGACGCGGTTGTTCCCAATCCGCCAGTTCAGTGAGTTGGAGTCGCCATGTTTGCGCGTATCGTTTCAGGAGCACTTCTTCTCGGCGCTGTCATGGCTCCCGCGAAAGCGGAAAACATGAATGCCGACGAAGCGCGCAAATTCATCGCGGGCAAGCTCTTCGCCTTCAACTGCTTCGACGGCACCAAAGGCATCGGCAAAATTCTCGATGACGGCTCGGCGCAGGGCAATATCCAGCTCGGCGGCGCCGGACTGATGCGTGGCGCGCGGTTGCCGGCGAATACGCTTCAGGTACGCGGCCAGCAGATCTGCGCTTCGATCAAGGGCTTGCCGTTCGAGCCGTGCTTCAATCTCGACAAGAACAGCGAAGTCAGTTTCCGCGGCTCAGTCTCAGGTCTCGGATTTGCGTATTGCGATTTCCGCAAGCAGGGCAACGGCCGCGTTTATCTCGCGCGTTCGGTGTCGCGTCCGCGTGCGATCCATCCCGAGCCGACGCAGTCGGCGGATGCGCGCGCAGAAGTCAAACCCGTGCAGAGCGAACCCGCTCTCGAACTGCGCCGTTCGTCCGCGCAGTAATCGCCGCTCCGATCGCGATCAGGTTTTAGCGTCGCCGTCAGCGGACGACGGCTTCTGCCTGAACAGCACGCGCTGGTACAGCCAGCCGATTGCCATCAAGACCAATCCAAGACCGATGAACGAGAACGCGCGGTAAGCACCCGTCAGCGCGCTCATGTCGATGATGAACACCTTAAGCACGGTGAGCGTAATCATCACCGCAGATGCAAGCCGCGCGCGCTGCGACGGCATCGCCAGCCCCGCAACGAGCAGCAGCACGCCGAAGGTGAGCCACACGACCGAATACGTGTATTGCTCGGCGTCACTCGTTCCGCCGTGAGATAGATTCGTTCCCTGATAGAGGCGGCGGATTTCAAACGACATATAGGCAATCGCGAGCACAAGCGCGCCGCCGGCAATGGTGTTGACGTAGCCGGGTCTGCGTTGACCTGCGGCCGCGTAGGATAACAGCAGCGCGAGCACCGACGGCAGCGCGTAACACAGCAGCAATTCGTTGATGAACTGGCCTTCGATTTGGATTGGCCAGATCGTCGGGTTTTCCAGGAAGAACAAACCGAACAGGATCGCAAGTCCGGCCAACACGGTCAGCGCAACCGCCGCGACATTGTGAACGATGCTGTGCGACTTGATCCGCAGCCGCTCAAGCCCGATGGCCATCGCCAGCGCGACGCTGACCTGCAGGCCGATCTCGATCAGATCCGACGACAGACGATAGATGTCGCCGTTGTTGACATAATGGCGGATCTCCGTGAACGCGAGCAGCACCGTGAACAGGATCGCGGCGGCCTCCACGGTG
>JAFKKP010000276.1 GCA_017305515.1 Hyphomicrobiales bacterium
TTCTGCTGCTCGCCGATCACCTTGCCGAGTTCAAGCGACAGCGTTGCAGGGATTGGGATAGCGCCGGGCACCGATTCGTAGTTGTGAACCACTTTGGTCGGCTCAAGCGACGACAGAATTCTGCCGACGACATTCGTCGCATAATATCCGCGCACGCTGCTGATAACCGAATTGAGGTCGGACGCCTGTCGGCGCAACCCCGTTTCCGCCAAATGCGTCAGATCGAACCACACGGCAAGCGGCAGAGCGAGCAGCAGCAAAGCGACCAGCGAGCCTGTCAACAGGCTTCGCTTGCGGAGCTTTTCAGGGTTAGCCTTCTCGACAGTTTCCATCGGCATGGTTTTATCTGCTCTGCATCGTTGCAAAGCAGCAGCATAGCTTGTCCGCAATTTTGAGGCGACTGCCTCGCGAGCAAAGGCTGGTGAACACGCAGCCTGCTGGTTAAGACGAGCTTTCAGGATCAATCGGGATTGGCTCAATCGGCGCCAATATTGACCCTGTCGGCGCTATTGCTCAAAGGTGCCGCTCATACATGACGCCGGACGGCGTGACCGACTGTGAAGGTATTAGATGGCCGAACAAAATTCGACGGGCGCTATTTCCGGTCTGCGTGTGATCGATCTTTCGCGCGTCCTCGGTGGCCCTTACTGCACACAGATTCTCGCGGATCACGGCGCCGATGTTGTGAAGGTCGAGCCGCCGGCGGGTGACGAGACACGCGATTGGGGCCCTCCGTTTCATGACGACGACGCCGCGTATTTTATCGGCACCAACCGCAACAAGCGTTCGGTCAGTCTCGACCTCTCCGTCGAAGGCGGCCGCAAAGTGCTGATGAAGATGCTGGAGACGGCCGACGTGCTGATCGAGAACTTCAAGCCCGGCACTCTCGACAAATGGGGCATTGGCAACGACTTCATTCGCGGAAAATTTCCCAAGCTCATTCATTGCCGGATTTCCGGTTTCGGCGCGGACGGTCCGCACGGCGGGCATCCAGGCTACGACGCCATCATCCAGTCGATGGTCGGATTGATGGCTGCGACAGGATCGCCGCAAAGCGGGCCGACACGCATCGGCGTTGCGCTGGTCGACATGTCGACAGGGCTTTATGCAACCGTTGGAATTCTGATGGCACTCGCCGAACGCGCAAAATCCGGCAAGGGTCAGTTCGTCGAGACGACACTTTTTGAAACCGGCCTTGCGATCATGCATCCGCACACGGCCAACTTCTTCATGCATGGCAAGCCGCCGGCGTTGACCGGCAATGAACACCCCAATCTCTATCCTTACGCCGTCTTTCCCGCGCGCGATGGCGACGTCTTCATGGGCGTCGGTAATGACGGCACGTTCCGCAAACTCATGAAAGAACTCGGCAAGCCTGAACTCGGTGCCGACCCGCGCTTCGCGAGAAACCGCGACCGCGTCATCAATCGCGATGAGCTTCGCGTGGAACTGGAAACCATTCTCAAGGATCAGGACAGCGAGCCATTGTGCCGCCGGTTGCTGGCGGCGGGATTGCCTGCGGGACCGGTCCAGGCGGTCGATAAGGTGCTGGAGAGCGAGCACGTCAAGCATCGCGGCGATATCATCGAAAAAGATTGGTACAAGGGCGTCGCCTCGCCGATCCGCTTCGACCGGACCAAGGCCAGCCTGCTTCATGTGCCGCCGAGATTCGGCGAGCCCTCCGACACAATCCTCTCGGAGTTTGGCTACTCGGCCAAAGAAATCGCAGAGCTGCGCGCGTCCGGCATCGTCGCCGGTCCGGATCGCAAACGCTAAAATTCCAAAATTTTTGCTGCAAAGACGAACTCGCTCCCCAGGCCGGGCGACAACAGAAAGGTGATTGCCAAATGGCGATCGCCTCTGTTCGCGACCTTCCGCCGCCGGAACCTTTATGGCAATTTGACGCAGCCCAACGGAATGGACGGGAGCCGGGTCATGTTCGGGACGCCTCTTCGCAAATCGCCCGCTCTCGCAATCGCGGTTTTGCTGGCTTCGCTTTCGAGTGCGCCGGCGCTTGCCGACAAGCGCGTTGCATTGGTGATCGGAAACTCCGCCTACAAGAACGTCAATCAGCTTCCGAATCCATCGAAGGACGCAGCCGCCATCGGCGAAATGCTTAAGAAGGCAGGCTTCGACTCCGTCGACTCTCGTCAAGATATCGGCGTCGCCGATATGAAGAAGATGATCCGCGATTTTTCCGACAAGGTCGCAGACGCTGACGTTGCGGTGGTGTTCTACGCGGGACACGGCATCGAGGTCGACGGCACGAATTATGTGTTGCCGATCGACACCAAGCTCGAGCGTGACATCGATGTCGAAGATGAAGCCGTATCGCTCGACCGCATCGTCAAGACCATCGAGCCGGCCAAGAAACTGCGTCTGGTCATTCTCGACGCCTGCCGTGACAATCCTTTTGCAACCACCATGAAGCGAAGCATCGGCTCGCGCGGCATCGAGCGCGGCCTCGCGAAAGTCGAACCGGCCAACCCGAACACCCTCATTGCATATGCCGCGAAGGCCGGCTCGACCGCGTCAGACGGTGCAGGAAGCCACAGTCCCTTCACAACGGCACTTCTCGTGCAGTTGCCGGTGCCGGGACAGGATTTGCGAAAGTCGCTCGGCTACGTCCGGGATTCGGTTTTGAAAGAGACATCCAACAAGCAAGAGCCGTTCGTCTACGGTTCGCTCGGCGGCGACGACGTGGCGCTTGTTGCCGCACCTGCCCGCGCCGCGACTGTGCCGGCGCAGGTCGCAGCCCTCGATCCCGACTCGAAGCTGCGTCAGGACTATGAACTCGCTGCTGCCGTGAATACGAAACCCGCGTGGGATGCGTTCATCAACAACTACCCAAAGGGTTTCTATGCCGACCTTGCGCGTGCCGCGCGAAGCAAGCTCGACAGCGCGACCGCGAATACGGTCGTGGCAAGCAAGGGACCGGACAGTCGCGGAACGCAACCCGTTGCGCAACCGCCGAAGGACGCAAATCCCTACGCGGGATTTGAGAACTTCACCGGTAAGACTTTCAAGCTCAACTATGTCGAAGATCAGCAGGAGGTCTCTCCCGCTCCGGGCCTCAAGCACGTCCGCCGCGAAATCGTGATTTACGTGAAATCGGCGGCGGAAATTTCCAGCCGGTTGTCTTATGTGCGTAACGATCCGGCACATTCGAGTTCGCGATACGCGCTAGGGGCGCTCGGCGACTTCAATCGCGGCGTGCAGATGCTGTATTCAGACTCAAAGCTGCATCAAGTTACGCTGGTAGGAAGCTATCGCCTACTCACTGACATTTCGTCCAATGGAACATCCTGTCAGGCGAAGGTCGTCTATGAATTGAACCAGGGCAAGGATCATTTCGAGATGCGAAACCAGAACGGAGATCCCGTCAATGTTTCCGCGCTCTCAACACAGAATATCGCGTGCAAGGTTGCGGCCGGCGAAGCGATGGGCACTCCGCCGGAGACGGTGGGTGCCGACGCATCCAACGCAAATCCTGCCGCAAAGGCGAAATAGCGCCGCGATATTGCAAGATACGGCTACTTTCCCGCTTCCCTCAGGTCGCCCTCCCCGACTACGATTGCATCACTTGAACGTCATCCGGCGCTGATAAAGCGCAACGATCGCCGATCGAACGACGATGACGCATACCGGGAGACCATCGATGACACTTCGCCAAACCGGCCTGGGCCTGACCGCCTCGGCCCTTATCTCTTTCGCAAACCCTGCCCACGCCGTCACCGAAATCCAGTGGTGGCATGCCATGACCGGCGGCAACAACGAAGTCGTTGTCAAACTCGCGGAAGAGTTCAACGCGTCGCAAAGCGACTACAGGGTCGTGCCGTCCTACAAGGGCAGCTACCCGGACACAATGAACGCCGGCATCGCCGCATTTCGCGCAGGCAACGCCCCGCATATCATGCAGGTGTTCGAAGTCGGCACTGCCACCATGATGGCCGCGACCGGCGCAGTGAAGCCGGTTTACAAACTGATGGCCGAGGCCGGCGAGAAGTTCGATCCGCAGGCATACCTGCCCGCAATCACCGGCTACTACTCGACATCCAAGGGCGAGATGCTGTCGTTCCCGTTCAACTCATCCTCCACCGTGATGTGGATCAACAAGGATGCATTGAAGAAAGCCAACATCGCCGAGATTCCGAAAACATGGCCGGAAGTCTTCGACGACGCAAAAAAACTGAAGGCTGCCGGATACGACACCTGCGGATTCTCAAATGCATGGGTGACGTGGGTCAATCTCGAACAGCTATCGTCTTGGCACAACGTGCCGCTTTCGACCAAGGCTAACGGCCTCGACGGCTTCGACACTGTGCTGGAGTTCAACAAGGCGCTGCAAATCAAGCATCTTGAGACGCTGATCGAATTGCAGAAGAACAAGACCTATGACTACTCAGGCCGCACCAATACAGGCGAAGGCCGTTTCACCTCTGGCGAATGCCCGATCTTCCTCACCTCGTCCGGATTCTTCGGGCAAGTGAAGAGCAACGCCAAGTTCGACTGGACCAACGCTCCGATGCCCTATTATCCGGATGTGAAGGGCGCTCCGCAGAATTCCATCATTGGCGGCGCGTCGCTCTGGGTGATGGGCGGAAAAACGCCGGAAGAATACAAAGGAGTCGCGAAGTTTCTTTCGTTCCTCTCCGACACCGACCGTCAGGTCGCGATCCACAAGGCGTCGGGCTACCTGCCGATCACAAAGGCCGCTTACGCAAAAGCGAAGGAACAGGGCTTCTATAAGGAACAGCCCTATCTCGAAACGCCGCTGCTTGAATTGACCAACAAGGAGCCGACCGAGAATTCGCGCGGACTTCGGCTCGGCAACATGGTGCAGCTGCGCGACATCTGGGCGGAAGAAATCGAGGGAGCCTTGGCCGGCAAGAAAACCGCCAAGGAGGCTCTCGATGCGGCAGCGGAGCGCGGCAACGCCATGCTGCGGCAGTTCGAGCGCACGGTTGCGAAATAATCTCTAGAGCGGGACGCAAAAGCGTCCCGCCCTCACTTTCATCATGCAGAAACAAACCGTCTTTCATTCGCGGCTGTTGCCGTTCCTCCTGCTGATCCCGCAGGCGGCGGTTGTTCTGATTTTTTTCTACTGGCCCGCGGCGCAGGCCGTCTATCAATCCTTTCTTCTACAGGATGCGTTCGGGCTCTCGACCACCTTCGTGGCGTTTGAAAACTACGTCGCGCTGTTTCACGAGCCCGGCTATTTCAGCGCGATCGTCCGCACTTTTTTGTTTTCGGCTGCGATAGGCTGTGCGTCCCTCTCGCTCGCGCTTCTGCTAGCGGTAATGGCCGACAAGCCGCTGCGCGGGGTCGGCATCTATCGCACGCTTCTCATTTGGCCGTATGCGGTGGCACCTGCCGTCGCCGGCGTGTTGTGGATTTTCATGCTGCACCCTTCGCTCGGCGTGGTGGCGCGAGGCCTGCGCAATCTCGGCGTCAACTGGAATCCGCTGCTCAACGGCGATCACGCCGTGATCCTCGTCGTACTCGCCGCAACGTGGAAGCAGATTTCATACAATTTTCTTTTCTTCCTTGCGGGGTTGCAGGCGATCCCGAAAAGCGTGCTTGAAGCCGCGGCCATCGACGGCGCGCGTCCGATGCGGCGTTTCTGGACGGTGACGTTTCCGCTGCTGACGCCGACGATCTTCTTCCTGATCGTCGTCAACATCGTCTACGCCTTCTTCGACACGTTCGGCATCATCGACGCCATGACCGGCGGCGGACCTGCAAAAGCGACGGAAACGCTGGTCTACAAGGTCTATCTCGATGGCCTGCTCGGGGGCAATCTCGGCTCCTCCGCCGCGCAATCCGTCGTTCTGATGGTGATCGTCATCGCGTTGACAGCCGTTCAATTCCGCTATGTCGAACGCAAGGTGACGTACTGATGGTCGAGCGTCAGGGCATCCGCCGCTACGTCGCGCACCTGATCCTGTGGATCGGCATCGCCATCGTCGCGTTCCCGGTCTATCTCGCGATTGATGCTTCGACGCAGGAAGCCTATCAGATCGCCAACGGGCAAATGTCGCTCTTGCCAGGCGGGCATCTGATCGAGGTCTACAAGAAAACGATTTTCACTGGCACCAGCGGATCGACGCGCGAGCCGGTCGGCGTGATGTTGCTCAATTCGCTGGTGATGGCGCTGTCGATTGCGCTGGGCAAGATCGCGATCTCGATTCTGTCGGCCTACGCCATCGTGTATTTCCGTTTCCCATTTCGGATGTGGATCTTCTGGCTCATCTTCATGACGCTGATGCTACCGGTCGAGGTGCGCATCTATCCGACCTACAAGATCGCAGCCGACTTGCACCTGCTCGACAGTTACGCCGGCCTGACGCTGCCGCTGATTGCGTCGGCGACGGCGACGCTGCTGTTCAGGCAATTCTTCATGACGGTGCCGGATGAATTGCTGGAAGCATCCCGCATCGACGGCGCGGGACCGTTTCGATTCTTTAAGGATACGCTGCTGCCGCTGTCGCGCACCAACATGGCCGCGCTGTTCGTGATCCTGTTTATCTACGGCTGGAATCAATATCTGTGGCCGCTGCTCATCACCACGCGCGAC
This sequence comes from Hyphomicrobiales bacterium, assembly GCA_017305515.1. Lineage (GTDB taxonomy): Bacteria > Pseudomonadota > Alphaproteobacteria > Rhizobiales > Xanthobacteraceae > Afipia. The sequence continues at coordinate 6,578 of JAFKKP010000276.1, forward strand.
GACATGCAGACAATCGTCATCGGCATCCGCAAGATGATCACGACGTCGGACGCGCTTACCGAATGGCCAGTGGTGATGGCGACGGCGGTACTGGCGATGCTGCCGCCGGTCGCGGTTGTCATCCTGATGCAAAAATTGTTCGTTCGCGGACTGGTCGAGACGGAGAAATAGGAAACACGGATGTCCAACGTTGTCCTGAACGATGTCCGCAAAACCTATCCCGGCGGGGTCGAAGCCATCAAAGGCGTCAGCTTTGAGGTCGGCGATGGGCAGTTCTGCGTATTGGTCGGCCCGTCAGGCTGCGGCAAGTCCACGCTGTTGCGCATGGTCGCCGGTCTCGAAACCATCACAGGCGGGGCCATCGACATCGGCGGCCGCGTCGTGAACGAGGTCGAGCCCGCCGAGCGCGACATCGCAATGGTGTTCCAGAATTACGCGCTTTATCCGCACATGACCGTCTACAACAACATGGCCTATGGCCTGCGCAATCGCGGCATGCCGAAGGCGGAGATCGATACACGCGTGCGCGAGGCCGCGCAGATTCTCGAAATCGGCCCGATGCTGGATCGCAAGCCGCGTCAGTTGTCAGGCGGTCAGCGCCAGCGTGTCGCGATGGGCCGCGCCATCGTGCGTCAGCCGAAAGTGTTTCTTTTCGACGAGCCGCTGTCGAATCTCGACGCAAAACTGCGCATTGCCATGCGCGTCGAAATCAAGCGATTGCAGCGGCGCCTGAAAACAACATCGATCTACGTCACGCACGATCAGCTCGAAGCGATGACGCTCGCCGATATTCTGGTGGTGATGAATGGCGGCGTGGTCGAGCAGATCGGCAAGCCGCTAGACATCTACCAGAAGCCCGCGACGACATTCGTGGCCTCTTTCATCGGGGCGCCGCCGATGAATCTCATAAAGACGAAGGCCGGCGAATTCGGAAACCTCTTCGCACATGATGGAATTCTCGGCGTCCGGCCGGAAGATCTCGTCGTCGATAGCACGGCATTCGATGGCGGCGTCGCCTTCGATCTGACGGTTGATGCAGTTGAGCGCGTCGGACCTGAAACATTCATCTATGGAAGCCGCGCGAAACACGACGGCGCAGCCAGCGTCAGCGCCAATCCGGGCGAATTGCCGCCGGGCGAAATCATCGTTCGGATTCCGGGCCAGGACGCGCCCGCTATCGGCTCGCGAATCAAAGCATCGGCGGCACGCGCAAAGCTGCATCTGTTCAGCGCCGACGGCAGAAAACGCCTCGATAGCTGACCGGTTTCGTCCCAATTTACGGGCTTTGCAGCATCTTGAACGGCGCTCCGACTCTCTCCATATTGGTGTTGTCTGGAGGATTCTCCGGATAGGGCGCCGCAAGGGCCCGTCACTTCAAAGTCGCTTCGAGAGGACTTTGTTAATGTCTCGTGTTCCTTCGCTATCGAGTCCGTTTCTTTTGGGATTTGACGAGATCGAGCGTGTGCTCGACCGCGTCGTCAAAGGAGCGGACGGTTATCCTCCGTACAATATCGAGCGCCTTGCGCGCGAAGATGGACAACCCGAACGCCTGCGCATCACGCTGGCGGTCGCCGGCTTCACTCGCGATCAACTCGATGTGACGACTGAGGAAAACCAGCTTGTGATCCGGGGCCGTCAGCAGGACGACAAGACCCGCCAATACATCCATCGCGGCATTGCCGCGCGGCACTTCCAGCGCACCTTCGTGCTGGCGGACGGGATGTTCGTCGTCGGCGCGGACCTCAGAAACGGGCTGCTGTCGGTCGACCTCGCCAGGCCGGAACCTGAACGGGTCGTTAAGCAGATAGCCATCAATGAACATGAATAATGGAACGAGTAGCGGACTCGACCGCTTGGTCAATTGTAAGGAGTCGAGACCATGACTGAAGCCAACACTGTGATCTTCGAACCGGATGTCTCGCCGGAGACGCTGGCCAACATGGGCGAAGGCCATATCGCCTATGTGAAACAGATTCGCTCGGAAGACGTGCCGGGGCTTTTCCCGCAGGCGCCGCAGATTGCGCCGGGCCTCAAACTGTTCGCGCTGCATACAGCCGACGGCACGCCGATCATGCTGACCGACAGCCGCGAAGCGGCGGTTGCGAGCGCGTGGAGCAACGATCTGGAAACTGTCAGCGTTCACTAAGCCGAGCAGCTGAGAAACGGATTCGGAAAACGGCAGCACAATTGGCGCTGCCGTTTTTGTTTTGCGATGACTGTTGGAAGAATTTACGCAGCTGTCGCCGGCGGCAGCGCCAGCACCGAATAAAGTGCCTGTGCATCGCGCGAGGCGCGCAACTTTTTGGCAACATCCTGATCACGCAACAGACGCGCAATTCGCGCCAGCGCCTTGAGGTGATCGGCGCCTGCGCCTTCCGGAGCGAGCAGCAGAAACAACAGATCGACCGGCTGGCCGTCCATCGCCTCGAAATCGATCGGGCGCTCCAACCGCGCGAACAGCCCGAAAATCTTGTCGAGCTTCGGGAGCTTGCCGTGAGGAATCGCGACGCCGTAGCCGACCGCAGTGGTGCCGAGTTTCTCGCGCTGAAGCAGCACTTCGAAAATCGAACGTTCGTTCTGGCCGGTAAGCTCAGCCGCCCGCGCTGCGAGTTCCTGCAACGCCTGCTTCTTGCTGACAGCCTTCAAGGCCGGGAGAATCGCCTCGGGCGCGACCAGATCGGTAATCGTCATGAAGCGTTCCGAGGTGAAAGTTAAGCCGTTGGTGAAGTTAAGAAATCGGTTTCAAACCGGGCTGCGTCAAGGGCCGATGCCGGCTTAA